>JAKSCL010000330.1 GCA_022360615.1 Hyphomicrobiales bacterium
CCGGCCAAGGCACATGGCCGTTTCCGTTTCACTGTCCACGAGGATCATGTGGGCGAAAAGCGTCATGTTTTCGACAATGGGATCCATGTTGCCGGTAAAAAACATTTGCGGGTCCATCCAGGATGGCGTGTAACGCGCGCCGACCGAGTATCCACAGGCGGCAAGCCGGTGTTCTGTCATGCCGTGATCGTCCATGACCTTGGCATGGGTGTCGAAAACGTCGCCGAATGTTTCGCCAGGCCGCATCACATCTTCGCAGGCAAGAAGCGCTTCACGGGCCGCGGCGTGCATGGTTTCGTGGCGCGCGGTGGCGCGGCCGACGCATATGGTCTTGAAATAGGCACAGTGATAGCGGCGCCAAGTGCCGGCGAATTCGAGATTGATCTGGTCTTCATCGGACAGCACCCGCCGGCCCGCCTTATAGCGGCATAAGAGCGCATCCCGGCCGGAACCGATGATGAATTCATTGGCGGGGTAGTCGCCGCCGCCTGAAAAGATCGCATTGTGCATCGCGGCCAAGACATCGCCTTCATCGGCACCGGGGCGGATTTCGGCAAGCGCCGCTTCATAGGCCCGGTCGCCCAGTTCGCCCGCTTTCCGGGCAAAGGCGATCTCGGCGGGCGATTTGACGGCTCTAAGCCGGTCGATCAGGCGCGGTGCGTCTTTGAGCTTTACCGCCTTGTCGAGCGCTTCGAACACCGCCCGGCCATTGGCATAGGTGAGGCCATGCGTCTCCGTCTCGATACCGAGCGTTTTGCCGGAGAGGCCGAGGCCGGTGACGAGGTCCTTCAGCTGCGCGGCGGGCTTTGCGCCTCCGGTGTCGGTCCAGATGCGGATATCGTCAAGGAGCGAGGTGTGTTGCGCCTGCCGGTAATCGGCGGAGCGGGTCAGGAGTGCCATCCGTCCGTCGGCTTTCAGCACAAGGCACTGGAAGAAGCAGAAGCCGAAGGTGTCGTAACCCGTCAGCCAGTACATGCTCTCCTGTGCGAAGATCAGAAGGCCGTCGAGCCCTTCAGCCTCCATTTCCGTCAGGGTGCGCTTCAAGCGCGCATCGTATTCGGAGCGTTCAAAATGGAGCGCCATGGTGGATGGTCCCTTTTATTGTCATTCGATCATGATCGCTGAGATCTGCCGCCCGTAATCCGGCTCTTTCAGGTGAACGGAGCGGCGGTAGCTGAAATACCGTTCCGGGTGCTCATACGTGCACGCGGCGCAATCGGCAATGCGGTGGACGCCTGCAAGAAGAAGCCGTTCGCGGACATAGGCGGGCAGGTCGAAATGGGCGTGGCCCGGATTCCTTGAGGGACCAAAAAAGCGGGCGTTGTCGCCGTCCGCCTCATAGAAACGCAGGACGAATTCCGGTCCAACCTCATAGGCTTTTTGCGAAATCGTGGGGCCGATGATGGCATGGATTGCAGAACGGTGTGCGCCAAGCGCTTCCATGGCCGCAAGCGCCGATTCGAGAATGCCGCCGAACGCGCCCTTCCAGCCCGCATGCGCCGCGCCGATGACGTTGTTTTCGGCGTCGGCAAAAAGAACGGGTGCGCAGTCAGCCGCAAGAATGCCGAGCGCCAGCCCAGGGGTTCTCGTTGCCATCGCATCGGCTTCAGGCGGTTTTTCATGCCAGGGACCGGTGACGGTCTTCGTGTCGGCGCTGTGGGTCTGATAGAGGGTGAGGAGGCGTTGAGGCTCCGTCCCCATTTCTTCGGCCACACGCCGCCGGTTCTCAAGAACGTTCTCGCGCTTGTCATTGGAGCCTAGACCGCAGTTGAGCGAGGCGTAGAGGCCTTCGGACACCCCGCCGAGCCGGGTGAAAAAGCCATGCCTTATGCCGGTCAGCTCGAAGTTTTCATTGGTGTCGCGCATGAAGAGGTTTTCCCTGGCGGCTACCGTCATCGAAATCCTGCGGGTTCGGGCGTACTATCGGTGTGAAACGCCGCCGTCTTGAAGAGCGTTCCCATGCCTTCGGGGGCGGTCAGCCTTTCATGCCCGGTCTCAATCGCCTGCCGTTGTTCCGTTGTCGCCGTCTTCATCAGCATCTCGGCCCGGAGATCAATCCCGAGCCGTGTCAGAAAGACGCCCTGGTCGACAGGGCCTGATGCGCGGAGCCCGTTCGCTTCAGCGACAGCGGCAAGCGCTGAAAAATCCACGTGTGCTGTGAGATCGACCGCGCCGGGCCGCTGAAACGGCGGCACATAGCCGTGCGCCGAAACAGCCTGCAGCGTTTCCCCCAGCCCGCTCATTTCATGTCCGTAATCGATGACGAGAAGGACGATGCCATCCCTTGCGATCCGTTTTGAAGCTTTTTCGAGTAACCCCAGACCCGCTGGCGATGTCTCGTAGATGGCCCCTTCCGGCGCATTTCCAAACATATCCGGGATAAGAGCGGGATCGATGGCAAAGGGGCTTAGTTCAGGCGTGAAGCCTTTTTCACCGAAGCCGATCATGCGTTCGCGCCAACCGGCTCCGCAGCGCACATATTGATGCACCGGCAGGGCATCGAAAAACTCATTCGCGATGACAATGGCGGGGCCGTCCGGCACGCTCCCTATGCTTGTGTGCCAAGTCATGTCCGCCACCGTTGAGCGGGCAGGCGATAGCAACTCTTCTTGCAACGCGCGGAGGACAGGGCTTGTTTCAATCAAGCGAACATGCGCGGCTTTGGGAAAGTCCGGCAGCACCTTGGCTGCGCGAAGCAGGTCCGCCATGAGCGTTCCGCGCCCGGGGCCCAGTTCTATCAGGTGAAAAGCTGAGGGCGCACCGGCGCGCTGCCAGAGATCGGCGCACCACACGCCGATCATCTCACCGAAAAGCTGGCTTATCTCGGGTGCTGTGGTGAAGTCTCCTTTCTCACCGATGGGGTTCCGCGTTGTGTAGTAACCAAATTCGGGATGCCCCAGCGCCAATGCCATGTACTCCGCGACCGTGATGGGCCCAGCGTCGGCAATCATCTGCGCGAGGAGCGGTTCGAGCGGTGCGGTGTCGTCGGTGTCGTGGTGCGCCACGTTTCACTCATTCGCAGAAGCGGCGTTATGGCTCTTTGCGGTGCTCGCCCGGCGCAGCGCGATTGCCATCACTGCGATACCTGCAATTATCATCGGGATCGAAAGCGCCATACCCATCGTCATCCAGCCAAAAAAGAGGCCGATCTGCGGGTCGTATTGACGGAAGAACTCCGCGGCCGTTCTTCCCGCGCCATAGCCCACAAGAAACAGCCCGAACACCATGCCCGGCATGTGAAAAGCCTGAAAGCGATGGGTTGCGATCCGCAGGATTATGAAAAGGAGTATGCCTTCGAGGAATGCTTCGTAAAGCTGGCTCGGATGGCGCGGTTCGGGCCCGGCGCCGGGAAAGACCATGGCCCAAGGCATGTCGGTTACCCGCCCCCATAACTCGGCGTTGATGAAGTTTGCTATGCGTCCGAAAAAGATGCCGATCGGTACGACGGCGACGACCGCATCCCCGAACCGGAAAGGCGGCAGCCCTTTAAGGTGCGAGAAGATGGCGACCGTCACGATGACGCCGATCATGCCGCCATGGAACGACATGCCGCCGCGCCAGACCATCAATGCTTCAAGCGGGTGCTGAAGATAGTAGTCGAGATTGTAAAAAAGGACGAAACCGAGCCGGCCGCCGATCACGACGGCAAGTGTCGCCCAGACGACGAAATCATCAAGATCATCGCGCCGGATCCCGCTTGCAGGAACGTTATCCTCCGCGTTGCCGGCCGCTGAAATCTGGCGGGGCGGCCAAAGGCGATCATTCGCGACGAGGCGGCGTGCATAGAACCAGCCAAGGATGATGCCTGCGATATAGGCGAGCGCATACCACCTGACCGCGATGGGGCCGATCGATACCGCGATTGGATCTATGACCGGAAAGGGGAGCACCAGGGCCATGGAAAACGCCTTGCAAAGTCTTGAAAATGCGGGCCGAACAGAATTGGCCCTCGGCCGTCTTATCTTGAACCTACGTCATAAGGGCACCATAGTTCAGATACCTACGAAAATTTGTTCGCGTTCCGATGGATGAGGCTCGCCGCCATGACACAGACCACAAACCGCATCTTCGATGATCTCGCGCGCCTGATGACCGATGCGACGGGCGTCGCGCAGGGATTGCGCCGTGAGGTGGAAACGGTCGTCCGCACCCAGGCAGAGCGCTTTTTGAACGATATGGACCTCGTGCAACGTGAGGAATTCGATGCCGTCAAGGAGATGGCACGGCTCGCGCGCGAAGAAAACGAAGCGCTTCTAAAGCGCATCGCAGTGCTGGAAGAGAAACTCGGAATACCCGCCAATCCCGCTGAATGAATCAGTTGGGACGCGCCGAAAAACGTCTAAGCCTAGCGAAAATCAAGTGCGGCCAGCAGGGTGGATGTCCGCCTTTCCACATGCTTGGTATTATTAACGGTTTCTTTAACGAACCCGATCACAAAGGTTGGCAAATCGCGAATCCGCCGCGATATATTGAACTCGGTTATCGATTCGTTGCTTGATCCTGTTGAACAACATGGAGTAAGTGACGGCATCGGGCGGTGATGGGGTCCACATGCGCGCATGCGCAGCACGGAGACGCCGCATGGGACATGCGCTTCGGCGCATCCTCAGTAATCATCGTACCGGTCGTTTCCGGTACGGTTTTCGTCCTCCCCCGTGAGAACCGAGGTTTAGTGATGTCTTCCACACAATTTGCTACCGGGCGCACACCGGATAACCCCGTGGATATGATCGAGCATATGGCCGATCTGAACGATTGGGCTTTCGATCGCAGTGGAGACGATGAAATCTCGATTTCCGTCGCCGGCTCCTGGACCGATTATCACGTGTCCTTCAACTGGCGCGACGATTTGGAAGCGCTGCACCTCGCTTGTGCCTTCGACCTGAAGGTCCCCGAACGCCGCCGGGGTGAGGTCGCAAAGCTGATCATGAGCATCAACGAGCAGCTTTGGCTCGGCCATTTCGATCTCTGGGCCCAAGAAGGCGTGGTGATGTTCCGTCACGCACTCCTTCTCTCAGGCGGAGCGGAAGTGACGGCTGAGCAGTGCGAAGCGCTGCTTTCGGCAGCGACCGAAGCTTGTGAACGCTATTACCAATCGTTCCAGTTTGTGGTCTGGGCCGGAAAGACCTACGAAGAATCCCTTGAAACGGTCATTTTTGAGACCGCGGGCCAGGCGTGACCGCCAGACTTGAGGCGTTGCCGCTTTCGGGCGGCATTCTTCTCGTGGGCGCCGGAAAGATGGGTGGCGCCATGCTGCGCGGCTGGCTGGAGCATGGTCTTCCGGCTGAGAAAGTGGTCGTGCACGATCCATCACCTCCTGAAGAAATCGCAGAACTAATCGGCCATTGGGGCGTTGCAACAGGGCTTGAGGCCTGTAAAGGCCGTGACTTTCAAGCAGTTGTGCTGGCGGTGAAACCGCAAGCGATGGCTGATGTTATTCCCCCAATCCAGTATTTTCGTGGTGTCGATACGGTCGTCATTTCCGTTGCTGCCGGCTGGACGATTGCGAATTTCACCGAACGGTTCGGATCGGATGCGGCGATTGTCCGGGTGATGCCAAACACACCGGCGGCGATCGGCCGCGGTATGATGGTTGCTTGCCCCAACGGTAACGTGACCGACAAGCACAGGGCGCTTTGCGATGCTCTCATCGCAGCGAACGGCGAAACAGCCTGGATCGATGACGAGAGTTTGATGGATGCCGTGACGGCTGTCTCAGGCTCGGGTCCCGCTTATGTCTTTCTGCTGGCCGATACCTTGGCTGAAGCCGGGAAGGCCGCGGGCTTGCCCGCGTCCCTTGCCAACCGGCTTGCCCGGCAGACCGTGGCCGGCGCCGGCGAACTCCTTTATCGCGAAACAGTCGATCCAGCGACGCTGCGCAAGAATGTTACCTCGCCGGGCGGCACCACAGCGGCAGCGCTTTCGGTTCTCATGGCCGATGACGGACTTGCGCTTTTGATGAAGAGGGCTGTGGCGGCCGCTAAGAAGCGGGGCGAGGAATTGCAGGATTGAACTGCGCTGCTTGTGCCGGGGCCGCAATGCGCTATTTCCCGCAATAGGATTTGAGGACCGAAGACTGGGATCATGACCGACGCGCAGACTCTCGCCAAAAAAGACGTCGTTGAGGCTTTCATGGCGCTTGTCGCTGAGCGCGGTGCCGACGGCGTCGAGGTGGGCGATATCGCTCAGCATCTGAACGTACCGCTTTTCGAGTTGCGCCGGCATATGGATACGCCGCTCGACCTTCTTGAGGCATTTGAACGCGAGATCGACCGCCAGGTGCTTGAGCGCGTGCCGGATGAGTTGATGCAGGACCCGCCGCGCGAACGCATCTTCGACGTGTTGATGATGCGGTTTGACGCCTTCATGCCTTATAAGCCGGCCTTGAAGGAGCTTTTCCGGGAAGCGCGGCGCAATCCCATCTTTTTGGCCGCCTGGAACCGGATTGCCGTGCGTTCTCAGTATTGGATGTTGGTTGCCGCCGGGCTGTCGCCCAAGGGCGCGCGCGGGATGGCGCAGGCGCAAGGCATGGTGTTTGTCTTCGGACGGGCCTTTCAGGTCTGGCTTAAAGACGACGATCCCGGAATGGCGCGCACCATGGCGGAGCTCGACCGCCGCCTGCGCGGTGCTGAGCGGAATATGCGGCGCGTGCGCGGGCTCTCACGGCTGGCGGCGCCCTTGCGGTTCCTCACCCGCCGCCGTCAGCGCTATCCGACCGAACCCGCGGCCGAGTTCGACGATCCGCCCTATCGCGAAAGCTCGCGTACGACGCATTGATCGATGTGAAAGTACAGCAGCCGTTCCCCGCAAACTCCCGCCATTCATTCACACCCGTTGATCCGCGTTCCTTTCCCGCTATGGTTTGCGCCGTTTGCTTGCAATAGGGAGGGCAGTGCCATGGCCGTTGAGGCAGCAGGATCGGTCGCGGATGCGATCAGCTTCGACGATTTCATGAAAGTGGATGTGCGCGCCGGCACGATTGTCGACGTGGAGGAATTTCCCGAAGCGCGCAAGCCTGCCTATAAACTCAGGATCGATTTCGGCCCCGAAATCGGGATCAAGAAAAGCTCTGCGCAGATCACTGTGCACTACACGCCAGAGACGCTTCTCGGCCGCCAGGTGGCGGCTGTTGTCAACTTCCCGCCGCGCCAGATCGGCAAGTTCATGTCGGAGGTTTTGACCCTCGGCTTTCCCGATGAGAATGGCGAGGTGGTGCTTGCTGCCATCGACAAAACCGTGGCAAACGGGGTTCGTTTGTATTGAGCGCGCTGGCTGGCCACATCGTCACAATCATCGGTTAGTGGTGTAAGGATCATTTCGTCTTTTCCCGGTCCGGTCCGCCGGACCATGCGGACAGTGGGCAATGCCCGAACCAAGCGTCGACGGAACAATCTACCATCGTCCGCTTTGTCCCGACGGCCGGGGCGTAGAAGACCTACCGTGCGATGCGCCATGTCCGAGGGGCAGCCGTCCTTTCGTTCTGGCCGCCACGATTTTGGCCTCCGCGATGGCCTTCATTGACGGCACCGTCGTCACCATTGCGCTTCCGGCCTTGCAGCAAAACCTCGATGCAAGCTTTTCCAGGCTGCAATGGGTGGTGAACGCCTATGCGCTGCTCTTGGGCGGCCTCATCCTTGTGGGCGGCGGTCTGGGCGAC
>JAKSCL010000253.1 GCA_022360615.1 Hyphomicrobiales bacterium
CAAATTTCGAACGTATCGAGGCGATTATCGCCCATGAATATTTCCACAACTGGACCGGCAACCGAATCACCTGCCGCGACTGGTTTCAACTCTGCCTGAAAGAAGGCCTTACCGTTTTCCGGGATCAAGAGTTCACAAGCGACGAGCGCTCGCGCGCCGTGAAGCGGATCGAAGACGTGAAACGCTTGCGCGCCCAGCAATTCGCCGAAGACGCGGGGCCCCTTGCCCACCCGGTGCGCCCGAGCGCCTACCGGGAGATCAACAACTTCTATACGGCAACCGTTTACGAGAAGGGCGCGGAAATCGTCCGCATGATGAAGACCCTGATGGGCGGCGATGCGTTTCGAAGAGGCATGGACCTTTATTTCGAACGCCACGACGGCGAGGCAGCTACGGTTGAGATGTTCATGGCATGCATGGAACAGGCAGCCGGCCGGTCGCTTGAAGGCATGATGACCTGGTACACGCAAGCGGGAACGCCAGACGTCACCGTGACCGGCGAGCATGACCAAGCGGAGGCGCGCTATACGCTCACGATTGGCCAATCCACCCCGCCGACACCTGGCGAGCCCCGGAAAAAGCCGGTTCTCTTGCCGCTGCGCCTCGCTCTTATCGACGCGAAGGGGAAAGAAATCGGACTTTCATCCCCGGATGTGAACAGCGATGGCATCGCCGAAATCGCAGAAACGGGCACAACGCTCGTTTTCGAACATGTCAAAGAGCGCCCCGTACCGTCGCTGTTCAGGGACTTTTCCGCACCCGTGCGGTTGATTGAAACGCTCTCCGCTGCCGACCGGCTTATCCTTCTGAAACACGACCGCGATCCCTTTAACCGCTGGGAGGCCGCGCAACGCCTCGCAAACGACACACTTGCGGAGGCGACATCGGCTATTCGAAGCAGGCATGAACCTCAATTCGATCCGGCGTTTTCAGAAACGCTCATCTCCGTCATGCGCGATCGCTCGCTTGATCCCGCTTTTCGTGCGCTCCTTCTCACTTTGCCAAGCGACGCCGATATCGCCCGCGAGATGCGCGTCAATATCGACCCAGATGCCATCCACCTCGCCCGCAAGGCGTTACGGGCACACATCGCGAACCGTCATGCTTCCGACCTTGCCGCACTTTACGATGAAACCGCCGCTGACGGTCCCTACCGCCCCGATGCCGAAGGCACCGGACGGCGGGCACTTCGGAACGCCGCGCTTGACCTGATTCTGGCCGGGGAAGGCACGGACGGGCGCGGCTTGGCCTTGCGTCAGTTCGATCAGACCGACAATATGAATGACCGCGCAGCGGCTCTTGCTACTCTTGTCGGCAATGGGCCGTCCGACGAGGCAACGGCGGCGTTGCACCGGTTCTACGAACGCTATCAGGAAGAACCGCTCGTTTTGGACAAATGGTTTAGCGTTCAGGCGTTGAGCCCGGCCGAAGACGCGCTTGAAACTGTTGCAGCCCTTACTCGCCATGAGCGTTTCTTGTGGCGGAATCCCAATCGCGTACGGGCGCTTGTCGGCATGTTCGCCATGGGCAATCCACGCAATTTCAACCGGCCCGACGGCGAAGGCTATCGATTTGTGACCGAGGCCGTCCGCCGCTTGGACAAAGACAACCCGCAAGTGGCGGCAAGGCTGCTTTCGGCTTTTCGCAGTTGGCGGACTTTGGAAGCAATTCGCAGGGGAAAAGCGGAAACAGCTTTACGAAGCCTTAACGAATCCGCAAACCTTTCGGTCGATGTTAGCGATATTCTCATACGTACTTTAGGAGATGAAAATACACAGTGAGTCCACAATTTCGGCACAGCTTCCCCTCAGTATTTTCACAAGTTAGGGTGAACTCTGCTGGACAAGAGTCTCAAGGAACGATTCAAATGACATGGTGATTCGGGGGGAAGCGGCGCCCACCGTCTCACCGAGAAAAAATGTCCGTCAGGAACGGAGCGGTGCGGGCTATGGAGGCCACGGCCCCGGCACAGACTCAAGGTGCGCGTGCATTCCCGGTTCGACTCGCGGGTCCCCAATATTGGCGGCCAAGCGTCAGCGAACCCTTCCTCATCCGGCTGGTGCCGGCACTCGTCATCATCTTCATCGGCATTCTCGGAGTGGCGGTCACCGTCAGCGCGATTCTGGAACGGCGGACGCTCATCACACAGAAACACGCGGAAACGGTTCTGACGGCGCAGGCGATTGCCGCCGTCCTGCATACCGATGCGGATGGGCGCGGCAGCACAAATATTTCAATAACCGAGACCGGCGCCCGGCTGGCGCTGAAACGCGCACTTGAGAGGCTTCCGGCATCCACCAGCCTAGCAGTGCTTTGGACTGACCAGGAAAACAAGCTGATCGCAGAGGCCGACAGCAACGCGATAATCCTCGGCATGTCAGGTGCTGAAGTGGCGGCAGCCGCCGGTGCTGGCGGTATCGAAGCCCGCATGGACGGCAAGCTCCATGTCGTCGTCGCCCATCATGATCTTCCGCGGTTCGGCGGGCAGTTGTGGGTGATAGCCCCGATTGACGGCGCGCTTTCCGAATGGCGTGGCCAGGTCGTCGGATTGGGAACGCGCTATCTCGCCACTGGTTTCGTGGTGCTCCTTCTTGGCTTCGCCTTCCACTGGCAGTCGGCGCGGGCACGCCAATCCGATACCGCTTATGAATCCGTGCGCAAGCGTATCGAAGCGGCGCTGTCGCGGGGCCGGTGCGGATTGTGGGATCTTGACCTCGATCAGGAGCGTATCTTCTGGTCGTCATCCATGTTCCGGCTTTTGGGCTATGACGGCTCGGATGAAAGCCTGCCTTTCGGCGACGTGTTATCGCTGCTCCATGCCGATGACCGCGATCTCGTGCGAAAGATCACCACAGCGGTAGACAATGGTGATACCGCCATCGATCAGACGTTCCGCATGCGTCATGCGAACAAAAGCTGGATTTGGCTGAGAGCCCGGGCGCAGGTCCTCAAAAACGAGAATACCGGCCACCGGCATCTCGTCGGCGTTGCACTCGACATCACCGAGCAGCAAGCGCTTAAGGCACGGAACGCGGCAGCCGACATGCGGTTGCGCGATGCGGTCGAAGCCATCTCGGAAGCCTTCGTCCTTTGGGACACCGATAACCGGCTCGTTCTTTGCAATTCGAAATACCGCCAATTTTATCACTTGCCCGCCGAAGCGCCGATCGAAGGCGAGAAGTATGAAAGCGTGATTGCCCAGGGCACCCATCCCACCATCCGGATCGTCTCAAGCGGACTTCTCGATGGCGGACAGGAGCGCCGTATCGAGGCGCAGCTTGAGGACGGGCGCTGGCTGCAGATCAACGAGCGGCGCACGAAAGATGGCGGTTTCGTCTCCGTGGGCACGGACATCACGTCGCTCAAGCTTCAGGAACAGAGGCTGATTGAAGGCGAGCGCCGTTTACGCGCGACGATTTCCGACCTGAAGAAATCGCGCCAGGAACTGGAACTGCAAGCCGAACGGAACGCCGCACTTGCCTTTGAAAACGCCCGCGAAAAGGAAAAGGCTCAAGCGGCCAACATCTCGAAATCACGCTTTCTCGCCAACATGTCCCACGAATTGCGCACACCACTCAATGCCATCATCGGCTTTTCCGAAATCATGGAGTGCGGTGTGTTCGGCAAGCTCGGCTCGGACAAGTATCTCGAATACTGCAAGGACATCCGCGGCAGCGGCGAGTTCCTTTTGCGTATCATCGACGACATTCTCGATATGGCCCGCCTGGAGCAAGGCCGCTTTCCCCTCTCCTTCGACGAC
>JAKSCL010000071.1 GCA_022360615.1 Hyphomicrobiales bacterium
CCGCCGATCCCTGATGAGGGACTTTGCCCAATCGGCATGGGTTCCCGCGGCGCGGAAAACGATCGGCGGGCGCCTTTTGGTGCGCGAGCAGGCAAAGCTTATGCCTTCGGCGACTGTATCGCACACGGTCATGCCGCCGCCGTGCACATTGACCAGGATTGCCCGCACCCCCGGATCGTCCAGAAGCATCTGAACGCCCTTTGCGATTTGGACGCTTGTCGCGCTCGTGCGGATATCCATGAAGTTTGCTGGCTTGCCTCCGGCATCGGTGATCAAGTCGTTGGTTGCAAGCCCGAGACCCGCGCCGTTGACCACGACACCGATGTCACCTTGCATGCGCACAAAGTTGATCTCGTTATCGTGAGCAATCTGCTCTTGCTGATTGAGGCGCGCCTCGAGAGCGAAGGCTTCGAACTCCGGATGCCGGTAAAGAGCATTGTCGTCGATGATTAACTTGACATCGAGCGCGACGGCCTCGTTCCCGTTGACGATCGCAAGCGGGTTGATCTCGACCAGCATCGCATCGGTCTCGAAAGCAGCGCGGACAACGGAACCGATGAGATCGCGAACACTTTCAGCCGCCGCTCCTTCAAGACCAACACGCGCGAGAAGACCCGCAACATCGGCTTTGGAGAGATCGCCATCATCGGGGAGCGGCAGGTTCTCCAGGATGCCAGGGTCGGCATGGGCCTCTTCCTCGAAATCCACGCCGCTTTGGCTCGAGGCGAGCAATACCGGGCGTGCGGTTAGTTCGTCGATCAAGAGGCCCAGATAGATGCTGTTGCTGTCGTCAACCGGTGCTTCGACATAAACCTTCTCGACCATCTCGCCTTCGGGTCCGGTCTGGGCGGTCACCAGCCGCTTGCCAAGCATGGCCTCGGCTTCATCGCGCACGGCGCTCGGCGTCGCGGCGAACTTGATACCGCCCGCAAGGCCGCGCCCTCCGGCGTTGATCTGCGCCTTGACCACGTATTTCTGGCACTTGAGGGTTTTTGCGCCTTCTTCCGCCTCGGCGGCCGTGCGCGCCATGACACCCGCTGGAATGCGGACACCGTACTGGGCAAGGATTTCCTTTGCCCGGTACTCGGAAAGGTACATTGGCGCTTCTCCCCTGATGCCATTCGCTAATCCGGATTCTGGTGGGAAACCGCCTGCGAAATTTAATGGCATATGGTATACCAGATTCATGTGCCGGTCAAACCGGTTCAACAGTCGAATGTGTGACGGCAATCGGCCGATGAAGCGCGGGATTGTGCAAAGGAATCGGCAACGGGCATGGCATGGCCTCGGCGGCATGGGAGAAGCGAAATCTGTAAACGCACAGCCCATGCCGTGATCAAGCTACGGAGGTTTGCGCGTGTTGGCCCGGCGGCTGCAACCGGATAGAACTTATCGACATGGCCGATCTTAGAGACATGGAGCTTCTTGCCTCGCTTGCGCGTCACAGTCACTTCGCGCGTGCAGCGGATGAGTGCGGCATTTCCCAGCCAGCATTCTCGGCGCGGATCAGGAACTTGGAAACAGAGCTCGGCATTCCGATTGTCAAGCGTGGCAACCGCTTCCTCGGATTCACCGCCGAGGGTCAGATCGTTCTCAAATGGGCCCGGCGCATTTTGGCGGACTCCGACGGCTTGCGCCAGGAGGTGGAGGCTGCGAAAGGCGCTCTGTCGGGAGAATTGGCCATTGGCGCGGTGCCCACGGCGCTTGCCTTTGCCGCCCGCGCGCTTTCGGAAATGCGCGTTACGTATCCAGGGCTCGTCATTCAACTTCAATCACTCACGGCGTCCCAGGTTCAACGGGGTCTTGAAGACCTCTCAATCGACGCCGGCTTGACCTATCTCGATGGCAACTTGCCGGCCCATTTGGATGTCCGCCCGCTTTATGAGGAACGTTACGTGCTTGTTGCGCCGGAAGAGCTTGCGCCGAGAGCGTCGGGCACGGCCACATGGCGCGAGGCTGCCGGCATACCGCTTTGTCTGCTCACTCCCGATATGCGCAACCGGCGCATTCTCGATGCAGTGTTCAAGCAGGTGATCGATGTGGCGCCTCAGCCGGTGCTGGAGACGAACGCCTTCACCGCAGCGCTTGCGCAGGTCGCGGGAGGGGGCGCCGCCACCATTGCCCCGGCGCTCCTCCTGGAAAGCCTGCCCATGGCGCAGGGTGCCGCCTGCCTTGCGCTGGTAGACCCGGAAGTGACGACATCCATCGGTCTCGTCGTCGCCGACCGCGATCCGACCCCGCCCGCGGTCCTCGCCCTGATAGAGGCTCTGACTCCCGTTCCACGATAGCCTCAGCCGAACGCGCCTTCCGGAAAGACGATTTGATCGCTGCTGCGGGGTGCGTCTTTCTCGAGATAAATCCGGGAGGAATCTGATGGAATTGGTGAAAGAGCGGGCTGGCGTCTGGAAGTCCGGACGTGGCAAAGGGCGGCGGACTCCAAAGGGAAGGCAGACCGACGACCAGGCGCTTGCGGATGTGCGCGCCCTTCTCGGCGAGCGCCCGCGGCGGCGCGATCTTCTGATTGAGTATCTCCATCTGATTCAGGACCGCTACGGACATCTTGCGGCGGACCATCTGCGCGCGCTTGCCGACGAAATGCGCCTCGCCCAGGCCGAGGTCTGGGAAGTTGCGACATTTTATGCGCATTTCGACCCGGTGAAGGAGGACGAGACACCGCCTCCCGCGCTCACGGTTCGGGTTTGCGACAGCCTGAGTTGTGAATTGGCTGGCGCGCAGACGCTTTTGACGGCGCTGAAGGATGGTCTCGATCCATCGGCAGTGCGTGTGGTCCGGGCCCCGTGCATGGGCCGTTGCGATACTGCCCCGGCAGTTGAACTCGGCCACAACCACATCGATTATGCGACGCCCGAGAAAATCGCCGACGCGATCGGCACGGACGACACGCACACCCGCATTCCGGATTACGAGACGCTGGAAGCCTACTGCGCCGAAGGCGGCTACGCTGTGTTGGAAGAGCTTCGTGCGGCCGGCGATCCGGAGACGGTACAGGAGAAAGTGCTGGAATCCGGTCTGCGCGGGCTCGGCGGCGCCGGCTTCCCATCGGGCCGGAAGTGGTCATTCGTGCGGGCCGAGAAGGGGCCCCGTTACCTCGCGGTCAATGGCGATGAAGGGGAACCTGGAACCTTTAAGGACCGCTATTACCTCGAACGCACCCCGCATCTCTTTCTTGAGGGGATGCTGATCGCGGCATGGGCGGTCGCGGCCGAGACCTGCTTCATCTATATGCGCGACGAGTATCCTGCGGTGCTGGAAATCCTGCGCAGGGAAATCGCCGCTCTTGAGGCGGCCGGTATCGTGCGGCCGGGCTATATCGATCTGCGGCGCGGGGCGGGCGCTTACATTTGCGGCGAAGAGTCGGCGATGCTCGAAAGCATCGAAGGCAAACGCGGCCTGCCGCGCCACCGTCCCCCTTACGTCGCGCAGGTCGGCCTGTGGGGACGCCCGACCCTGGTCCACAATGTGGAGACGCTGCATTGGATCGCGCGTATCTGCCGCGAAGGCCCCGAGGTGCTGAGCGCCACCGAGAAGAATGGCCGCAAGGGTCTGCGTTCGTTCTCGGTCTCGGGACGGGTGAAGAACCCGGGCGTTCATCTTCTCCCGGCGGGTTCAACCATCCGCGACGTGATCGATGCGGCGGGCGGAATGCTCGATGGGCATGTCTTTAAGGCCTATCAGCCGGGCGGTCCTTCTTCGGGCCTGCTGCCGGCTTCGCTCGACGATGTGCCCCTCGACTTCGACATGCTGCAGCCGCACGGCACGTTCATCGGCTCTGCTGCGGTCGTCGTCCTGTCCGATCGGGATCAGGCGCGCGATGCCGCACTCAACATGCTGCGCTTCTTTGAGGACGAGAGCTGCGGGCAGTGCACGCCCTGCCGCACCGGCTGCGAGAAGGCAGTGAAGCTGATGCAGGCCGATCAGTGGGACAAGGAACTCCTGGAAGACCTCTGCACCGTGATGGAAGACGCTTCCATCTGCGGGCTGGGTCAGGCCGCCGTGAATCCCATCCGCCTAACCATGAAGCATTTCCCGCAGGAAGTCTAAGCTATGGCCAATGCCTCCCAAGAAGACAAGATCGCCTTCACCCTTGACGGCCGCGAAGTCGAAGCCCGACCGGGCGAGACGATCTGGGAAGTCGCGAAGCGCGAAGGGACGCTGATCCCGCATCTTTGCCATAAGGATGCCCCTGGATACCGCTCAGACGGCAATTGCCGGGCTTGCATGGTGGATATCGAAGGGGAACGAGTCCTCGCCGCCTCCTGCATCCGTCAGCCATCCAAAGGCATGGTGGTGAACTCACAGAACGACCGTGCGACGAAGGCGCGCAAGATGGTTATGGAGCTGCTCGTCTCGGACCAACCCCCACAGGCGGCTGCCCATGATCGTTCCTCCCATTTGTGGGACATGGCCGACCTGCAAGGTGTCGAGACGAGCCGCTTCCCAACCGTCGAACCGGACCGTGTGCCGCTTCTCGATGATTCCCATGTGGCGATGCGGGTTAATCTTGATGCTTGCATTCACTGCAATCTTTGCGTCCGTGCCTGCCGCGAAGTGCAGGTGAACGACGTCATCGGCATGGCCGGGCGGGGGCGCGATGCGCGCATCGTCTTCGATTTCGAGGACCCGATGGGAGACAGCACCTGCGTTGCCTGCGGCGAGTGCGTACAGGCCTGTCCAACCGGTGCGCTGATGGAGACTTCCGTCGTCGACGTCGGGGAAATCGGCGATAGCAAGGGCCATGACCGTGAAGTCGAGAGCGTTTGTCCCTATTGCGGCGTCGGCTGCCAGCTCAGCTATAAGATCAAGGACGACAAGATCATCCGCGTCGAAGGCATCGATGGCCCTGCGAACGAAAACCGGCTTTGCGTCAAGGGCCGGTTCGGTTTCGACTACGTTGCGCACTCGCACCGCCTGACGAAGCCGCTGATCCGCCGGGAAGACGCCCCGGAAAAGGGCCTGAATGTGGATCCGGCCAACCCGTGGACGCATTTTCGCGAAGCGAGCTGGGACGAGGCGCTGGACGCCGCGGCAAAGGGCTTAGCCGGATTGAAAGAGACCCATGGCGGAGCCGCCGTTGCCGGTTTCGGCAGCGCCAAATGTTCGAACGAAGAAGCGTATCTGTTCCAGAAACTCATCCGCCAGGGGTTTGGGCACAACAATGTGGACCACTGTACGCGCCTGTGCCACGCTTCATCGGTTGCCGCACTCATGGAGAATATCGGTTCCGGCGCGGTGACGGCGACCTTCAATGAAATCGAGAACGCCGATGTTGCGATCGTCATCGGCGCCAATCCCACCGAGAACCATCCGGTTGCCGCCACCTATTTCAAGCAGTTCGCAAAACGCGGCGGCAAGCTAATCGTCATGGACCCGCGCGGACAGGGCCTGAAGCGTCACGCCTGGCGGATGCTCCAGTTCCGGCCCGGCTCCGATGTCGCTATGCTTAATGCGATCATGCATGTGATTGTCGAGGAGGAGCTGTACGACCGGCAATACATCGCCGCCCAGACCGAGAACTGGGAAGCGATGAAGGAGCACCTCAGAGGCTTTCCGCCTGAGAAAATGGAGGAGCTTTGCGGTATTGACGCCGCAGTGTTGCGCGAGGTCGCACGCACCTTTGCCCGGTCGCGGGCGGGTATGATTTTCTGGGGAATGGGCGTCTCCCAGCATATTCACGGCACGGACAATTCACGTTGCCTGATCAGCTTGGCGTTGATGTGCGGGCATGTCGGCCGGCCTGGAACTGGCCTGCATCCCCTGCGTGGCCAGAACAATGTGCAGGGCGCCTCCGATGCGGGCCTCATTCCGATGTTTTTGCCCGATTATCAGTCTGTGACGGATGACGGCGTGCGTTCGGCCTTCAGCGAGATTTGGGAATCCGGCGATTGGTCGGGTCAAAAGGGCCTGACCGTGGTCGAGATCATGGACGCCATCCATGCCGACAGCATCCGCGGCATGTATATCCTGGGCGAGAACCCGGCGATGTCGGACCCGGATGTGGAACATGCCCGCCATGCACTGGCGAAGCTGGAACATCTGGTGGTGCAGGACATCTTCCTGACCGAAACCGCCAACTATGCCGATGTGATCCTGCCCGCCGCGGCCTGGCCGGAAAA
>JAKSCL010000348.1 GCA_022360615.1 Hyphomicrobiales bacterium
GCGCCGCCCGGATAGCCGAAAATCATATCGGCGCCCTGATCCTGGAGGGCTTTGAGGACAATCTCCGCTCCGGTCATCTCTCCGTTGGCGGTGCCGTTCGTTGTCTTGTTCATCTTACGTCTTCCCTTCCGGCGCTTGGCTTTCCTTCGGCATTGGCGTCGAGGCATTAAAAAAGGCCCCGTTGGGGGCCTCGATGCGCGCTACCATTCGTTGCGGTTTATCTCAAACCGCCCCGGCAGCGCGCCCACCTACGATAAGAATGATCTGTGCTGACACGTTTTCACCCGTTCTAAAACAGACTTCTCTCATACGTGCGTCGCAGCATCCGGTCAAGCGCGCATTTTACCGCTCCAGGCTGTGCAGGTCCGGCTGGAAGTCCTGGGCGCCAGAACCTGATGGAGAAGCAGCGTCGAGATCGAACCTTCGCCGACGGCGGACCGGCCCGCGTCACGCTGGCGGCGCGGGCATCGCCGGCTGCTGCACCATGTGACGCATTGGTCTTGAAACCTATGCTTTGCCCATCCCATATCCGGCCGGGCCGAAACGGGACGAGAATTCCGCGGCGATACCGGCGGCGAGATAATCCGGAAAATTGCTCTCAAGCTCGGTGAAGCCCGGCATCTGATGCCGGAACCAGGTTTTCTGGCGCTTGGCATAGTGCCGTATGTCGGCTTTCGTGGCCTCGATAGCATCCGGCAGAAACCGCATATCCTGTAAAGCGCGCGCGAGATGCGGTACGCCATGCGCCTTCATGGCCGGAAGGGCGGGATCGAGATCAAGTGCAAGAAGGGCCGCCACCTCGTCCAAGACGCCATCGTCGAGCATCAGGTCAAAACGCTCATTGATGCGGCTGTAAAGCCAGTCGCGCGGCGGGTCGAGGAAGAAACGCAAGGCGTGGCCTGGATCGAGCAGCGGGCGGCGGGTGTCCTTTTGCCAATCCGAAAGCCGCCGCTTGGTGCTCTCGAAAACCTCAATCGCGCGTAAGATGCGCTGCGTATCGGTTTTCGCGAGCTTCCCGGCAAGCTCCGGATCGCGGCTCATCAACGCGCCATGGAGGCTCTCGGCCCCTTCCTCCTCCATCCGCGCGCGCCAGAACAGCTTCACTTGGCGGTCGATATCCGGGATGTTCGGAAGTCCCTCGATCAGCGCCCGGAAGTAAAGCCCCGTTCCACCGACGAAAACGGGAACCGAACCCTCATCGTGAATGGAACCGATGAGTTCGCGGACGTCCTCAAGCCACCGCCCGACGGAATGGGAGCATGAGGCTGGGACGTGACCGTAGAGCGCGTGGCGCTGAAGCTCCTCGTCTTCGACGCTCGGACGGGCGGTCAGGACGCGCAACTCGCGATAGACCTGCATGGAATCGGTGTTGATGATCACGGCCTGCAACCGCTCCGCAAGCGCAAGCGCAAGCGCCGACTTGCCGCTTGCCGTCGGCCCTGCGATAAGGATCGCAGGTAACGCCGCCTCACCTTCTAAGATCTCAACTTCTTCACGCATGGGATATGAACGCGATGCAATTTGTTTGCATCCTGATTTCCGCGCCGGATCAGGCAGCCGTCAGTAGCGAAGTCCGCGCGCGCGCCGCTGAAAGCCTTGGCACGCCGGATGATTGGCGCTGTCTATCGCCGGAAACGGCCTATGAAATCAACTTTTCAATGCCCGGCACAACCGCATTCGAAGCGGAAGACCTTGTCCGGGCGGCCTTGGGCGCCAGCCCGATAGACGTTGCCATGGTGCCTGCCGAAAACCGGCGGAAGAAGCTGCTGGTCGCCGACATGGACTCAACCATGATCGAGCAGGAGTGCATCGACGAACTGGCCGATGCGGTTGGGGTGAAGGATCAGGTGTCGGCGATCACGGAGCGCGCCATGCGCGGCGAAATCGCCTTTGAGCCCGCGGTGCGCGAACGGGTGGCCCTGCTTGAAGGCCTCGACAAAACGACGCTTCAATCGGTGATGGAGACCCGCATTAGTTTCACACCGGGTGGCAAGACGCTCGTTCAAACGATGCGCGCCCACGGCGCGAAAACGGCGCTCGTTTCAGGCGGGTTCACGCTCTTTACCGGCTTTGTTGCCGGGGAGCTGACCTTCGACAGCCACCACGCCAATATCCTTGAATTCGATGATGAAAAGCTATCAGGCGCGGTCCGCGAGCCCATTCTCGGCCGCGAGGCAAAGCTTGAGACAATGCGCAAAATCGAGGGCGAAAACAGCATCACCCCCGTTGAGACAGTCAGCCTCGGCGATGGCGCGAACGATCTTGCGATCA
>JAKSCL010000107.1 GCA_022360615.1 Hyphomicrobiales bacterium
CGCAGGCCTCCCAGCGTGCATCCTTCTTACGCCACGCGCCAATCATGGCCCCCAGCAGCGTTCCAGCGATGAGGCCGACGCCATAGTCGGGGAGCGTTCCCGTATGGGTCACAAGCTGCATGATGGTGTCGCCCACCGGGACCACATAGGAACCCGCCTCGATTTGCACGGGCTCGAAGGCGTTTCGGCTCGCCCAAGTGCTGGCGAGCCAGCCGAAGGCGATGGCGAGACCGATGATTGTGCCCGTCGCGATCTGGGCAAGGTTCTGCCGGTAACCCCTATCCTTAAAGATCCAGACGAGTATGGCGATGCCGGCAAGGCCGATAATCGCGACCGTCAGATTCACGCCAAAAGGCACCGAGATCAGGCTTGTCAGCGATTGATCGCCGGCAAAAGACAAGTCGATGGCGAGATTATCAACAAGGGGAATACGCAACTGGCCGGTGAGCCCCCGTTGCGCCGACAGGGCCGCCAAGCCCAAAACGATGAGAACCACCAGCGAACGCAGGCTGCCGCCTCCAAGCCGTACGACGGCGCCGAAGCCGCAGGTGCCGACAAGCGCCATGCCGAGACCGAACATGAGACCGCCGGCAATGGCGCCGGTGAGCCCGAACTGGTCGCTGAGGTAAAAGCTTTCCCGCAAATCGACGAGGCCGAAAATCTGCAGGGATTGGCTTGCGATCATCGCAATGGCGGCCGCCAATGCCCAGGTCCGCAAGCCCGTTGCGTCACCAGCATACCAAAAGCGTTCGAAGGCTGAGAGCGTACAGAACCGGTTGATTCGGGCGACATAGCCGAGACAAATCCCGGCGGCGACACCCAACAGCGGCAGGGCAACAATGGCGTCAAGGCCTTCCATGGCGTTCCTCCATGCCGCACTCGTTTGTTCGCAAACCCGGACGGAAAACCGGTGCCCATTTTTCCTGGATTTGCTTTGGGCGGCTTTTTAGAAACGCTACAATCAGTGCCGGCTAATGATATTCGTATTTTTACGTATGCGCATCGTAACCGCGTTTATTTGTCTGCTTTCCGGACCGGTTCGCAGAACATCTCGTAAAGGGTCTCGATGATGTCGCCGACATCGCTGTCGGCGATGCTGTAATAGATGGCACGTCCCTCACGCCGTGTGGTGACAAGCCCTTCCATGCGCAGGCGGGCGAGCTGCTGAGAGACAGCGGCTTGCGGCATCGTCAAAATGTTTTCGAGCTCCGACACCGACTTCTCGCCTTCGGACAGAATGCACAGGATGAGGAGGCGCGTCTCATGCGAAAGCGCCTTGAGAAGATCGCTTGCCTTGCGGGCCTGCTCGAAAAGCTGGTCGCGGACAACGGGGTCCGAAAGGTCTTTTAGTCGTGGCAAAGCCATGCGGTCGACCGGGTATTCTAGAATGTTGCGTTGCAGCATAACCGATTTCTGCGCGTTCCGGAAAGTCCTGCGCTCTACATCTGGGGCGCGGGCTCCAATTTCGCCAGCATTTCGCCCAGCATCGGCCAGAAGAAGTTGTCACCCGGATAACCGCGCAACCGGTCCACTTCCTTGCCGTCCTGGACGAGAATAAAGCTGGGCGTCAAGCGCTCCGGGCGAATATCCTTCAAATCGTCCGGCCAGGGCTTGGAAATATCCACACGGCGAAGCGGCGCGATCCTGCCTTCTTCTGTTTTGGGGTAGGCGACGCCGATTTCCTCATTCCAGCGCTTGCACCAAGTACAGCCAGGCTCCTCGATCATGATCAGTTCCGCGGCGTGCGCCGGCAGAGCCAGCATGAAAGCCAGAAACATAATCAGCTTGCGCATTTCTCGCCTCGCTGTTCTATTCAAAATATTATATATATAAATTCTCGAATATGTAAGGCGCAAACCGTGCGGTCACGGTACGTTTAACGGTCGCTTATGTTGGATGTCACATTCGGTGCTGCTTTTCTGGCAGGTCTCTTGTCTTTTGTCTCGCCCTGCGTGCTGCCGATCGTGCCGCCCTACCTTTGCTATCTGGCGGGCGTGAGCTTCGATCAACTGCAGGACGAGGAGGTTGCGCCCGGTACGGGGCGGCGCATCCTTTTTTCCGCAATCGCTTTCGTTCTCGGTTTTGCGACCGTGTTCATTGCGCTCGGCGCAACGGCCAGTGTCGTCGGCCAGACAATCGCCCGGCATTTCGACACCATGGCGGTTATCGCCGGCTTGGTGATCGCCGCCATGGGCCTCCATTTCCTAGGCGTGATCCGGATCGGCTTTCTCTATCGCGAAGCCCGGGTCAACGTCGAGAACAAGCCCGCCGGCCTCCTTGGCGCTTATGTGATGGGGCTTGCCTTCGCCTTCGGCTGGACGCCTTGCGTGGGACCGGTGCTGGCGGCGATCCTGTTTGTTGCGGGTTCGGCGGATACGGCGTTTCGCGGCGCCATGCTTCTTGCCGTCTACGCGCTTGGGATCGGTCTTCCCTTCATACTTGCGGCAGCCTTCGCCGCCCGCTTCCTCGGCTGGGCCGCACGCTTTCGCAAGCATATGGGCACGGTCGAGAAGGTGATGGGCGGTGCGCTCGTTTTCACTGGCGTCCTTTTCATGACGGGCCAGATGTCGGTGATCGCCTTCTGGCTCCTTGAAACCTTTCCGGTCTTCGCCCGCATCGGCTGAGGTCCAAAAACAAAGGAGGAAACAACCATGTTTGCGCGTCTCTTATCGGCCGTTTTCATGCTGGCGCTTGCCGTGCCCGCCGGTGCAGCGACGATTGGCGAAGACGGGCTGCACAAACAGGATTGGTTCGCGGTCACCTTCAAGGACATTGCCGAAGACATCGAAACCGCCAGGGATGAAGGCAAGCGCCTCGTCATCATCTTCGAGCAACGTGGCTGCATCTACTGCACCAAGATGCATGAGGAGCTTTTGAGCGATCCCGAAATCACCGATTTCCTCAAGGCCCATTTCAAAATCGTCCAATTCAACATGTTCGGCGATGAGGAGGTCACGGACCTCGATGGCGATGTCCTGACCGAGAAAACGGCGTCCCGGAAGTGGGGTTACGTATTCACACCCACCATCGTGTTCCTGCCGCAGGAGGTTCCACAAGAGAAAACTGTCGCCGAGGCCGCCGTCTCAACCATGCCGGGCGCGTTCGGAAAATGGACGTTTCTCAATATGTTCCGGTGGGTTCACGAGAAGGGGTACGAGAGCGATGAGCACTTCCAGAGATACCATGCGCGCATCATCCAGGAACTGCGTGCCGAAGGCCGCCTCGAAGGCGAATAAGTTTCGACAATGGTTGAATTGCCGGTAGGGGGCTTTTCAACGTATTCAAAAAATCATATCTTTGAATTTGTCCAGGCGGCAGCAGCCTGCATGGACCAAGAAAAGCCGGAAACCGGTGTTGGTTAGGAGGAAGCGGGTAATGCACAAACGAGCCGTTCAGGCGGCCACATTTGCGGTGTCGCTTATGGCAGGTTCCGCATTTGCCGGCATCGCTGCGCCCGCGGACGTTCCAATAAAAAACATGGCTGTGACGCAATCGCCGACGGACACTTTCGGCGACCCGGCTTGCGGCCGTGATGTGTTTGCCGGCAGCAAGCTTGGCAGTTTCCCTGCCTGCTTTGCCAATTCGGAAATGGCCGAACATCCCTTCCACGGCGAAATCGCGCGATCAGCCGATCGTGTCGGCGGCTGCTGGGGGGCGGGCGAGGTTCGCGCCTGCGTTTTGAGCTCCAAAGAAGTCTTTGGAGACGAGGCCATCATGCCCGTCTTCCGCACGCTCGATGCGGCCGGCCGGGTTGCGGAAGACTTTCACGGCAGGACCATCCTCAGCGCCCGGAATATCGGCGATGCCGTGGCCAATCAGTTGATGCTCTGAGGGTGTCTTGGGGCAAAAGGAGGAAGATAAGATGACCCTAACAAGACGCGATACGCTGCTGTTGGGTGCGTGCGCAACCGCTTTCGTCTTCAGCGGCCGCGGGATGGCGTTTGCAAGCGCTGAACTGGCGGAAGAAGCTTATCTCGAGTTCACAGGCGGCGCGGAACCGGAGCTTGGCCGGGTGACGCTCGATGCGCCCGAGATTGCCGAAAACGGAAACACGGTTCCGATTTCGGTATCCGTCGATAGCCCAATGACCGCCGACGATCACGTGGAGTCCGTGCTGATCGTCGCCGACGGCAATCCCAATCCCGACGTTGCAACCTTTCATTTCACCGCGCTCAGCGGAACGGCTGCGGCGACCACGCGGATGCGGCTCGCCAAGACGCAGAACGTCATCGCCGTTGCGAGAATGAGCGACGGTTCGGTTTTCATGGACAAGAAGGAAATCAAGGTCACCATCGGCGGCTGCGGCGGCTGAGTTGCGACCTGAGGAGATTGAAAGATGGCGAAGAGAGTGAAGCCCCGCGTGAAAGTGCCGAAGTCTGCGTCCGCAGGCGAGGTCGTCACCATCAAGACCCTGATTAGCCACCCCATGGAATCGGGTCAGCGCAAGGACAAGGACGGGAACCTCATCCCGCGCAGGATCATCAACAGCTTTAAATGCGAGTTCAACGGGCAACCCGTGTTCTCGTGCGACATCGATCCCGCGATTTCGGCCAACCCTTATTTTGAGTTCTCCGCGCGGGTCGGGGAATCCGGGACGTTCAAGTTCACCTGGGTGGATGACGACGGGACGGTTTACGAGCTCGAGGAGCCGATTGCGGTCAACTGATTGCAGCACGAAGATCGGGGCGGGGCCAAGTGCTCCGCCCGTTTGTAAACAGGTGGTGCGTCTGACGCTGCCGGGGACTGAAATGACCGGAAAAATATCCGGCAGGAGGAATCGCAATGATGTTTGGGAGGATGCTGGCCCTGGGTGCGCCGCTGGCTGCGCTCGGTCTCCTCATGGCGCCGTGGTCGGAGACGCGGGCCGCCCCGGAGGTGCCGCTTTACACCGAAGGCTCCGCGGCACAGTCGCCGTGGGAGCGCTCCATCTACGGCGCGCGCTGGGGCGATCGTGATTCCTCGGCCTTTAATACGCTCGACAACACGAACGCCTCGCCGGAGCTTCCGCCCATTGGTGAATTGCGGCCTGTCCCGGCCGGCATCGCCGGAGACCCGGAGAAGGGCAAGGAACTCGCCGCCAACCGCCGCAAGGGCGGAAGCTGCCTCGCGTGCCATGTGATGGGGCCGGCGGGCAACGCGGACCTCCCGGGCAATGTTGGGCCGGACCTTTCCGAGATCGGCACATTCGGTCACGACGACAGCTATCTCTACAATTACGTCTACGACCCGCGCGTCTTCAATCCGGAGACGAGCATGCCGCCTTGGGGCGCCCATGGGATTTTGACGGAGGAGGAGGTCGTCCACATCGTCGCGTTCATGAAGACGCTGACCTCGCCGGTTGAGTTCAGCGACCCGCGCGACGACCCTGAGACACGGCCCGTACCCGTCGAGGATCGGGATGGCCAGGACCCGCTTGTCAATCCGGCGATATGGACCATGGAAACGGCGCTGGACCTCTATGAGGAGGCCGGTCCCACCGGCAAGTCATGCGCTTCGTGCCATAGCCCGGCGGAAGAGGACTTCAGCACCTGGGCCGCCTCGATGCCGGTGTGGGAGCCGCGGCTCGATAAGGTGCTGGGCGTTGAGGAGTTCGTCTACCGGCACGCGCGGGCCACGACAGGCGCCGAATGGTTGATGCAATCGGAGGAGAACCTGGCCATGGCCATGTATCTGCGCTTCGTGGCGAACGGCACGCCGATTGATGTCGACACCGAAAGCGAAGGTGCCAAGGCCGCGATCGCGCGCGCCGAAACGCTTTATCACACGAAGCTCGGCCAGTTGAACTTCTCCTGCGCGGACTGCCACGAGGACAGCAAAGGCGCCAATAAATGGGTCCGCGGCCAGTGGCTTGGCGAAAGCCGCGGTCAGCTTCCCCATTTCCCGGTTTACCGGACCTCGCGATCCGAGATCTGGGACATCCGCAAGCGCCTGCAATGGTGCAACGTGGCGATCTGGGCGGACGAGCTTGCTCCCGACGCGAAGGTCTATGGCGACCTTGAGCTATGGCTTTCCTCCAAGAACGAGGGGCTGCCCCTCAACGCGCCGAATATCAGGCACTGAAGCCGGCTGGAGCCCCGTGGCCCTTTCGCGACCGCAGGGCTCCGGATTGGGACGCAAAAAAAGACGATAGGAACGGGAGACGGTCATGATCTCGCGGCGCGAGTTTCTAATGGCGGCGACTGCGACAAGCGCCATCCTTGGCGGCGGTCTGGCGGGCCGCTGGACGCCGGCGATGGCGCAGCAGCAACTGAGCGAAGATGCACTTCTCAGCATGGAGCCGGTGGGCAATGTCACCCTCCTTCACGTCACCGATATCCATGCGCAGTTGAAGCCCATCTATTTCCGCGAACCCTCCATGAATCTGGGTGTCGGTGAGGTGGCGGGTTTGCCGCCGCATGTGACGGGCGCCGATTTTCTAACGCTTTACAATATCGAACCGGGTTCGCCGGATGCCTACGCGCTGACGTCCGAGGACTATGTGGCGCTTGCCCGGACCTATGGCCGTATGGGCGGGCTCGATCGGGTCGCGACCGTCATCAAGCGTGTTCGGGCCGAACGCGGCGACGGCGTGCTGCTCCTGGATGGCGGCGATACCTGGCAGGGCAGCTACACCTCGAACCTGACGCAAGGCGCCGACATGGTCGAGGCGATGAATGCGCTCGGGCCCGACGCCATGACCGGCCACTGGGAATTCACCTATGGCGCGGACCGCGTGGAAGAGGTGATCGAGGGGTTGCCATTCCCGTTCCTCGGCTCGAACATCTACGACAATGAGTGGAATGAGCCGGCCTTCGAGCCGATGGCGATGTTTGAGCGCGGCGGCGCCAAGATCGCGGTCATTGGCCAGGCTTTCCCCTATACGCCCATCGCCAATCCGCGCTGGATGATCCCCGGCTGGTCTTTCGGTATCCGCGAGGAGGATATCGCCGGGCATGTCGAAACGGCGCGGGCGGATGGCGCCGAAGTCGTGGTTCTCCTCTCCCACAATGGCTTCGACGTCGAGTGGGACGAGCCGGTCTTCGAACACACGGCGTTTTTCGAAAAGGGCGGTCACAAGGTGGCGGTCATCGGCCAGGCCATGCCCTATACGCCCATCGCCAATCCGCGCTGGATGATCCCCAACTGGTCCTTCGGC
>JAKSCL010000236.1 GCA_022360615.1 Hyphomicrobiales bacterium
AAGGGGGAGGGCGGCGCGCTTACCGGCTGGGAAATCCAGCGTCCGGATGATGCGCGCCTTGCCGAAGCCGAGAGCCTCGCGCATGCTATTGGCCTCGCCGTCGTCAAAGCTATCCTTGCACCGCTCCGCGCCATCCGGCCAGCCACCTATCTCGGCAAGGGCAGGGTGGCGGATCTCGCCGTTCTAGTGCGGACGGAAAAAGTCGGCCTCGTGATCGTGGATGCGCGTTTGACACCCGTCCAGCAGCGCAATCTTGAAGAAGCGCTGAAGACCAAGGTGCTCGACCGCACCGGCCTCATCCTGGAGATTTTCGGGGAGCGGGCGCGAACGAAAGAGGGTGTGCTTCAGGTCGAACACGCCCATCTGAGCTACCAGAAAAGCCGTCTCGTACGCTCATGGACGCACCTTGAACGCCAGCGCGGCGGCTTCGGTTTTCTTGGCGGTCCGGGCGAGACCCAGATCGAGGCCGACCGCCGCGCCATCCAGGAACGGCTCGACCGGATCGAAAAAGATCTGGAAAATGTCCGGCGCACACGGCGGCTTCACCGCGAGGCCCGCTCGAAGCGCCGCCTGCCGGTGATCGCGCTTGTCGGCTACACCAATGCGGGAAAATCGACGTTGTTTAACCGGCTGACCGGTTCTGACGTCATGGCCGAGGACCTGTTGTTTGCGACGCTTGATCCCACTATGCGCGGCGCGGCGCTTCCCGGCGGACAAGAGGCGGTCTTTACCGATACGGTCGGTTTTGTCTCGGACCTGCCGACAGACCTCGTGGCCGCATTCCGCGCAACGCTGGAAGAGGTGCGCTACGCCGATCTCGTCATGCATGTGCGCGACATCGCCCATCCGGACACCGAGGCGCAAAAGGCCGATGTCCTCAACGTACTGACCGCTCTCGGCGTCGATGCCGAGGCCGATGAGCGCATCATCGAGGTCTGGAACAAGGCTGACCTTTTGGATGACGATGAACGCGAGCGGCTAAAAAACATGGCCTCGCGGCGCGATGCAGCATCGGCGCCCGTTCTCGTCTCGGCGACGACCGGGGAGGGGATTGAAACCCTTCTTGAGGCCACCGAAAAGCGCGTGCGCCCCGCACTCAGAAATGTCGAAATGACGATTGCCCCGGAAGAAGGTGCAGCCGTGAACTGGCTTTACGAGAAGGCCCGGGTGCTTGACCGCACCGACCGCGAAGACGGCTGGATTGTCATCCATGCGGAGATGGCGGATGCCGCGCTGAAGCGCTTCGAGCGCCAGTTTCCGGAAGTTGCGGCGCGCACCACGAGCGGGGTAGGCTTGCTCGCATCCTAATCCGCGGGGGTCGCCTTCTTCGCCGCCCGCCACAGTGCCTCCAGTTCATCGATGCCCAGCTCTGCAAGCGCAAGCTGTTTCGCCCGGGCATCCGTTTCCATCGCCCGGAACCGTTTGTCGAAGCGCTCATTCGCGCCGCGTAACGCCGTCTCCGGATCGACACCCAAATGCCGGGCGTAGTTCACGACGGAAAACAAAAGGTCGCCGATTTCCTGTCCGGTCGCGTTTGCATCGCCAGCGGCGACGGCATCCTTCACCTCACGCACTTCCTCGGCGATTTTCTCAAGCGGCCCGTCTTCCGTCTGCCAATCGAACCCGACACGCGCGGCGCGCTTTTGCAGCTTCTCGGCCCGCATAAGCGCGGGCAAGGCAAGCGGAACACCATCGAGTGCGGACGGTTCTTTCCCGCTTTTCCGATCGGGTTTCGCCGCCCGTTCTGCGGCTTTAATCGCTTCCCAGGAGACTTTTACGGCGGCTGCGTCTTTTCCGCCTTCGGATTCAAAGACGTGCGGATGACGCCGGATGAGTTTTGCCGTCAGCGCCTCGACCACGTCGCCGAAATCGAACGCATCAGCCTCAGCGGCCATCTGCGCATGATAAACGGCTTGAAGCAGCAGATCGCCCAGTTCGTCCTTCAGATCCGCCATATCGCGACGCGCAATTGCATCTGCGACCTCATAGGCTTCCTCAATGGTGTACGGCGCAATCGTTTCGAACGACTGCTCCAGGTCCCACGGACAGCCGATCTCGGGCGTACGCAGGATCGCCATGATGCGCAAAAGCGCTTCCATCTCGCGCGAGGGTTCCGCACGCGGCGGCACGGTGGTGGGGAACGGTGGGTTGGTCATCCGCGGCTTTTGCCATGTGAGAGACAACGAGTTCAAGCGCCGCACGCAGCTCCGCCACCCCTCATAAATGTCGCATAATAAATATTATGGTGCATTTTATGGGTCGGGAAGTGAGGAAACCCAAACGGCATCCACGCTGTCGTGAGATGTTTTGCAAAGCGTATGAGCACAATGTTCGGCGGTACGGGTCAGAATAAACGGCCGTCGGCCGCCTTGGCCTTAAACCGTCAGCAGCGTTCCGGGCGTCGTCACAGCAACGTCAAGCTGCATGCCGTCAAAGGCTGGCTCGACGCCATCTGGCAGGAATGCGGCAAGCTCGTCGTAATCGAGGTCCACATGCATATTGGTGATGACCGCATGCTTTGGTTTCAAACGCCAGATCCAATGCAACGCATCCTCAAGAGTGAAATGCGTGCTGTGGCGCGGTGTGTGCCGGAAGCCGTCAACGATCCAAAGATCGAGGTCTGAAAGAAACGGGATTGTGCCGTCGGGAATGCCGTTCAGGTCGCTTGTATAGGCTGCTGTGCCAAACCGGTAACCAAGCGCAATAATGCGCCCATGCACGACATTGAACGGTACGGCCTTGACTGGCCCGCCGGCGCCTTCGATGGTGACCGGTTGCCCGGGCGCGATCACATGCGGCTCGAGGATCGGCCGGTAGAGGCTTCCAGGCGGCTGAATGAAGCAATAGTCGAAGCGGGACATCAAAATGTCCGCCGTGCGCGCGTCCATATAGGTCTTGATGCGCTCGCCGCAATTTGCGGCCACGACCCGCAACTCATCGATCCCGTGCGTGTGGTCGGCATGCTCATGTGTGTAGAGAACGCCGTCCAGTTCACCGACACCAGCGTCCAAAAGCTGCGCGCGCAGATCTGGCGATGTGTCAACCAAGACAGACGTCACGCCATCCGGCCCAAAGCGTTGAACAAGCAAGGAACAACGGCGGCGGTTATTGCGCGGATCCTTTGGGTTGCAAGCGCCCCAATGGCCGCCAATACGCGGCACGCCGCCCGAAGTGCCGCAGCCTAGAATGGTCAGTTTGTAAAGGTCTTTCCCCGTCACGACGCTGCCGCGGCAAACTGCTGTGCTGGAATCTTTTGAAAAAGTCGGAAGAAATTATCCGTCGTCTGGCGGGCTATTTCATCTTCCGGGACACGGCGGGTCTCGGCCAAAACCTTTGCTGTGTGCTTCACATAAGCTGGCTCGTTGCGTTTCCCCCGGTACGGCACGGGCGCGAGGTAAGGCGCATCCGTTTCCACAAGGATGCGCTCCGCAGGCGCAATCTGTGCGACTTCGCGGATTTCATCCGCGTTCTTGAACGTCAGAATTCCCGAGAACGAAATGTGAAATCCGAGCCCGAAACCGGTTTCCGCAAGCGCCCGTCCGGCTGAGAAACAATGTAGGATGGCGGAGAAGGCTCCCTTCCCCATTTCGTCTTCAAGGATTGCAGCGGTATCGGCGTCGGCATCGCGCGTGTGGATGACGAGCGGCAGGCCGGTCTCGCGCGCTGCCGCGATATGGGTGCGGAAGACCTGGGCTTGGATGTCGCGCGGGCTCCGGTCGTAGTGGTAATCGAGGCCCGCTTCGCCAATCCCGATCACCTTTGGGTGCTGAGATAGCCTAATAATCTCTTCGGGCGCCGTGTCCGGTTCTTCCGCGGCGTTATGTGGATGCGTGCCGACCGTGCAGAAGACATTGTCGAAACGTTCTGCAATGGCAAGGATTTGTCCGAATGTCTTGATACGGGTGGAGATGGTGAGGAGAACGCCGACCCCCTCCCCGGCGGCCCGGGCGACGACCGTGTCGAGCTCATCCGCGAAATCCGGAAAATCCAAATGGCAGTGGCTGTCGACAAGCATCATGAAGCCGCCTTGTCTTCTTCCTCAATGTAGCGCGGAAAGATGGGCGTGGGTTTCGGCAAGGGCGTTCCCGCCGAAAGCCCCTCCTCTAACGCCGCGAAATCGCGGGCATCGGCCGGTACCGAGAGGACATCGAGAAGCGCTGCGCCGCCCGATGGAATGTACGGCTGAACGAGGATGCCGATGCGTCTCAGCACTTCAGCCGTCGTCCACAGCACTGTGTTCATACGCGCTGGATCGGTCTTTTTAAGGGCCCAGGGCTCTTCATTGGCGAAATAGCGGTTGGTGTCGGCAACGACCGCCCAGATAGCGTTCAGCGCCAGATGGATCTGCTGCCCGTTCATATGGCCGCGGCAGAGGCTTAGGAGGTTCGCCGCATCCCCAAGGATCTTTTTGTCCGCGTCCGCGAATGCGCCGGGTTCCGGAACGGCTGCTTCGCAGTTCTTCGCGATCATAGACAGGCAACGCTGGGCGAGATTGCCAAGATCGTTCGCAAGATCGGCATTAATCCTCTGGACGATCGCGCCGTGGCTGTAATTGCCATCCTGGCCGAAGGGCACTTCGCGCAGGAGGAAATAGCGGAGCTGGTCGACGCCGTAGTGAACCGACAGCGCGAAGGGGTCGACGACATTGCCAACCGACTTCGACATTTTCTCGCCGCGGTTGAAGAGAAAGCCGTGGGCAAAGATCCGTTTCGGCAACTCCATACCGGCCGACATCAGGAAGGCCGGCCAGTAAACCGCGCGGAAGCGCACGATGTCCTTGCCGATCATGTGGATGTCGGCTGGCCAATAGCGCCATTTCGCATCTGTCTCGTCTGGAAAGCCGACGCCCGTGATATAGTTCGTCAACGCATCGACCCAGACATACATGATGTGGCCGGCATCGTCCGGAACCGCCACGCCCCAATCGAAGGTCGTGCGGGAAATCGAAAGGTCGCGTAGCCCGCTCTCGACAAAGCTCACGACTTCGTTGCGCCGTTCCTCCGGCCCGATGAAATCCGCATGGGCGCGGTAGTGTTCAAGCAGCCGGTCCTGGTAGGCCGATAGACGGAAGAAATAGCTCTCTTCCTCCACCCAATCGACGGGCGTGCCTGTTGGTCCAATGCATACTCCGTCCTCGCCTATTTGGGTTTCGGACTCCGCGAAATAGGCCTCGTCGCGCACGGAATACCAGCCCGCATAGGAATCCTTGTAGATGTCGCCCGCCGCGCGCATACGCCGCCAGATTTCCTGCGAGGCGCCATGGTGGCGCGGCTCTGTCGTTCGGATGAAATCTGAGACCGAGCAGTTCAACGTCTCCGCCATGCGCTTGAATTCCGGCGTGTTCCGAGCTGCAAGTTCGGACGGCGTGATCCCCTCCTTCTTGGCGGTCTGATACATTTTCAGGCCGTGCTCATCGACGCCCGTGAGGAAAAAGACGTCGCGCCCGTCATGCCGCATGAAACGGGCAATCGCGTCCGTTGCGATCACCTCATAGGCATGGCCGATATGGGGGATACCGTTAGGGTAGGAAATCGCTGTTGTGATATAAAAGGGTTCCGCAGCCATTTGCGATACATTCTTCAGGCTGAAACAAGCCGAGCCTTCAACGCGTTGAAACAAGGGGGCGCCGCGGTGAAGATAGCGCGTCCGCTAATTCCACTACAGTGGCGAAAAGCGCCTGTTCCCGGTCAAGATTAAGGGATTCGGTTGCGCTGTTTCGCGCGCGTGTGTTCTCCCACACCTCGGCAAGGCGTGCAAGAGCGCCGGATGCGGCCGGAGCGGTGGAGGCTTCCGCCCGGAGTCTCTTTTCAATCCAGGTTTCGATGAGGTCTGCGCCCATCTGAAAATCGGCGAGAACGCGTCCGCCGCCAAGCCGTGCCGCGAGCGCCTGGAGCTTGCCGAAGTCGATATCCGGCAAGCGGTCGAGCAGTTTTTCAAGGTCGATGAGGGCGGCTGCCGGTCCGTTTAGCATCGCCATCGCCCGGCCCGCGCTTCCCGCTGCATGCCGCAGCGCGAAGGCCTTCACCGCCACGTCAGCGGATTGAAGGGAAGGCTGCGCCGCCAAAGCCTTGTGCACGTCGTCATCGGACAACGGGTCAAGCGTCAGTGACACACAGCGTGAGTGTAGCGTCGGCAAAAGCCGTCCGCTATTGTGCGCGATCAAAAACAGGACCGCGCGCGAGGGCGGCTCTTCGAGAGACTTCAAAAGCGCGTTCGCCGCGCCCGCATTCATGTCATCGGCTGCGTCGACAATAACGACCCGGTAGCCGCCAAGGGCGGCGGTTGCGCCAAAGAAAGGGATGATCCGCCGGACCTCATCGACGGTGAGGACGGTTTTGAGGCGTTTTGTCTTGTGATCATAGGGCCGCTTCAGGGCAAGAAGATCGGGGTGGCTGCCTTCCGTGATGAGTCTGTCCGCAGCACCGTCTTCCTTCCCGTTCCGCAGCAATTGCCGGGCGAAGCTGTAGGCGAGCGTTGCCTTGCCGACACCGCGCGGCCCATCCAGGATAAAACCGTGTGCGAGCCTGGCGGAACGGCGCGCTGCGGCGAAGGCGGCAATCGCATTCAAATGCCCGAAGACCTCAGGTGTCTCGCGTGGATGAAGCGCCCCTTCGATCCGGTCGCTTTCCGGCTGTCCGTTCTTCGGCTCAGCCACGGCCAACCGCCTGTTTCGTGGCTGCATCTTGAAGCGTGAAGCGATCCCGTACGCAATCCCAAACCGCGGCGGCCACGGTGTCCGGTGCCCCCCCGGCATCGATCACAGAGCAGCGCTCGGGCGCGGTCTGTGCAATGGACAGAAAGCCCTTGCGCAGTGTCTTGTGGACGGCGAGCGCGCCGCTATCGAAACGGTCGGCGTCGTCCCCTCCCCGCGCCCGGACCCGCGTCATGGCGATTTCCGGATCGAGGTCGAGGATGATCGTAACGTCCGGCCGTGTCCCAGCGACTGTGATCATTTCAAGACTGTCCGCCAGATCAGCATCCGCGCCTTCGAGCATGACTTGATAAACGCGGGTCGAATCCATGAACCGGTCGCAGAGCACCCAAATACCGCCGGCAAGCGCAGGCGCTATCTTGCTTCTCACATGATCGCGCCGGGCAGCCGCCATCTAGAGTGCGTCGGCATTCGGACTGCACGGCTTGGTGGCATCGGCCAGAACCACCGCCCGCACAAGCTGTCCGGCGGGCGTCCCTCCTGGCTCATGGGTGGTCAGCACATCGATACCGGCGTCCCTCAGACGCTTTGCCAAAAGCTTGATCTGCGTGGATTTTCCAACGCCCTCACCACCCTCGAAGGTGATGAACCGGCCACGCGCGCTAGTCTCAGGCAAGAGGATGTCACTCTTCCGTATTCACTGCCAGCCGGTCGAGAACCTGCTCGTGGAAGAAGGAGGCGGCCAGTTCGTAAAGCCCGTCGAGGGCGCGCCTATGGATCGGCCCCACAGGGACATCCTGCGCCGCAATCAGAGGCGCTTCGAAGATAAGCCGCCTCTCGCTCAGAATCTGGAGTGTCGCGACGGTATCGCCAGCGGCGAGCGGCGCTTCCAAGGGCCCTTCGTAGATCACGCGGCCGCGCAGGCGCCCGCGATCGGTGCGCGGCCGGAACATCACGATGTCATCGTTGCTAGTGAGCGGAACACGGCCGATCGCGCCTTTGAAAACCGAAGCGTGAGCGACCGTTTCGCCGGCCGGAAACAGCCCGACCTCCTCAAAAGACGTGAATCCCCAGACAAGCAGCCGCCTTCCCGCTTCGGCTCTCGCCTTCCTCGTGTCCAAACCGGAAACGACGGCAATGAGACGCCGCCCGTCCTTCGCCGCCGAGCCGACAAGGCTGTAGCCCGAGGCTTCCGTGTAGCCGGTTTTCATCCCGTCGGCGCCGATGGTCATTGAGAGAAGCGGATTCCGGTTGAACTGCCTGATGTTGTTCCAGGTGAATTCGGGCTCAGAATAGATCGAATAGAATTGCGGGTACGCCTCGATGATGTATTTCGCGAGGATGGAGAGATCGCGTGCCGTCGTCTTGTTGTTCTCATCGGGCAGACCGGTCGCGTTGGTGAAATGGGTCGACCGCATCCCGATTTCAGCGGCATGGGCGTTCATCCGTTCGGCAAACGCTTGCTCGGTTCCCGCCATGTTCTCAGCGATCGTGATCGCTGCGTCATTACCCGATTGGATGATGACACCGCGGATTAGATCCTCAAGCCGGATATTGCTGTTGATGTTCGCGAACATCGTGGAGCCGCCCGATGGCGCGCCCCCTTCCCTCCAGGCTTTTTCCGAGATGAAGAATTCGTCGTCAAGGCTGAACTCGCCATTCCGAAGCGCCTCGAACACGATCGCCATGGTCGCGAGTTTGGCAAGACTTGCGGGCGGAATCTGCTGGTCGGCGTTCTTCTCGAATAGGACCGTGCCGGTGTTTGCGTCGATCAGGATGGCCTGTTCGGCTGCCGTCGTGATGGTCTCGGCATGCGCCGCCGGGTAACGGCCGTGCAAGAGCAAGGCGCTCGCAATCAAGAGACAAAACAGAAAACCGCGCCCGCGCTGCCGCGCCATGGCCATAAATCTCCGAGTGCTGAGAGTTTCGCGGTTTTCGCATTTCTTCGGCCTGTACGAAAACCACGCTAAACGTAGCGGCTCGCTCGCATACATTCAATATGAGCGCGTCATCAAACCCGCTCGCGCGGACGTCAAAAGATGGTGTGAACGGTGCGTGCGGCGTTCAGCTTCCCGAAAGCACATAGGCGCTTGAAGCGCCTGCCGCCTGCACGCGCTGCAACGCCTCTCCGGCCGTCATCACGCCATCGGCGCTTGTGAGTGTCACGCCGTAAAGGACATCGCCAGCCAGATGCACGGGATAAACGTCGGCCCGGCCGTAGAGATCGAGCTGTTGCGCCAATTGACGGGCATTGCCCTCATTCGAGAAAAGGCCGGCCTGTATGACCACCGCGCCGGGCTTTTGCACCGGCGGGGCCGCCGCCGCCGGGTTTTGCGCCGCGGGTGATGGGGGCGCTGTCGGCGCGGCCGAGGCGAATTGCGTTGTCCGCCCCCTCGCCGCATCCCGGTAGGCGTTACGGGCGATTTCCGCAACGCGCCGGCCGTCACCGCGCTGGTTGTCGGAGGCAAAGGACTTTGCTGCAATCTGACGGTCAACCGCCGCGATCCGCTCATCGGGCCGATTATTGCGCACCGTCGTCGTCAGCCAATCGTCCTCGCCATCGAGCGGGGCCCGCCCGACAAACTGCACACGCACTTGCGCCGTCCCGTCCCGTTTGAAATCGAGAACCTCGGCCGTCCTTTTCGAAAGGTCGATGATCCGGCCGCGTGCGAATGGCCCCCGGTCGTTCACGCGCACGACAACGGAGCGGTCGTTCTGTAAATTCGTCACGCGCACATAGGTGGGCATTGGCAGGGTTGGATGCGCTGCTGAAAGCGCATGCATGTCGTAGACTTCGCCATTGGCCGTCAGCCGGCCGTGGAAGTCATCGCCATACCAGGAGGCAACGCCGGTCCTGTCATAGCCCTCGTCTTCACGGGGATGGAAGGTCTGCCCCCTGATCGTGTAGCTGCGCCCAACCTTATAGGCTCCCCCGCCCTTTGGCACCGGTTGGCCGGGCTTGACCACGCGTGGGCTGTAATCCGACTCGCTTGCGCGCTTGCCACCCGAACAGCCCGCCACGATAAGTCCCGTCACAGCCAAGGCGGCAATGCCAAGGGCAAGTCTGCGATGTGCCGAACGCAACCTGGCATGCCGGGAAACCTCCCTAGCCGCAGCCCCATTGTTCCGAAACATGCCTGGCGGCATCGGTTTCCCCAAAAACGCATAAACACAGTGCCGGGACATCACGATTCGCCACCGGGCACATACCCACTCATCCAATCGTGAAAGGTGGCGATTTTCCGGCAGCTTGTCGACAACGACGCTGCGCGAGCGTTAACGAATGGTTTCTCACCTGTCCCGCCGCTGCTCACGGCCGCAAAGCAAAAAAGACGCGCCTTGCGAGCGCGTCTTGCCATTACGCCTTAGGGATGCAGCGCGAAGAACCAGTCAGTCAGTGATGCGCGCCATGCCGCTGCGGCCATCGTTCCGGTTCCAGCGGATGCGGTCTTCGGCGGTCTGCTGGATGGTGAAGCAGAAGGGCCTGCCATTGTACCAAGTGGGCCATTGCTGGCACATCTGATTGCCGTCGATCCACCAGCGGCCTGTTTCCCTGGGCGCGAAGAAGCGGCCAACGCCAAGCGCCGTTCCATCGCCCGTCACCTGGCCTCCTCTTTGATAGTAAAGCGGAAACTCCCCGCCAAGCGGCACCTGCAGGAAAATGCGCTTGCCCTCGATAAGGTCGCGGATTTCGTCGCCGGAGAGCGTGTTCGCTTGCGCGTTCCCTACGCCAAGCGCAAAAACGGCGAGGATTGCCAAACGGATAACGGTCATCTGTCGTCCACCCAGATCAATGTGATGTTGGAATTGCGATCGTCTCACGTATTACTACGTAAGCGAATTCGATTCGGATTGTGCTGCGCGCGAGATGACGGTCAGCCGATCCGTTCACAAAGCGGTGAACGGGCATAACGGATTGAAAGCCCTTGCATCGGAAGGCCGAAGCACGGTTAAGTCGTGCTCCATCGCGTCTTCGGAAAAAGTGGGCACCGCTTTTCGCCCGAAGACGCAAAAAACGCTGGAGCCAACATCCGGTTCAAACGAGATGGATTTCGCTCCGACTGGAGAGGTGGCCGAGTGGTTGAAGGCACCGGTCTTGAAAACCGGCAGGCGGGCAACCGTCTCGTGGGTTCGAATCCCACCCTCTCCGCCACTCTGGACCATAAATGCGAACGTCGTTCGCCGCCGATTCTACGCCATATGAAGCGACGCCAACACACTCAGTCGAATACCGCGGCGATCTGGTCGATATCGACCCCCTCTTTGATTTCACGCAGGCGAGCATAGGTCAGGGCGACCGTAATTCCGCCTATGGCATTAACCATGCCGGTCAGCAGCGACATCACAACGCCTAAAGCAATCGCGCCCATGACGCCGCCCAAGCCCAAACCAGCAGCCGCCACGATCCCAACGGTTGCGAGGACTCCTCCAATGACCAAAGTCAGGATCACAAAGATGATGAACAATCCAACGATCGGCCAACGATACTCCTTGGTCAGCGCGATGCTGCGGCTCCATGCGCCAAAACCGATGCGCTCGATCACCGCGGCCGGGGCAATGACATAGAAAACGGCAGCAACCCAAAGTGCGCCAACAAAAAGCGCGAGCATGCCGATAAGCACAAGAAGCCAGACACCCACGGCCATCAGGATAATGGGAAAAAGCGCCGGCAAGGCGTTGCTGAAATAGGTGCGAAACGAGTTCGTTCGACCAAGCTTGGCGTCGTAAGCCAGCTGCACCAACAAAGCTATGGCCAGGGCGTAAGTCATAATGTCGACCAGTATCGACGCAACCCACCCTGCAAGCGCACCGACATTGGCAAGATCAGGCTCCGCCAGACCGGAAGCGACATCCAAACCAGTAAACAGCGCATTCAACAAAAAGCCTGTGAACGCCACCCCGAAGCTAATAAGAAGTACTTTAAAGAAATTTCCGAAAAAGATCGAAAATACATCGCCGATGATTCTTCCGATACCTAGAGGAATTTTCTGACCTGTCGCGGTAATGTCCGTCATGATATTGCCTTTTATTTTTGATGTTACTGGCCTATTTTACCTATTTTAAGAAATTTCTGGGAATTCTGGCCGATGTGACGTTACGGCATGTGTGTATGCCGCTTGTTATCGTGTTTTGCAATAGGTTTCTACGATTATTCATACTTCCAGACAATTTTATCCTCAGCCAGTGCCGCGCGGTCGGGCATCGGCGTAAAATTTATTCGCGCGGCGATCGCCAAAGAGCTGCCTTTGCTCCAAATGGGCGCGCTGCGCGCTGTAAAACGCCTGCAGGAAAACCAGCTCGTCGTCCGGCTCAACGGCATCGGCATAGCCGATTTTCTGCCGGATCCGTTCGACAATCGCGGTCATGGCCTGCCGGTTTTGCTCCGCCGAGGACTGAGACATGCGGTTTTCTTGCGCACGCAACAGCTTTTCCAGCGTCTGCAGTTCAAAGCCGCCATAATGATCGAGTTGATGCGGAAGAAATGTGAAGCGCTGCCCGTTTGCCGATATGGCACGTGGCGCCTCAATCGCCAGATCCTTTAACAGGATCGGCACGGGCAAACGGATCACATGGGTCCCGGCCAGCATATCCCCAAGGCGCATGCGGTGCGGGTTGCTGAGTGGGATGGCGAATGCCATGGCCACCCAGGCCAGACTGGCCCAAACGGCCCAAGGCGCCGTCTGATCGAGCGTCAGCAACAGCGTGCCCGGCAGAAAGACCTCAGCCTCCTTCATCATGTTGCGCAAAACCAGGGAATGGGTGGTAAGCGAACCGCCATCATGCGCCACAACCTTGATTTTCATGAGCTTTTTTCCAAGCGTCTGGCCGTTCCAGACAAGTTCGCTCAAAATGTAGTAGGGCACCCGGATGAAAAAGAACAAAAGCGCTCCAAGGGCGAAAACCGTACTCCAATACATAAAGAAGAGCATGCTCAGCAGGATGAGGATGGAGACGGCCGCCGCAAAGGTGATCAGCAGGTCGGTCAGCTGAGCGGCGACACGAACGCCGAGGCTGGCGACCGGCAGCTCCAAGGGAACTCCCTCCGGAGGGATCACGCGCGATGCCGCTTTTTTGCGCGCAGCCCGGCGGTTCCTTCGATGCTGGCGGTTCGGCGTTGGGCGCGTCCGGGACAGGCTCATCTGCGTGACCTCCCGCCGAGCAGGAACCAAGCGAGCCACAAGGCTCCGACACCCCAACCGATCAAATAGCGCGCGCCGGCATCTTGTATGAGTTGGCGGGCAAACCCTTCAAGCAGCGCCGCCACGAAAAGCATGAGCGCGGCGATGATCGCGAGTTTCACCGCGTCGCGCCCGGCAAGGCGCAGTGCTTCTTTTCGCGTGTTCTGTCCTGGAAAAAGCACCGCCGAGCCAAGCTGAACACCTGCACCGCACGCGATGCAGATGGCTGAAAGCTCCGTTACACCGTGAACAGAAAGCCAGCCGCCCAGATCCCAGCCCAGTCCCCGCTCGACATGAAGGGCATAAAAGGCACCGAAGATGAGGCCATTGTAGAAAGTCAGAAGGATGGCCGGCAGGCAGGCAAAGACGCCTAGACCGAACACGAAAATGGCGATCCGGGTGTTGTGCGAAAACAGATAGGCTGCGAAGGCACCGAGACCAGTGGCCGCCGGGCTGTCGTCATAGATGACACTGCGGAGGAATTCGGTGGAGGCGTCCGGTCCTCGTCCAGCCGCCAGCCCGCTTGGCATGAAGACGTAGTACCAGTCATTGCTTTCCAGATAGAGCAAGAACCCTGTAAGGCCGCCAAGCGCCATGCATAGGAAGCCCGCTGCAACAAAAAGCGCGGAACGGCGCATCGCCTGCGGGCCGCTGGCCGCGAAGAAACGTCCGATCAGACCGCCAAGCCTTTCTTGCGGTGCATAGACGATGAGATAGGCGCGGGCCGCGAGCGCTTCGAGATATTCAAGCAGCGCCTTGTCGAGCGAAATCTCGCGCGCAATGGCGAGCGACGTGGTGGCCTGGCGGTAAAACGACGCCAGATCGCGCGCTTCTGCAAACTGCAAGGACTGCACGCCGCCCCGCTCCGCCTTCGCAACGAGCGCTTCCAGCTTGATCCAGTCTTGCTCGCGCTCAGCCCGAAACCGGGCCGATCGCATAAGGGCCGCTTCGTCCCGCATCAGATCAACTCTCTTTCCTTGATGTCGAGATAAGCTGAAATCAGTTGCCCGGTGATCTGCGAGGGCTTTGCGTCGATAACCGAAACGCCAAGACGCGTCAGCCGCTCCATCACCAGACGCCGCTCGGCGATCGCCTGGTCAGCGGCAACGATCCTGGCGACGCCGGACATATCTTTGGGCGGGTCCTCGACGAGGGCTTCGATATCGGGGTTCCGGATCGCGACGAAGATGATCAGGTGCCGCTTCGCCAGAATACCGATGTTCTCCAGCATCAATTCCGCCGACGTCGTATCGATGAAATCGGTGAAGATGATGATCAGGCTTCGCTTCGGCGTTCGCGCATTCAGTTCGGTCAAGGCGAGGGTGTGATTGGTCTCGCGGCTAACATAGTCGAGCTCTGCCGCCCAACTTCTCAACCGCACGAATGCGGCGCGCCCCGGTTCGGGT
>JAKSCL010000333.1 GCA_022360615.1 Hyphomicrobiales bacterium
AAACTCGCCCCTGCCGATGCCACGCCGGGGTGCGCGCCCTGGTGTTGAAAACGTCACAACAGCCTCGGCACCCGCTTTGGCCATCGCACTGGCGAGCGCTTGCGATGCCGTCCCGCGCTGTTTGAGCAAGCGCGCGCGATCGCCGTCATCGAGTGCGAGACCGCGCTCTATCCATTGGACGGCCTCTCGTGGGAGCATGTCGCGCGCCGTCTCATATTCATGTGCAAGACTGACCGCCATCTCGAAACCGATCAGTCCAGAATGGGCGTCGATAACGCCGTCGAATTCACTAGGCAGGCACAGTTCCGCGATATCCATCCCCGCCACGAGGCCGGAGAACGCCTGCGCGGCATCCGGTTCCGCCAGATGCCACCACGGTCCTTTGACGAAACCCATCCTGGGCGCATCGGACCGATTGAATAAAGCTGATCCATGCAATAGCCCAAGGCACTCCCCGATCATCGCAAGTCCTCCGAGAGATGATCCGATGAACGCTGGATGCGTGACGGACGGCGCCAAAGCCAGCATCCCATCGAGCGGCAAACGGCCATGCGCCGGCTTCCACGCATAGACACCGGCATAGGCGGCGGGCCGCGTTGAGGACGATGTGTTCTGTGTATTGAGGGTTATGGGAACCATTCCGGCCGCAACGGCTGCCGCCGACCCGACGGACGAGGCACCAAGCGTTCTGTCCGGATCAAGTGGATTGAGCGTCGGTGTCGGCACATTCATCCCAAACGGGCTGGTCACCGTCTTGCCCAGCAGGATCATACCCAGCTTGCGCATCCGCGCGACAATCGCCGCATCCTTTGCCGGACTGCGGCCGGCATGGATCGCGCTTCCCATTTCGGCCGGCAAATCGGCGGTGTCGATATTGTCCTTCACGCCGAACGGAATGCCGTCAAGCGGGGAAAGCTGTTGACTGCCGCTCCGTCTGATATCTGCTGCTTTTGCTTCATCCCGCGCATTATTGGCTCTCAAATTGACCCAAGCTTGCACCTCTTCTTCCCGGCTATCGATGTGAGTCAAACATGTTTCCACCAGTTGAACCGATGTGATCCTGCCGGACCCAAGATCGTCCGCAAGCGTTTCGAGATGAAGTCTGTCAGATGTCATGGGTTCAACTTTCCCGGAAGCCACAGCACCAATTGCGGCCAAGCAATGAGCGTCGCCAGCAACAACAATTGCACGCAGACGAATGGAGCCGCGCCAAGATAGATATCCATTGCCCGCACGTCCGGCGGCGCGGTGCCGCGAAGATAAAACAAAGCAAAACCGAAAGGCGGCGTGAGGTAGGAGGTTTGCAGATTGACCGCGACCATGACGCCGAACCAGATCGGGTCGACCGTTTGCAAGAGGGTCGTGGCTAAAATCGGAACGGCAAGAGTGATGATCTCGATGACATCGAGGAAGAAGCCCAGCACGAAAATGACAGCCATGACAAAAATCAAAGCCCCCGTTTCGCCGCCTGGCAGACTGTTCAGAAAGCCAGCGACAACGATATCGCCGTCGAGACCTCTGAAAACAAGCGCGAAACAGGTCGCCCCGATCAGAATGCCATAAACCATGGCGCTGATTTCCAGCGTTTCCTTCAATACGTCATGCAGGATTGCTTGTTGGCTCAGCCGGATGATGGCCATCGCCAGTCCAAGCAGGAATAAGGCAACGAAAACAACCAGCACGATATAGGGGATATTGTCCTGAAATCTTGCCAGGACGGCAAAGATGGCCGACGCGAGGCCAGCGAGGATGAGCAGCTTGGTTTCGCCTGCTGAGCGAATCGCCGCCAAAAGAAGTGCACCGCATGCGCCCAGACCCGCAGCCTCGGTCGGCGTTGCGATACCGCCGAGGATCGATCCCAACACCGCGACGAGCAGACACAGAGGGGCTGCCAGAGCACTCAGGAGGTTTCGCCACCCAACCGGCTCGGCTGAGGGGTCCGGCCTCAGATCCACCCGGTTTCTGAGGCAAAAGATAACGACGTAGACAATGAAGAAACCGACGAGCAGCATCCCCGGCAAGATCGCGCCAGCGAACAGATCGCCGACGGATATCGGCCGGGCTGTCCAGTTTCCGACATTGCGCTGCGCTTCTCCATAGACCGCGCCCAACTGATCAGCCAACAGCACCAGGACAATGGAAGGCGGGATGATTTGACCAAGCGATCCCGAGGCGCAAACGAGCCCGGAGGCAAAGCGTGGAGGGTAACCCCTCTCCAGCATGGACGGAAGCGCGATCAGCCCCATGGCAACGACGGTTGCACCGACAATCCCAGTGGAGGCGGCCAACAGCGCACCCACAAGACACAGTGAAACACCGAGGCCGCCAGGAAGACCGCCCAGCACGCGGCCCATAGTTTGGATCAAATCCGCCGCGATCTTCGACTTATCGAGAACAGTTCCCATCAGCACGAAGAGTGGGATCGCGATAAGAAGTTCATTGGTCAGCACACCGAAAATGCGCGACGGCAAAGCAAACAGGATCGACGCATCGAAGACGTTGAAAAGGGAAGCGACCAGCGCAAAGACAATGGACCCGCCTGCCAAGGTGAGAAAAACCGGAAAGCCAAGGAGCAATGAAAGAAAAGTCAGGATGAGGAGCGCGAGGGGAAGCGAGGCATCAAACATCACCTGATCCTCGCTCCGCTTGCAATGTTCTCAGTGCCCGAAGAAAGACACCCGCCCCCTGAAACGCCAGTAGGCACGGAAAGATGAGCAGCATCGACTTGATGATAAAGGTTCCCCCCAGGCCGCCGACATTCCGCGAACCTTCCAAAGTAATCCAAGCTTGAACGACATAAGGGAAAGACGCCCAAACGACTGTGACCACAACAGGCAGTGCAAAGCAGACGAGGCCGAGAATTTCGACAATTGCTTTTGCCCGTTCGGACATGCGTTCCCGCAATACATCGACCCGCGTGTGTGCGTCGCGCATCATCGTATAGGCGAGACCGATGCCGATCATAACAACGTTCAGGTAGATGATCGTTTCCTGCAACCGCACCGATCCGATCTGCAGATAGGCACGGCCAAGAACAAGGCTGACCTGGAGAACGGCCATGGCGAGACAACACCAAGCTGCCAGATAGCCTATTCTGGCGGTCCAGCTACCGGTCATTTCGATGAGTTTTGACGCCATTATTCAGCCCGGCATGAAAAACACGACCCGCTTTCGCGGGCCGCGTTTCTATTGAAGTTCCGAAGTCTTAGCCTTGTTGGTTGAAGACCATTGCGCGGGCTTGCGCGAAGGCAAGATCGGACGTCTCGGTGGTTGTGCGGGCGTCGGCGTGGAACGCCATGTAGCTGTCATAGACCTTCTTGGTGAAGGCATCTTTCTCAGCCGCTTCCCTGACGACCTCGCGAGACACCTTGCCGAGCGCCATCAAGATGTCGTCGCCGTAACGGCGCAGCTTCACCCCATCATTGCCTTGCAGCCTGGCGAGCGAGGCGCCGTTGTTCGCATGGAACTCGGCTTGCATGTCATCATTTTCCGCACGTGCCGCAATCCGGATTATTTCCTGCTCCGAGTTGCTGAGGCTATTCCAGACGTCGAGGTTTATGCCGGCGGAAACGTTGGACGATGGCTCGTGCCATCCCGGGTAGTAGTAGAATTTTGCGACCTGCTGAAAGCCCTTGGCGGCGTCGTTCCAAGGCCCGACCCATTCGGTCGCATCGATCGTGCCTGACTGGAGCGCTTGGAACACTTCGCTGCCGGGAATGGAGGCCGCGGTCGCACCGACGCGGCTGATGACCTCGCCGCCGAAGCCGCCCATGCGCATTCTGATGCCCTTGAAATCTTCGAGGGAGTTGATTTCCTTCCTAAACCAACCACCCATCTGTACCCCGGGATTGCCAACAAGGAACGACTTTACGTTGTAGTTGGCGGCTAGTTCATCCCACAATTCCTGACCGCCACCATAGTAAACCCATGACTTCATCTCAACCGGCGTCAAGCCGAACGGTGTCGTGGTGAAGAAGTTGAAGGCGGGCGATTTGCCCTGCCACCAGAACTCGACACCGTGATAAAGGTCGGCGGCGCCCGTCGAGACGGCATCATGCACCTCAAACGGCGGCACGAGTTCGCCTGCGGCGTAGACACGAACGCTCAACCCGCCGTCGGTCATGTCTGTGATACGTTTTGCAAAACGCTCGGCCGCCGTTCCGAAACCGGGGAAGTTTTTCACCCATGCGCTCGCCATCTTCAACTCACGGCGGTTTTGCGCGATCGCCGGAGTGGCCAAAGCGGGTGCGGCGATCCCAAGCGCGGCCGTTCCGCGCAAAAAGTCTTTTCTGGTCAAGGTCATTGTCACGCATCCATAAGTTCAAGATTGAAGGTCTGCAGGGCTGGGTCCGGCAGGTCATGTGCGACCTGACCGAAGTGGTGGAGAACCGTTGGGGCAATATTGGTGAGGCTGGTACGGCCCGCATACCGGCTGCCGGGTTCGAAACCGGAGCCGATGGCGACCAGGAATGGATGGGTCTCGTATGTCCCGAGACCGCCATGCTGGCCGAAGCCGGGCGTTTCTGTTGACGTGTCAAACCGCACCGCAGCATCGCAGCGGCCCGGAATGCCGAAGGCATTGGGCTCATCGTCGCGCGCCATGCTGACGGCAATTCTCAAGCCGCCCTCCGCTCGAAGGCCGGCATCTTCCAATCCGCGGTCATATACAACGGACGCCGTCCAATCCTGAGCCCGCAACCAGTTTGCGGCGTCTTCGACCATCTGGTCTGAGGAAGCCGAATGGACATAAATCAAAGCGCTCGTCCCTTGCGGGGCGACCTGCATGTCCTTGCTGTCGAGAGCGGATTTGAAACCTGCTTGAAAGAGCTCGGTTTCAACGGCGACAACCCGGCGGACCGTTTCCATGCCATGATCGGAACCGGTGAGAAGGAGGACGTCCTCGCCCTCCCGATTGAGTTGGTCCACGGTCAGGGCGACTTGCCCAACGCATTCGTCGATGCGCTGCAACGTCTCAATATGCTGGGGCGAACCCAACGCACAGCCGTGCAGCGTCTTGTCCGGATTGGCGAGCCAAAGCACCGACAGCGCCGGCCGGCGTTGCAGCAATATCTCCCGGCAAAACCGGTCTGTCATCTCGCGGTCGCCATCGACCGTGCCGGTCACTGTCAGGGGATCTGAGACCGGGCCATGGTTTGGCCCGTAGGAACCGGCCCGGTGATAGACATGTCCCCACGCGTCCGGGTCTTGGAAATAGGCCGCGCCAGGCGAGACGTTGGAGAACACAACGCTTCCACCGGCAGCCGCGAGCCGTTCCGCCAATGTCGGCACCTTAAGCGTGCGGCCCAGGGCACAACGCATCTGCCGCACGAATTCAGGCTTGCCGACATCGAGGATGCCGATGCCGTCAGGCCCTGAAAGCCCCATTTTGTTTCCGTGCAGACCGTGCCCTAAGGGCAGGTGGCCCGTTGCGATCGTTGCGGACGACGCACGCGTGACGGATGGGAAGACTGCCGTGTGGCGCAAAAAGCGCTGTCCTTTGGCCGTCAGGCCGAAAATCTCAGGGCACAAATCGGGTTGAACGAGATCGTTTCTGTGACCGTCGCAGATAACGAGAACGGCCCGTTTTTTTCGAGGCATCTCAGTTCTCCACCGCTGCGTTCATTGCGACCCAGAAGGCATCGAAGTTCCGCAAGGAGTTGGGAAGCCGGCCGGCGGTTACCGGGCAGTTCACGAGAAAGGGAACCGTCTGCTCATGCAGACCGCCATGGGACCGCAAAGGCCGGTGAAGCGCGGAAAGATCGTGATCTTCCAGCGTCTTGCCAAAAACGCCGCTCGGTGTGGCGACGACGCAGATATCGCCAATCCGGTCTCTGGGAAGATCGAACTTTGCTGCCGCCAAATCGCCGGTCAGCGCTTCCTCGACTTGAGGGAGGCTTTGAAGGAATTCGACAATTCCGCCAGTCGACTTGTTGTCGGCATAGATCGTGGCGAAAGACCCAAAGGCCCCATGGTGCGCCACATAAGGATCTGTAATCGGGAGAATGACGCGGACCGAGGCATCCGGAAACGCAGCTTCGATTTCCGACGTCAGATAGACGGCATCGGGCGTTCCGTCCTGACGGGTCTTGCCGTTCATGCCGTGATCCGCTGTCACAATGAGCGTGACATCCTGATCGTGTATCTTGCTGAGTACCCGGTCGAAGGCCTCCACTTGCGCGATGGCCTCGGCATCCCCAGGCGCATAGAGGTGCTGGACGTAATCGGTTGTCGACAAATAAAGCAGATCCGGCCGCGTTGTATTCAGCAAGGTCAAACCAACGCGCAACACGGCTACGCTAATATCCGAGCTGTAAATCTGAGGCAGTTCATTTAAATTTAGGTTTTTAGCTTCAGGGAGCGTCAGGGTTTCCAAAGCAATGACCGCATCGGGATCCGGCAGGCCGGAGGCAAGCAGTCTTGCCAATTTGGCTTTCGCAGTCACAGCACCGACTGAAAGTCCCGCGGCCGCAGCAACCGCCAATATGGTCTCGCACCTTAGATATGATGGGTCATTCAACATGACCTCTACGTCTTGCGCCGGATCGTAGAAGTAGTTGCCGCAGATACCGTGCGTGCGCGGCGGCTCACCGGTAATAATCGACATGTTGTTCGGATTCGTGAAACTGGGAATCGCCGATTGCGCGCGCAGATCGCCGCAAATCGCTCTCAACTCGTCTAGGAACGGCGTCGAACCCAGTCTTGATGCCGCATCCAGATAAGTGGGATCCAACCCGTCGAGACAAGCGACCACGACCGGGCGCGTCGGTAGTGGATAATTGCGGGCATTAATGGTTAGCCCGCCAACTTTGTTTAGCATGAACTCCCCCGTTATTGACGGCGGGAACCTGCCCAACGATCATTACAGCAATGTGACAATTGTAATTTTCAAAATGACAAATGTCACACAAACTGCCGTATCGTTCGGCATCTCATTGATCTTGAATGAGAAAAGGGGGGCGCATGAGTACCGACACCCGCATTGCGGCGCGCATTGCTTGGCACCATTTCCAAGAAGGATTGACACAGGGCGACATCGCGAAGCTGGTGGGTTTGTCCCGCGGCAGAGTGAATCAGATTCTCGGCGAGTTGCGCTCGGATGGCGTTGTCCAGATCAAGATCAACACGCCCATGGGCGCCTGTCATGAAGCAGAAGTTGCTTTGGTGCAGGACCTTGGGCTTGGAGCAGCTATTGTTGTGCCTAACCCGGCGCCGGAAACCGATGTCCGTAGGGTCACGGGGATTGCCGCCGGTCAGTATCTCTCGGAGATCCTGGAGAATAATCAGTCTGTTGGAATTGGCTGGGGCGGCACGATCGATGCTGCAGCCTCCGCCGTCCGTCAAAGACGCGATGCCACGCATACCGTTGTATCGCTATGCGGGGGGTTTCCAGTCAGTACGCCAATAAACCCTTACGATGTTGCGGCACGCTTTGCCCGCGCCTTGAACGGCAACTGTCTCTACATCACCGCACCCATGTTTGCGGACAGCAAGGAAATGCGCGAACTTCTATGCACAAGCAGCGCGATCGAGCAGGTTCTTCAGCGCGTGCCCGATATCGATGTCGCGCTCTTGAGCGCGGTCGATCTGACACCGCAATCGCGAAGCCTACAGTATGGCCTGATCGATGACGATCTGAGGCAATCGCTGCTGAAAGCCGGTGCGGTGGGCGACATCTGCGGACATTTCCTGGATGCCGAAGGAAACGCCGTCGATCACCCACTGGTCGAAAAGGTTGTCGCCCCGTCAATTGCCAGCATTCAAAAGATCAAGACCCGGATACTGGTCACGGGCGGGGCACAGAAGTCTCAAATTTTGAAGGCAGCATACAAGGCCGGGATATTCAATGTGCTGATTACCGATGAAACGTCCGCCACGGCGCTTCTGGAGGAGCACGCGTCTTCAAAGGTGGCTTGACCCATTGCCGCCGAAACGTCTCATTGCGCCCAGGGAAGCGAATAGGTCTTAACGTTGGTGTAGCTTCTGATCGCCTCGATCACGCCCTCCTTGTAACCGAGGCTGCGATCCTCGATGCGGCAGCCCGGCGCTTCCCCAATGCTCACGGTCCAGGCGTTTAGATCTTGGATGCATGCGCGCGCGGCGCAAATTATCGGTGAAACGCCGGGAGATCAGCGGCGGCTCTTCCTTCGTCAGCACTCCCGTCTGCGGCGCGTCATCGATCAGATCTCCGGCCACGCTCGGGAGAAGACAGCACCATTGAATACGCTATCATCCCCTCCCCTGAACGCGCGTCACCAAAAAACGACTCAAGCTGTTTTCGAACCGGACAATCGCAATCTGTAATATTGCTGTCATAAACAATCAGTATCCGCATTCGCCAATCCGCCCAGCAACGGAAAACAAGAAAAACTAAAATACAAAAATAATTATCAAAGAAAAATGCCTGCAATCATTTGGATGGCTAAAATCCATAATTACACAATAAAACAGAACATAACGCATATAATTAAAAAAATACAAAACAGAATTATAAAATTGAACAATATTTATAATAGAAAATCTAAACCGGATCAGATGAAAGCGCTCTGAAAACAGGACATAAGCAAGAACCATGAAGCATAGCAAGATTATACATGTGAGCGACTGTCACATTATTCCAAATGGCGGACTTTTGTTCGAATCAAACCCAACAAGCCGCCTCCGCTCCTGCATTGCAGACATAAACACCAATCATTCTGATGCCGACTTATGTATATTCTCTGGGGATATTGCCCACAATGGTGATATTGAATCGTATCGTGTGTTTTCAGAATGTGTTAGTCAGTTGAAAATCCCATTTCGCGTTATGGTTGGCAATCACGACAACAGAGAAAATCTCATATCTGTTGTTAACGCCGCCAAAGCAGACGAGTTTGGTTTTGTACAAAGCTCCGTGGATTTGCCAATTGGACGAATTCTATTGCTAGACACAATAAAGCCTGGAGCACACGAAGGATTTTTCTGTGAGGCTCGCCGCAAATGGCTCGAAGATCAACTGAAAGAGGCTGGCGAGCTTCCGGTTTTTATCTGCCTGCACCACCCGCCATTTACACTGGAAGTGCCGCACATTGACCGGTATACGATGGATGCCGCCGACGCGAAAGCAATGTCCGATATTTTCAGGCGCGCCACCAATATAGAATATATGTTCTTCGGTCACGTTCATCGTAACGTTTCCGGCATCTGGAACAACCTACATTTCCACGCGGTGCGTGGCACTAACCATCAGTCTTGGCTGGATTTCAAGTCAAGTAACAGTATTTGCAGCCTTGAGCCACCTTCTTACGCTATTCTTTTAATATCTTCGGAATCTACAATTGTTCATTTCCATGATTTTTTAGATATTGGGCCTAAATTCGTATATCTCCCAGATGAGCCGGAAGGTGAGCAGATAAAGAGACTTGAAAGCGTTTCCGCTTAACCGGAATCTTTCTTCATTCTGGTTATTTTGAACAGCGCGTTGGGCGTAGGATTCCACATTGGTTGAAACTGAACCTCACCTCCGCCGGGAGTTTGCAACACAATAAAGAACGCGGCCGGGTGATCTCCGAGAGCAATTCCTGGCGGAAAACCGGTCTCCACTTTTCCTGGATTTGCTCTGGCAATGGAATCAAAAGGCGGGTTCTGATCTCACCTCCATCAATCCGGCGAAGGTGCCGCCGCTCAAGAAGCCATGACGCAAAGGAGGGTGTTTGCGTTGGCTTGCCCGGTGCGATGTGTGTCGTTTATGGCTTTCAGGTCTTGCCGCTCAAGGAGGGCCCGGCCAACCGGCATGTTGCCTGCCGCCGATCAAAGGTCAAGGAATCCTGTAGGCGCGACATAAACACCGGCTCATGGACAACAGCAAAACCGGGAATCGAGATCAAGGCAATCCAGTGACGTTTTCGCAAGCGGAATTGTCAATAACGGCGGAAGCGCGAAAACGGATTCGCAACAAACAGACACAGCCAAGCGCGAATAGAATCGGTTTCAGCACTTCTTTCAACCGAACACTGAAGGAACTTTTGGCCAAGCCGGGCCTGATTTGGGCCATAAGCCCCCTTTCTCACTAATAGAAGGGATACCGAAACGCGCATGAATGCTTTTACTCTTGCGCAGTGGATTTGTCTTGTACGATTTAAATTGAGGTGGAGTAATACATTCAAATGCGGCAATCGGGAAAGATACTTTGGCGCGAGGTCGAGGAGGTTCTGAGCGAAGACATCATCAACGGCGTTTATGCGGTGGGAAGCCGTTTACCGAAAGAGTCCGAACTGGCTCTTCGTTTCGGGGTCAACCGCCATACCATCCGGCAAGCGTTAGCCGCGCTGCGGGACCGTGGCGCCATCAGTATCGAACAAGGGCGCGGCATGTTTGTGAAAGCGCCGAAACTCGCCTATCCGATCAGCGAGCGGACACGCTACACGGAGAATGTTTCGCGGCTCGACCAGAACTTGCGCTTCACCGGACGCCTGCTCCGCAGTTGGGAGGAGCCGGCGAGCCAGACGGTCGCCCGCGACCTGCAGATCGCGGAAGGCAGTCCCTGCATCGCATTCGACGATCTGAGGGAAATCGACGACGAGCCGGTCAGCATTACAACGCATCGCTTTCCAGCGGCACGCTTTGAAGGGATTGCCGAAGCCTTCGACGCTTTGCGATCCGTCACCCGGGCGCTTAAGCGATACGGCGTTGATGACTACAAGCGCAGACAGACCCGCGCCCACGCACGCGACGCAACGCTGGAGGAAGCGGCAGCGCTGCGAATCCCAAGCGGTATGGCGGTGTTGGTGGTCGAAGCGATCAATGTCGACAAGGACGGCGTGCCCATTGAGTTTGGAACGACGCGCTCGCCGGGCGGCCGGTTCGAACTGATTTATGAGACATAAAATACGTATATTGATCTAGATGTAATTTACTTGTCACGAACCCCGCCTATAGCGTCGCCCGCGGCTGGTCGGGGAATCGCCCTGCTTCCACAACCGGGAGCGGGAAATGGCGATGTCGCCTCTGGTCGCGCTGGAATTTGAACAGACGGAGACATTGATGCGCATTCCCATCACTCGACGCGCGGGATTTGCCGCGCTTGCAGCAACGCTTGGCTTGGCGGTTTCGATGACCTCCGCTAGGTCCGAGCCGATAGAACTCATCGTGCAATATGCGCAGCCGCAGATCTTCGACGGCGTGTTTGAAGCGTTGAAGGAGGAGTTCGAAACGCGCAATCCGGACGTCACTGTGGCTTTCCGCGGCGCGCAGAACAACTACGGCGACAACGTCCAGGCGCTGCTGCGCGATGCTGTTGTCGGCGACATGCCGCATGTGAACTATCTGGGCCTTTCTTATCTGCCGACAGTCGCCGATCGCGGCCTGGCCGTCGACCTGAAACCGCTGATGGAAAAGGATGGCGAAACGTTCGAGGAAAACGGCTGGACGGAATCGCTCCAAAGCGTAGGACGTTTTGACGGTCGGCAACTGGCGCTGCCTTTCGCCATTTCCATGTCACTGACCTACTACAACGCCGATTTGGTCCGCCAAGTGGGCGGCGATCCCGACAATATGCCCACCGACTGGGACGGCATTATCGAATTGGCCGGCAAGATCAACGATCTGGGACCGGATTATGCGGGCATGTACCTGCCCTATTCGGCGAGTTGGTACGGAGCCTGGTACTTCCAGGGCGCGCTGTTCAGCAACGGTGGAGAAATGATGCAGCCGGGCGCCGACAAGGTGTCGATTGCGGACGATCCCACTTGGCAAACCGCCATGGGCCTTTACGACCGGATGGCCAAGCAAGGGGGAATGATGGCCGTCAGCGACCAGGCGCAGCGGCAGCAGTTCATTGCCGGCCGGATGGGTTTCGTCATCGATTCGATCTCCCGGCTCTACAACTTCGAGCAATCGATCGGCGACCGTTTCGATTTCCGCACTTCGCCCCATCCGATGGGCGTCGAGGGCGGACGCCTGCCTACCGGCGGCAATGTGGCGATGATCACCACAGCCGCGGAGGAAGACCCGGCTTTGCTCGACGCAGCTTGGCGCTGGGTGAAGTTCTCCACCGGCCCCTTCGGCACAACCCAGGTCATCAAGCTTGTCGGTTACACGCCGGTCAATACGCTGGCGCTTGAGGACCCAGACCTGCTGGAAGGCTATTTCGACAGCCGGCCAAACCACCGGACGGCCGTCGACCAAATCGCGGTCGTGCGGGACTGGTTCCAGTTTCCAGGCGAAAACGGCCTGAAGATCGACACGGTGATTGGAGAGCATTTGGAAGGTGTGGTCGATGATTCAATGACACCCGAAGAAGCCCTCACCTCGCTGGAAGACGAAATCAACCGCCTGCTTCCCTGACAAGCATTCCATCAAAATCAGAGATTGCCGCCCGGCCGCTCGCAACGGCCGGGCTCGTTTGCGAGTTGGCATATGTCACATATCGAAATCCAAAATCTGAAGAAGTCATTTGGCGATGCGCCGGTCCTGCGCGGAATCGACCTGTCAATCCAACAAGGTGAATTCATCGCCATCCTAGGGCCCTCCGGCTGCGGCAAGTCGACCCTTTTGCGCATCGTGGCAGGCTTGGAAGCCCATGACGCGGGCCATGTGTTGATGGACGGAGCGATCGTCGACGGGCTGGCGCCCAAGACGCGTGACGTGGCCGTTGTGTTTCAGTCTTATGCGCTCTATCCGCACATGACGGTTGCACAAAATCTGGCGCTGCCGCTCGTCATGCGCGACCTCAACCGCGCCGAGCGCCTGCCTTTGGCGCGGCGTCTCAGCGGCCGGGTGAAGCGCGTGCGCGCGGAAATCCTGCAAGCCGTCCAACGGGCCGCGTCCCAGGTGGAAATCGAAGCTTTGCTCGACCGCAAACCCGGTCAGCTCTCCGGCGGCCAGCGCCAGCGCGTTGCGCTGGCGCGTGCCCTGATCCGCAAGCCGAAGTTGTTTCTTCTCGATGAGCCGCTGTCCAACCTCGACGCCACGTTGCGCGCCAGCACGCGCGCTGAAATCGTACACCTGCAAAAGAAACTCGGCACCACAGCGATCTATGTGACGCACGACCAGACCGAAGCCATGACCATGGCTGACCGGATCGCCATCATGATCGATGGGGAGATCATACAGATCGGAACGGCGCGGGAAATCTATGACCGGCCGATCGACGTGCGCGCCGCATTGTTCATCGGCACTCCGAAAATGAATGTTTTTGAGGGCACAGCCGAAAATGGTGTGATCCATTTGGCGGCCACAGGCACAGCCGTCGCCCATGCTGCCGGCGTTCGGGACGGTCCGGTCCAAATAGGCGTTAGGCCCGAGCACATCACACTCATGCGTGAACAGCGTGAGGATGCGATCCCAACCGTACCGACGCACCGCGAGTTCCTGGGGTCGGAAGCGCTTGTTCACATCGCCATAGGCGAAAAGACGCGCAGCGTTTCCGCTATCGCGCGCCTGGACGCCGATGTCATCGACGGCCTCCAAATCGGAAAGCCCGCGTCTGCGCGCTTGCGGCCGGGAGCCCTTCATCTTTTCGACCGCGAAGGCAAGCGCCTCGAGACGCCCCTGCACTCCTCCTTGGTTCCACTGCCGCAAGCCCTTGGCCGGGAAAAACGAGCTTTCAATGAACAGCCTGCCCCACTCCTCCGTGTCTGACGCACCCGCCTGCGCCGCCGCGGCGCCCACAAGCCCCAAAGCGCCGCCGCATTTATCGAACGCACTGATCGGCTGGGGCTTCGTGCTGCCGTTCCTGACGGCCCTCACGGTTTTCGTGCTCGCCCCCACCGCCGCGGTCGTCGTGATGTCATTCACCGATTGGAGACTCGGCGAGGCGACAGTCTCGTTTGCGGGCCTTGAAAACTACCGCGCGCTCTTCACCGACCGCGTGCCGCGCATCTCGGCGGCGAACACCATACTCTATGCGCTGATGGTGACGCCGTTGTCCGTCGCGCTTGGCTTGTGGCTGGCCATCCTGATCGAAAGCTCGCGTCTCGGTCGTACCTTCTTCCGGTCGGCCTGCTTTCTTCCGGTCGTTTCAACCACCGTCGCCATGGCCATCGTCTGGGAGTTTCTGCTGCACCCGACGCTCGGGCCGGTGAATTCCGCGCTTTTGCTCGCCGGCTTGCCCACGCAGCGTTTCCTCAGCGACGCGGCATTGGTCTTGCCGACGCTGGCCGCCATCGCAATCTGGGAAAACGCCGGCTACACGATGGTCCTGTTCATGGCCGGCCTCAAATCCATTTCTTCGGAACTCTACGACGCAGCATCCGTAGACGGCGCCGACCGGCCCTGGGAGCGTTTCTGGACCGTCACTTTCCCGCTGCTTGGCCCCACCCTTGTGTTCGTTGTCATCATCATGCTTCTGCGCTCGTTTCGCGTCTTTGAAACAGTGGCAACGCTCACCGGCGGCGGTCCGCGGCGCGCCTCCGAAGTCATGCTCTACACAATCTACCAGGAAGGCTTCCTGTTCTTTCAGATCGGTTATGCCTCGGCGATCACTGTCGCCTTCGTCCTGTTCCTGCTGGTGCTGACGCTCGTCAATTTCCGCCTTATGGACCGCTCGGTGCACTATCAATGAACAAATCAGCCCGCTCCCAGATCGTCCGGCTTGCGG
>JAKSCL010000335.1 GCA_022360615.1 Hyphomicrobiales bacterium
CTTCGCTCAAGGCGATCCGTTTGAACGCGACCATGTCCGGATCCAGATTGACGGCGAGGAACCAGCGGGCAATGCGCCTCAACCGCGCCAGCGCATCGCCATCACCGCCAGCGGAGTCGATTTCGATCTCGAGACGGTCCAAGGTTCGCGTGCGCAAGCGCTCGACGACCGCCTCAAAGAGAGCGACCTTCGACGGAAAGCGCCGATAGATCGTGTCCTTGCCCGCACTGCAGGCAGAAGCAATCTGCTCAATCGAGGTCGCCGCGAAGCCCTGGCCAGAGAAAAGCCGCGCGGCAGTATCGATGATTCTGTTGGCCGTTTCGGCGGCGTCCTCCTTGGAGGGCCGGCCAACACGTGATCTTGTGGACAACGAATCCGTCATTACCGTTCTACGCGCGATTCCCCGCTGGGGATGGGTTGGACTTTAACGAACGAAAGACGTCGACCTTTCCTCGAATTACCAGCGACCATTCTCTCTCCTCGATTTTTCGACCCCGGTTCACGTGCGGGGGCCCCTCGGGGCTGACTTCGTTCCCTGCGAACTGGCGACCTATCGCCGACGCCTAAACCAGACAGTTGTACCTCACTTCCGCTTGGCGTCAGCCATTCATGCAGGCAGTATATATTAACTGGACGGGACCGTCCCGTTTGTTTATAGGGAAACCAGATATCGCGAATGATATGCATTCGCATTTATCGAACTCTATCCACTCCTCAAGCGAACGGACGGGAAAGGTGCAAACGAATGATGGGGGTATGCTCAAAGCGGGCGTGCGCAGCGCTGCTCACAGCAGCCGTAACACTGAGTCCAATGGCAAGTCATGCCCAGGAGCCAGCCATCATTCTGCCGCCCGTCCAGGTGGAAGGCGAAACGCCAAAGGATTCAACACGGGATGCGTATCTCGAGAGGGATTCGGGTACCGCAACCAAGACCGATACGCCCGTCCTCAAGACCCCGCAGTCGGTCACGACGATCACGCGCAAGCAGCTCGACGACCAGAACCCTCAAAGCGTCAAGGATGCGCTCAACTATACGGCCGGCGTCCTGTCCGCGCCCGACA
>JAKSCL010000337.1 GCA_022360615.1 Hyphomicrobiales bacterium
AGAAAAACTGGTTCAGAAAGAAAAATCAATATCTCGTTCCGCGCGCTATTGATTCAAAAAAGCAAACCCTATGTAAGGGGCGGTGGGAAGGAATAAAGTCTCCCGATGCATCTTTTGCATGTTCGGTGCGTTAAAACTTCGCAGGGTCATCCGTATCAATCCGCACTGAAAATCCACCATTTGTATCATTCCCACGGGAGCTAAAGTGGTCTAGGTTTCTACGATATGTTTCTGGCGCATACCGTTCATACGATTAAGGAATGGCATTATGCCCAAATCGGCTGAAATCGCTTGCTATCGCCGCCGCGGAGGACTTCCGTGCCTTCCGCGTTTTGACAGGCTCCTGACAAACCCTTCGGACTATTGCTGAGGCCGCTGACGCGCGTTCGCGCGAGTGCCGCCAAGAATCCAAGCTCGCCCGATATTGGGCTCGATCTGCAAGGTCCGGGATATGTCAAATACGAATGAATTGCTCAATATCGCCGAATGGCATAATGGCGAGAAAGAATGGCCGCCCTTTTCCGATGATGAAATGGAGCGGCGTCACAGTCGTATGCGCGCGATTATAGATGAGAAAAAAATAGATGCTGCGCTTTTCACATCGCAGCACAATATTTGCTACTTTTCTGGATGGCTTTATTTCCGGTTTGGAAGGAAGTACGGCCTCGTTTTAACGCAGGAGCGGGTTACAAGTGTCGCCTCCAGCGCGGACGGCGGTCAGCCTTGGCGCAGAAGTTCAGCCGATTGCATTGCCTATACGGATTGGTCGAGAGACAACTTTTTTCGTGCGATTGCGAAACTCATGCCGAAGGCGAAACGCATCGGCTTAGAGTTCGACCATGTGGATTTGGAGTTCAGGGATAGGCTTCAAGCGGCATTTCCGGATGCGGAGTTCATTGATGTGGCACGCGAAGCGGCCCGGTTGCGTATGGTCAAATCTCCAGAGGAAATCGGCCTTATTCGCGAGGCTGCGCGGATTGCCGAAATCGGCGGTGCGGTTGCTTTCTCAGCCATTTCTGCTGGTGTTCGCGAACACGAAGTGGCGCTTGAGGTTAAAGCCGCCATGGTCCGCGAGATTGCAAAGTGTTTCTGCGGCGCTGAACTGATGGATAGCTGGGCCTGGCTGCAGTCGGGCATCAACACCGATGGGGCGCACAATCCCGTCACCAACCGCAAGCTTCAGCCGGGTGACATCCTCTCCATCAATTGTTTCCCATTGATTTTCGGTTATTCCGCAGCCCTGGGGCGTACGGCCTTTTGCGATTATGCCTCCAACGCCAATGTGCGTTTATGGGAGGTGAACAACAAGGTGCACCGCCGAGGCCTCGAATTGCTGGAACCGGGCAAGCGCTGCTCTGACATTGCGAAAGAGTTGAACGAGATTTACCGGGAGCACGGCCTCCTGCACCGCCGCTCGTTCGGTTACGGACATTCCGGAGGCATCATTTCGCACTATTACGGGCGAGAGCCGGAATTGGAATTGCGCGAGGATGTGGACACGGAGCTTGAGCCGGGGATGGTCCTTTCGGTAAAGCCGATGATTATGATCCCTGAGAACGAACCGGGCGCCGGCGGTTATCGCGAGCATGATGTTCTTGTGGTGACGGACACAGGTGCTGAAAGGCTCACCCGGTTTCCAATCGGTCCGGAGCACAACATTATCGGCAAAATCGAACGGGGCCGGTTGCAACTCGTTTCCTAGAGGAGACGTCCAATCCCCGAACCCGAATGTCCCGAACGTCCTTGACAGCTACTCCGTGCGGCCCACCATTTTCGCGATCGCCGGGTGGGAGATGTTAAGGACGCTTTGTGCGGCCGCCGCCACGTCGCCATTCAGCGGGCGGGGTGCCAGATCGACACCGCGTGCAAGACGCTTGACGATGGTGTCCATGGCAGCGGTCCGCGCATAGCGTTTGTTATTTGCCGGCACAATGGTCCACGGCGCGGTTCGCGTACTGGTAAGGGCGAACATCTCTTCGAGCGCATCCTCATAACGCTCCCATTTGTCGCGGTTTCGGAAGTCCTCATAGGAAAGCTTCCAGCGTTTCATGGGATTGCGCAGCCTTTCCTCGAAACGCTTGAGCTGTACATCGGGCGTGATGTGCAAAAAGATCTTCACAATACGCGTTCCGCTATCAGCGATGAGTTTTTCGAAGGCGTTGATTTCGTTATAGGCCCGTCTCCACTCGTCTTCGGAAGCGAAGCCTTCGATACGCTCAACGAGAACCCTGCCATACCAGGAGCGGTCGAAAACCGAGATGGCGCCTTCACTCGGCAGTTTTTCCCAGAAACGGGTCAGATAATGCCGATGTTTGTCGCGTTGGCTTGGCGCGCCGATAGGCCAAACCTTGAAGCCGCGCGGATCGAGGACCGCCGACATGCGCCGGATTGTGCCGCCCTTGCCGGCAGCGTCCCAGCCCTCGAAAACGATGACCGCAGAATCCCCTGTGGCCAGATAGGCCTGCTGGATTTTCCGAAGCCTTAGTTGCAGCTTTGCAAGACGCTCGTCGTAAAGCGGACGGTCGAGCGTCTTTGACATGTCGAGGTCTTGAAGCCGGGTTTTCCTTTTATTGCCTTTTTTTTTCTGCGTTTGCCGGGCTTTGCCGCCATTCTCGACTTTCAGCATCTCCTCAAGCCTCCGGTCACTCAGCAACCGTCATATAACCGTCATGAATCGTATCATCGCCCAATGCTGCTGTTTATCCAAATCGCACCGGACAAGGCGTTAACGGGAATTTGACCTTGTAAAGAAGCGATGCGACAAATAGTGCCCGAATGAGGTGGGCGTCTGAGTGTGGGTGTGAATCAAAAATGATGAAAAAACTTGGGTTTGTTGCCATTGGTTGTGCGTTCGTCCTGGCAGCATGCGCGACCGATCCGTTCACGGGCGAGCGCACGGTTTCAAATGCCGGGATCGGCGCTGCCACGGGCGCAGCCCTCGGCGCGCTGACGGGTGCGGTTATCGGCAACAATGTGGGTGACGGAGATGCCCGCCGCGGTGCCCTTATCGGGGCCGGCATCGGCGCGCTCACGGGCGGCGGCATCGGCGCCTACATGGACCAGCAGGAGGCGAAACTCCGTGCGCAGTTGGCGGCGACCGGCGTAAGCGTTACCCGCAACGGCGATCAGATCATCTTGAATATGCCGTCAAACATCACATTCGACACGGGTCAAGCCAGCCTCAAGCCGGAGTTCTTCGGCGTTCTGAATTCGGTTGCTCTTGTCTTCCAGGAGTTTCCGAGAACCCTTATCGATATCTACGGCCACACCGATTCCGATGGCTCCGAGCAGTTTAATCTGGACCTCTCGCAACGCCGTGCCGAGGCGGTTGCCAGTTATCTCTCGGCGCAAAGGATAGACCCCCGGCGCATGCTCATCCGCGGCTTCGGCGAAACCCAGCCAATCGCGCCCAACACAACAGAGGCAGGCAAGGCGCAGAACCGGCGCGTAGAGATTCGCATCGCTCCGCTTGTTTAGCATAGGCTAACCGCAATGCGTGAAAGGCACCGGCACGTGATGACCATTTCCCGTTTCCCGGTGCCCACGCTTGAGGAGATGCCGGACGACATCCGCGAGCGTATCGAAACCGTTTACGAAAAGTCGGGTTTCATCCCGAATGTATTCCTCGTGCTTGCCCACCGCCCGGACGAGTTCCGTGCTTTCTTTGCCTATCACGATGCGCTGATGGAGAAGGAAGAGGGGCTGACAAAGGCCGAACGTGAGATGATCGTGGTCGTCACCTCGGCCATCAACAATTGCCAGTATTGTGTCATTGCCCATGGTGCGATTTTGCGGGTGCGGGCAAAGAACCCGTTCCTTTCCGATCAGGTTGCCGTCAACTATCTCAAGGCCGACATCACCAACCGGCAAAAGGCAATGCTTGATTTCGCCGTGCAAGTGGCGACCGAATCCTACACCATCGAAGACGATGATATTGCTGATATGCGTGCCCAGGGTTTTTCCATGGACGAAATCTGGGACGTTGCCGGGATCGCTGGGTTGTTCGCGCTTTCCAACCGCATCGCAAATGTCACCGGCATGCGGCCCAATGACGAGTTTCACATGATCGGGCGGATCCCGAAGACCGGCTGACCGCAAGGATCATACCGAGGCGTGCCGGCTTTCCCTGTTTTCCTGCGAGACATCCACCGAGATACCGGGAATGGGTGCCGTTTCGGAAATCGAAAAGGCGCTGCGTTCATCGGCTCCCGGCGCATCGCGCCTCAGCATCCGGTAAGCGACAAAAAGAATGAGTGCCGACTGCGCCGAGATCACATAGGCAAAGAGCGATGCCGGTCCAAAGGCCCACATTGCCGAGGAGGCAATCAGGGGACCGATCGTTGAACCAATCCCGAAAACGAGCAGAAGGCCCGATGAGGTTTCCACCATGTTTTCCTTTGCGGTGAAGTCGAAGGTGTGGGCGGCCGCCACCGGATAGGCGGTGTAGGTCGCCATACCGAAGAAGAAACCAAGTACGAGAAGGCCCACGAGCGGCGGCGACAGCAGAAGAAAGAGTGCGCTCACCGCCGCAGATGAAGCAGCGATCCCAATCATCACCCGGCGCCGGTCAAAACGGTCGGACAGCATGCCGACCGGCCATTGGCCAATGGCGGCGCCAATCACGACGGCACACATGAAATAGGCGGCGAAGTCGACGCTCCCGCTTACTGTCTTCGCGAAAAGCGGGCCAAGTGCGAAGACTGTGCCATTGACCATGCCGATGAGAAGCGCGCCGGCGACCCCGGCGGGCGAGATGGCGAACAACGCCTTTGGCCGGAAACGGACGATGCGAATTGGCGCCGGCTGTGGCGAGCGCGACAAGAGGATCGGCACAGCGGCAAGCGACAGGAGGACAGAGGCCACGGAAAAGAGGACGAACGACGCGGGCTCCATGATGGCGACCAGAAGCTGCCCGACCGTGATCATCGAGAAATTGATCGTCACATAGGCCGACATGACGCGGCCGCGCGTTTCGTTGGTTGCGCGCTCATTCAGCCAGCTTTCCATCACGAGAAGAAGTCCGGACAAGCAGAAACCTGTCAGGATCCGGAAGATGAACCAGCTCAAGGGCGCAATGACGATTGGGTGGAAAAGGGCGGCCGCTGATGCAATCGAAACGAGGGCTGCGAAGGTGCGCACATGGCCTGCAATCAGGATAAGGCGCGGGGCGGTGAGGCATCCAAGAACGAATCCCAAAAAGTAGCCTGAACCCATCGCGCCGATCTGAACGGTGTCGAACCCCTCGATTTGCGCGCGGATCGGAAGCAGTATCTGTTGAAGGCCGTTCCCCATCACGAGAAAAGCCGCGCTTGCCAACAAGGCGCCGACGGGCAGGATGGTGTGGTAGAATGACGGACTTTCCGGTTTCATGAGGCGGCCATATCGGATGAATCGGTCGTGGTGACCGGGCTTCCGGAAAATGAAGGATAGTTCAAATCGCATCCGTTGACGCGGCGAAGATCGGAATAGCCGGTTTGCGCCTGCCATGCCGCTCTTGGACTTTGCACGGGCCGTGCCGATGGCGCGACAAGGCCCTCCGTCTCCTATATTGAGGCACACGACCGGCAGACCATGGGCTGGACGACGAAACAACACGGAAAAGCTGAACCTCAAAGGTCCTAGAATGCTAGAAATCGCTAACGCCGACTGGACACGCGTCCAGCATGCCATCCGTGCCTTTGCTGCCGGTGAAATGGTTGTTGTCGTGGATGATGATGACCGCGAAAACGAAGGCGATTTGATTGTCGCCGCTTCCGCCGTTACGCCCGAACAGATGGCTTTCATCGTGCGCCACACGAGCGGTATCGTCTGTACGCCGATGACCGTGAGCGAAGCGCGTCGCCTGAAACTCGACCCGATGGTCGCTGTCAACGACGCCCCCCATTCAACGGCCTTTACCGTCTCTGTCGACTACCGCCATGGCGTCACCACCGGTATCTCGGCCGAGGAACGGACGGCGACTGTGCGTGCGCTGGCGAACAACAATTGCAATGCGGATGATTTCGTCCGGCCCGGCCATGTCTTTCCTTTGATCGCAAAGGAAGGCGGGGTCCTGATGCGTTCCGGCCATACCGAGGCCGCGGTCGATCTTTGCCGGCTTGCGGGGCTACCGGAAGTCGCGGCAATTTGCGAATTGGTGAACGATGACGGCACCGTCAAACGCGGAGACGATGTTGCCGGCTTTGCTGAGACGCACGGCTTCAAGATGGTCTCGGTTGCCGAGCTCATCGCCTATCGTCAGGCGCGCGAACGGCTTGTCGACCGGGTCTGCGAGTTCGAGACTGAAACGCCTGCCGGCATGGCGAAGGCGATTGTTTACGCGACGCCCTTCGACCAGGCTCAGCATCTTGCGCTTGTCTATGGCGACATTGCAGATGGGCACGATGTGGCGGTCCGGCTGCACCGCGAAGCGATTTTATCCGACGTTTTTGGCGACCGGCATGGATTGACCGAAGCCATGGCACGCATCAAGGAAGAGGGCCGCGGCGCCATCATATATCTGCGCGACAATGCAGCAGGCGTTGCGCCCGTCAGCATCGGCCCGTCTCCGGACGGCATTGAGAACGAGCGGGAGGCGGCGGGCCGCGCACGGGCACGCGAGGAACAATGGCGCGAAGTGGGTCTTGGCGCCCAGATCCTGAAAGATCTCGGCATCTCCTCGATCCGGCTTCTGACCTCGCGGACACGGCATTATGTGGGTTTGTCAGGCTTCGGCATCGCAATTGCCAACACGGTGTTTATCGAAGGGTAGTCCATGGCTATCGCCGAACCGGGCCCGCTGGCGCGACAAACCGCACGTCCGCTCATTGCCCGTTACAGCCGCAAGACGGGCGAGGCCATGGTCTATGGCGGCGTAACGGTCGGCGTGCTCCTCACCTTCATCTCTTTCATAACGGATGTCGCACCGGTGTTCGGGCTGGCGCTCGCTGCTTTTCTCGTGGCTGCCTTTTTCTATCCTTATCTTGAGACACACGTGGCAAGACTTGCGGTGAATGCGGATGGGTTGTTTCTGAGCGGTATTGGTCTTATCCCGTGGCGCGAAATCGAAGGTATTGCATTCCGTACCTATGCGGTGCGAACGCTTGTCAATCCAACGCTCCTAATTGCGCTTTCCGAACAGCCCGAACGGGTCGTTAAAAGCCCGGATGTCCCTCGGGGCCTTAGGAGGTATATGACCCGGCTTTGGCGCCCCGACGGGCCGACGGGCTTGCGAATACCGCTGCAGACGCTCGACGTTCCGCATCAGGAAGTCTTGGCGGCCATTCGCCAGTTCCGGCACGTCGACTGAGCCGGTTGACATTCGCCTTCAGATCCATTCCGCCGAACCGGATTTCAAGATCATAACCTTGTCCTGGGGCACTGGCCCGCGCATCAATTCTTCGATCGGGTCATCGAGGAGAAGAACCCGGAGCACCCGGCAGACACCGCCATGGGTGACAAGAATCGTATCGCGCTCGACCCCCTCAAGCCAGAAGGACAACCGGCCGGCAAGGTCGGCATAACTTTCGCCGCCCTCCGCACGGAAATGCCACGGGTCGCGATGCCGTTCCTTCAATTGATGCGGCGCGTGCGTTTTCAACTCCTCGGCCGTCCGGCCTTCCCATGTTCCGAAACGCATTTCCTGAACCCGATCATCCTGATCCATCCGTGCGGGATCGATGGCGAGCGTTCGTGCGACAATCGTTGCTGTCTCCTTCGCTCGGCTGAGCGGGCTTGTGACAAATCCCGGTGTGTCGCCAGTCGTGCGATGACCTGCGAGCTTTGCCTTCAGAGCCTCGGCATTGCGCGCTGCCTGCCGGTGTCCCTTTGCGTTCAGCGGGATGTCGCGGCTGCCCTGAAACCGGCCTTCGCGGTTCCAGTCTGTTTCGCCATGACGAATGACGTAAAGCGTATGCGGAAAGGACATCGGGCATGGATAAGGCGAATGGCTTTTTTCCTCAACCGGCCTGTTACTCGGCAATTCTTTGTAGTCAAATCCATCTCCAGCAGAGATGGGAAAAATATTCTAGGAAATTAAAGAAATATGCTTGAATACTTGATCAATACATTATGGTTGTGAGACTGCGTTATTTAAGTAAGGGAAATCCACTATAGCATAAATAAACTACCCGTTTAACGTGCAGATCATCAAGGTATTTACTCCTGGTTAGTGGTTTGCCCGTATCCAAAAGACCGGATTATTCGAGGTGGGGTGAGTGGTATGCGGGCTCTTCGCGTTTTTGAGATATTGATGATCGTTGTTGCGGTGCCAACCGTAGCGCTCGTTTGGTTTGCAGTTTCTTCGTTCCTTAGCGAGCGTGAAGCGGTTAGCGAGTTGGAAAAACTGCGTCCGGCGGTGGTGCTTGCTCAAAACGCAAGCGATTTGGTTCATGATTTGCAGACCGAACGCGGCTTGTCGGTTGGCTTCCTCTCCGCCGACGAGGCCGTATCAGCGAGCTATGGCGCCCGTCTGACAAACCAACGCAGGAAAGTTGACGGCTTGATCGCCGATTTTCGTGAGGCGGTTGATGCAACCGTTGCGCAGATGAACGGAGAATCATACGCAACGGTCGAGCGCATGGACTCGCTTCTTTCGGACGTGCCGCGGATGCGAAGCGAAATGGATCAGCGCTCGGCTACGCCGAACGATGTGCTGACTTTCTACACCAGTATTATCGATACCGCCGCGGAGATCATCGGGAAGAAAATCAAGGTAATGAGCGGTCATGAGAGCGTGCGCGATCTCTCAGCGCTGCGTTCCCTCATGATCGCGAAGGATCAGTCCGGGCTTAAACGTGCGGTGGGCGTGGTGCTGCTTGAGGCAGAGATTTTCAAACCAGATGTCCACGCAAGGTTCGTCAGCCTTGTTGCGCGGCAACAAGCTTATATGGATGAGTTTTTGACATTTGCGCGCCCTGAACAGATCGCACAGTTCGAGCAGATGTTCTCCGGAAACACGATCCAGGACTACAACAACTGGCGCCAAATTCTGGTCGAACTGGATTCGGCGAACGATACGGGAGGGGTGAAATCGGAAGCTTGGTTCGACACAGCGACCACCCGCATCAATATGATGAAAGCGGTCCAGGACCGGTTGACGGGCGACCTTCTCGCAAATGTCGAGACTTATGTGTCCGAAAGCCATTCTGCGCTTCTGCTGACCGAATTGATCAATGGTGCGGTTGTCATCGCCACCATTGTCTTTGCCATCGCGATGGCGCTCTCGATCAGCCGGCCGCTCAAGGCGGCCGCAGTCCAGATCAACCGCATTGCTGCCGGCGATACAGGTATCGAGATCGACACCTCATATCCACAGCGTACCGAGATCGGCCAGATCGCCTCAGCCACCTCGGTCTTTTTGAAAGCGGTCGAGGAAAAGGTGCAATTGGAAGCTGAACGGTCGATTGCGGAGCGCAAGGCGTTGAACGAGCGGCGCGTTACGCTTTCGACGATGGCGGAAGAGGTGAAAATCAAGACCGAGGACGGGATGGACACCATCGTTCGGGGCGCTGAGGATGTGCGCGCGAAGATCAACGGCATGGCGGAATCTCTCGCAGCGGCCGATGCGCGCATGGGCGAGGCTTCCGAGGGTGCGGTAAATACGCAACGCCTTTCCGATGAAGCGGTTCGCTTGGCCGAAGATATGATGGCGGCGATCTCCGAAGTGGCCGAGCGCACGTCGAAAAGCGATGACCTGACCAAACAGGCCGTCGAACGCTCGAAGGTCTCGCGCGACGCGGTGGAGGAACTGTCCCAAGCCGCCCAAAGCATCGAGACCTTCGTCTCGGTGATCACCGACATTGCCGAGCAGACCAATCTTTTGGCTCTGAATGCCACCATCGAGGCGGCACGGGCCGGTGAGGCGGGCCGGGGCTTCGCCGTTGTCGCCTCGGAGGTAAAGACACTTGCCGAACAGACGAACCGCTCGACCGAGCAGATCGCCGATCAGGTGAAAGCCATCCAGAACCGGACCCAAGGCGCTGCCGACGCCATACAATCGATCATGGCGTCGATTTCCGAACTGAGCGAGATGTCAACGGCCATCGCTGCCGCGATGGAAGAACAGCGGGCCTCGACGGACAGCTTCAACCAGATCATCGTCAATTCCCGCGATACGGCGAGCACAATGGCGGGAACCTTGTCGGAGGCGGCTGATATCACGCAAAGATCGGCTGCTTTCGCACAAGAGGTTGCCAGCGTTGCCGGCGAGATGGCCAATTCATCGACGGCTATCCGGGCGGAGGTTCCACGGGTGATTCAGACCGCGCTCGACAAAACCGAACGGCGCCGCGAACCTCGCGAGGATGTGGATATTGAGGCGTTCCTTCAAGACGGAAGTGACCGCAAGGTGCGCGTGATCGATATGTCGCCTCACGGTTTCCGGATTGACGGTGCCGAATTCCAGGCCGGCGACACCGTGGTGATTGAGACGGATAACGGCAAGCATATAGAAGGTATTGCCATGTGGTCGCACAGCAACCAGACCGGCGTGAAGACGGACTGAAACTCTTTCGAATAGGGGTGTGCCGCGTGCAGGGCCAATCGACGCGTAATCGTCGGTTGGCCCTATTCTTTCACAACCGAGATATCCGGTGCATCCACCGCTTTCATACCAACGATGTGGTAGCCCGAATCGACATGATGCACCTCGCCGGTGACCGACCGGCTAAGATCGCTGAGGAGATAGAGCGCCGCGTCGCCCACCTCATCGATGGTGACCGTCTTCTTCAGGGGCGAGTTGTATTCGTTCCACTTCAAAATGTAGCGAAAATCGCCGATGCCGGAGGCTGCCAGCGTCTTGATCGGTCCCGCAGAAAGCGCATTGACGCGGATGCCGTTTGCACCGAGATCGACCGCGAGATAGCGCACGCTTGCTTCCAGCGCCGCCTTGGCGACCCCCATCACATTGTAATGCGGCATGACCTTTTCGGCGCCGTAGTACGTCAGGGTGAGAAGCGATCCGCCATTTTCCATCAGCTTTTCGGCGCGCTGCGCGACGGCAGTGAAGGAGTAGCAGGATATATTAAGCGACCGGCAGAAATTTTCCGGGCTCGTATCCACATAGCGCCCGATAAGCTCATTCTTGTCCGAAAACGCAATGGCGTGGACCAGGAAATCGAGCCTGCCCCATTTTTTGCCTAGATTCGCAAAGATGGCATCAAGTGTTTCAGGCTCGGTGACATCGCAATGGCCGGCGACATACGCGCCCAGCTCTTCAGCGAGAGGCTCAACGCGTTTGCGCAAGGCGTCTCCCTGATAAGTAAGGGCGAGTTCGGCGCCTTGGTCGGCGCAGGCTTTCGCAATGCCCCAGGCGATGGAGCGATTGTTGGCGATGCCCATGATGAGTCCGCGTTTGCCCGCCATCAACTGCCCGCCAACGCCCATCGCCGTTCTCCTTGAAAATCCGTTTATTGAGGGAGACCCCGTAGAACCCCGTTCCTATGGCACATGGCCCTGTTGCCTGCAACGCGCTGGCTGTCCGCCGCCGAGCCGCGCTATATCTGAGGGGAGCGTTGCGCGCAAATGAGATGCGCTTTTGAGAGTAGGGCAATCGTTATGGCTAACATCGAGGATGTTCTTACGAAAAACGAGGAAAATTGGCTCGGCCAAGGCGCTGGCGATTCGGGCAATCCGTTTGAACGTTTTGCCGATTGGTTCGAAGCAGCGAAAGAAAGCGAACCAAACGATCCGAACGCCATGGCGCTCGCAACCGTCGACGCGACCGGCTTGCCCAATGTGCGCATGGTGCTGTTAAAGGACTTCGATGAGAAGGGCTTCGTCTTCTACACCAACCAAGAGGGTGTGAAGGGACAGGAGCTTCTTGCAACGCCCAAGGCGGCGATCTGCCTTCATTGGAAATCATTGCGCCGCCAGATAAGGGTGCGCGGCGCTGTGGAAACGGTGAGCGACGAGGAGGCC
>JAKSCL010000041.1 GCA_022360615.1 Hyphomicrobiales bacterium
CAGGCAATGCATGAACTTGGCCTTCGGATTCGCCGTTGCCTTCATCATCTCCGCGTTCACCTGATAAGGCTTAAGAAGCCCGATCCGCTCCTCCCATTTCTCGGCGGGCTCGCCCATCGACACCCAGACATCGGTGTAGAGGAAATCCGCCCCGGCGACAGCGCCCGTGTCTTCGGTGATGGTGATTTGGGCGCCGCTCCCCTCCGCAATGACGGCAGCCTCATTGCGGATCGATTCTTCCGGCCAGCATTCACGCGGCGCCACGAGACGCACATCCATGCCCATCTTGGCGCCGCCGATCAAAAGGCTGTCGCCCATATTGCTACCGGCATCGCCAAGAAAAGCGAACGCGATCTGCGGCAACGGCTTTTCGGAATGCTCGCGCATGGTCAGGAGATCGGCAAGGATCTGGGTTGGGTGGAACTCGTCCGTCAGACCGTTATAGACGGGAACACCAGCCCATCGCGCCAACTCCTCAACGACATTCTGACCGAAGCCGCGATACTCGATCGCATCGTAGACCCGGCCAAGCACCCGGGCGGTGTCCTTGATCGTCTCCTTATGGCCGATATGCGAGCCGCTCGGCCCCAGATAGGTGACGTGCGCGCCCTGGTCATAGGCCGCCACCTCGAAGCCAACGCGGGTGCGGGTGGAGTTTTTCTCGAAGATCAAGGCAATCTCCTTGCCGCACAAACGCTGCTGCTCATAGCCCCCATATTTCGCAGATTTAAGATCGCCCGCGAGCTTTAAGAGGAATCCGATTTCGGCGGAGGTGAAGTCGCGAAGGGACAGAAAGCTGCGGTTCTTCAGATTGAACGCCATTGGTCCGTTTCCTCTTATTCGGGATCGCGTGAGATCGGGCAGGTCATGCAATGGCCGCCACCGCGCCCACGCCCCAGTTCGGCGCCGCGGATGGTGATCACTTCGACGCCAGCGGCCTTGAGTGCGGCATTGGTATCGTCGTTGCGGTCGTAGCCGACGACAACGCCCGGCCGCAGCGCGACGACGTTGTTTCCATCGTTCCACTGCTCACGCTCGCGCTCATAGACATCGCCGCCGGTTGGAACGATATGAAGCGCCTTTAAGCCCAGGCATTCGGCAGCAATGTCGAACAATCCGCGCTCTTCAAGCCGGATATCGATATGATCCGGCGTATCACCTGGACGAAGCGAGTAGCAGGAAATCGCCTCGGCGACCTCGACGAAGCTGGTGGCGATGTCGCCACCGCACAATGAGAAGACGGTGTCCAAGTGCATCGCGGCCCGCGATTTGGGCATCTGGCAGGCGATCACCCGATCCGCCGCACCATTCCGGAACAGGGATAAGGCGACCTGGCCGACGGCTTGCGGGGTCGAGCGTTCGCCCATCCCAATCAGAACGTTGCCGTGTCCAACTGGCATCACATCGCCGCCCTCAAGTGTTGCGGGGCCGGAATCGACATCCGGATCGCCCCACCAGACCTTTACGGCACCGGCGAAACGTGGGTGATGTTGATAGATGGCCGCCGTCAGCAGGGTTTCCTGGCGGCGCGCGGGCCAGTGCATCGGGTTCAGCGTCACGCCGCCATAAATCCAGCAGCTCGGGTCGCGGGTAAAGATCATGTTCGGCAACGGCGGCAGCACAAAGCCGTCGGGGCCAAGATAATTGCCGAACATCCCCGCAGGTTTGAAAGGCAGGTCATGAACGGCCAAACCGCCGATCAGGAATTCCGCCAATTCCGCACCCGGCATCCCGTCGAGCCAGGCGCGGAGCTCGGCCAGCATGCCGACGCCTATATTGTTCGCCGTGATCTTGCGATCGAGGAGCCAGGCACGGGCGTTCGCATCTTCCAGCGTTTCGGCAAGAAGGGTCTGAAGGTTCAAAACCTCGACCCCCTCACCTTCCATCATGGAACGGAAGGCCTCGTGATCCTTGATCGCTTCCTTGACCCAGAAAACATCGTCGAACAGCAGCTCTTCGCGGTTCGCAGGCGTCAAGCGGCGGTGCGCGAGGCCCGGTGGGCAAACCATAACGGATCTCAGGCGTCCGGTTTCCGAACGGACACCAAGCGCAGGCGGTTCTTCGGTCATGGCCTTCTCCTTGTCGTTCCTTTTGGCGCCACAGCTTCTAGACCAACGTGCCGATGCCGAGGATAGCCATGATGAAGACCGTTAAGATGACAAGGAGCGGCCATATGAACGCAATCCAGCGATCATAGGCGACACGGCCAATGGCGAGACCGCCAATCACCACGGCAAAGGTCGGGTTGATAAGGTTCACGAGCCCGTTGGCCGATTGATAGGCGGTGACGACGAGATCGCGGCCCACACCAGCGAAATCGGCCAGCGGCGCCAGGATCGGCATCGACAGGACAGCCAAGCCCGAGGACGAGGGCACGAAGAAACTCATGGCCACTTCGATCCAGAACATCGATAGGATAAAGCTGATTGCCGAAAGCCCTTCGGTGCCCGCCGCCGACCAATAAAGGATCGTGTCGGAAATCCGGCCTTCTTCCATAATGACGACGATGCCGCGGGCGAGCCCGATCACCAAAGCAACGCCGAGCAGATCACGCGCACCGTCTACAAAGGCCGAGGTGAACCGCTTCTCGCCCATCCAGGCGACAACACCAACGACGAGCGAGGCGCCAAAGAACAAAGCGCCCATATTCGCCATCCACCAGTCTTGGCTGGCGACGCCCCAGATCATGACCGCGAAGGTCGCGGCAAAGATCAGGAGAACGATCTTCTGCTTTGTGCTCAGCGTTGCGTCCGCGAACTCAGATTGGCGTGCGGAAAGAAAATGGCGCTCATTATCCTCTTTCATGTGAGCCACGATCGAACGCGCGGGATCGGCCTTCACCCGGGCAGCGTAGCGCATCACATAAGCAATACAGATCAACAGCCCGCCGATCAGCATGACGAGCCGCAGAATCAGTCCGTCGGTGAAGGGAATCCCGGCGGCGTTCGATGCGATTGTGGTGGCGAAGGGATTGATCGTCGACCCCAACACGCCAATGCCTGCACCGATCAGAATGATCGCAACACCGGTGACGGAGTCGTAGCCAAGGGCAATGGTGACAGGAAGCAGGATGGCATAAAATGCGAGTGTCTCCTCCGCCATGCCGTAGGTCGTGCCGCCGATGGCGAACAGGGTCATCAGAATCGGAATCATCCAGCGTTCGCGCCCCTTCATCGCCCGCATCGCCGATGCAATCCCGGTGTTGATGGCACCGGTGGCGTTCACCACGCCCAAGAAACCGCCGATCAGGAGGACGAAAAGCGCGACATCGATGGCTTTCGCCTCATAACTGTCGGGGTCATAAAAGCCAGCGATCGGTGCCAGCAGGACATCGGTCACCCCCTGCGGGTTGGCCTCCACTGTCTGATAGGTTCCTGGGACCGCGACCTCCTTGCCGACCGCGGCATTCATGGCCCGGTCGTATTGACCCGCCGGAATCACCCAGGTCAGCGCGGCGACGATCACAATCAGCGCGAACAGGATTGTGTAGGCCGTCGGGAAATAGCCTGCGAAGCCGCGTGCCACCCCGCTAGAACCGTTCGTACCGGTACCACTTTCGGTTTCTGAACTCATGACCTTCTCCTGTGAAAAATCATATGTCCTGCGTAGGTCAGTGGGTTCCTGCCGCATTGATGCACGTCAATGCGAGCGGTGCGCGCTGGCCGAACGCGGGCAACCGGTTCACGAGATAAAAAAGCGGCAACCCTTGAGACGGGAATTTGGCGGCGCAGCGATCAATAAGGCGGCGGCAAGGGCGTTGCCCGCCTGACTGGGACGGCCCTTTCAGACGGCTTTAGCCAGCGGTCCGCATCGCCCGACAACTGACCGTTCAAACGAAACCCTCGGTTCCAAGACAACACCGCAGGTCTGACCATCAAGCGCTCCGGGGAGCGGGCGCTCAGGCAAAGGTGAGCCACTCCGGTCTGAACAGGAGCAACATCCCGATCCCAATCAGGATCACGCCGCCGACAATGTGGGAAAAGCGGGCATAGACCGCCGTCGCGCCAACGGCCTTGACCGTCAGCATGGCCGTGACGAAGACAAGGATGTCGTCGATAAGGAAGACGGTGACGTAGAGCAGGAGATAGGCATAGTGCTGCCACGCCGGAATTGCGCTCAGGCTAAGCACTTGCGTATACACTGCCGGAATGCCCGCCGAACAGATCAGCTCCACCATATTGACCGCGACCGCCAGCACGACAACGCCAACGAGCGCCACGAGGAAACGGCGCTCGCTGACGACGGCGCGGGCCCGCGCCATGATCCTCTGCCGCTGACCGCTACCTGTTACCTTGCAGGCGCTCTCCGGGTTTACGAAGAACTCGCGCACATAGTAGCCGCCGCCGACAATCGCAACGAGGCCAACCGCAATCCGGATCCAGACAATGGCGCTCAAGACCAGGATGACATTGAGCCATGCCGCCATCACGGCGAAGTAAACGGCGGCGGTTGCAAACAGGAAGGCAAAGCCTAGCGTCCACATCCGCAAACTGTCGCGCATGCCAAGCAGAAGCCCGATCAGGAAGACAAGAACCCACATGGCGCACGGGTTGAAACCGTCTATCGCGGCCAGAACAACTGTAAGGACCGGAAGGGAGAGCGCTGCCGTGGACACCGTCCCGATGAGCGGAAGGTCAAGCGTTTCGGGAAGGGACGAGGATGCGGGCTGACGGCCGGACGGTGGTGGCGCAGTATCAGGCTGGCTGACAGCCGCCTCAAGACGGGCGATCACATCCTCGCATGCCATCTCGCGGCAGCGGGCGATGGCGGCGCGGATTTCCCGTCCGGTCGAAGCGTCATCCGTATAACCGAGAAAAACCCGGTCGCCGACGACGGTCAAAGGCACAGCCGCCTGATCCACCTGAAAATGCCGGAGCGCATCAATGAAAAGCGTCTCGCTTTCCCGGCTCGCGGCGATTTCATGCAGGCTGAGGCCGATGCCGCCTTCAAGGCGCTCCATTGAGTCCAGGAAACGCTTTGCCCTTACGCAGTGCGGGCAACCCCGGTCCCAGAAAAGGTGAACCGGGACCGTTTGGCTGTCCGTTTGTCCTTGGGCGGCCGTCTCAGCGGCGGCGGGGCTTGCGCAGAAGAACCAAAGCCCGCTGATAAGCCAGCACGCAAATAGACAGGTGGAAAGACCGGGTTGGCGCATGTTCGCTGTATTGCTGATCGCGGTAGCCCGGACGCTAGGTCAAACAGAGAAACACGCATTGAGGCAGGACAAGGAACGTCACTTCATAGCTGCTCGGCATTTCCCTTTCGATTTGGCACTGACGATTTGGCACTGAGGATTGACATGGCCGCCGATCAGTTGACGGCCTCGCCATTCCAGCTTGCATCAAGGCAGTTGCCGAAAGAGAAAACCGTGCGGTGCATCGCACTCAAACCTCAACAGTATCTTCTTTGGCAAGATCGCTAAGCCGGTCTTGAAACGTTTCCAGAAAACGTCCCCCCTGTGCGCCGTCAACGACACGATGATCGTAGGTAAGCGAGACCGGCAGCATCAACCGAACAACGATCTCTCCGTTGCGCACCACCGCCTGATCCTCCGCGCGCCCGATACCCAACACGGCGACTTCTGGCGCATTGACAATCGGACTGAAGCCGTATCCCCCGAGCCGGCCGAGGCTCGTTACCGTAAATGAACCGCCCTCGGCGTCCGCGAATGCGAGCCGGCCGGAGCGTGCTTTCTCCGCCAGTTCCAAGAGCCATGAAGAGAGACCGGTGAGGTCAAGCCGATCCGCGTTGTGAACCACCGGGACCAGAAGACCGATGGGCGTGTCCACTGCAAAGCCGATATTGTAATACTTTTTCAGAATTAGCGCGTCGCCCGATGGGTCGAGCGAAGCGTTAAGCGGCGGATGATCCTTCAAGGCTTCAACCGATGCCTTCATGATCAACGGCAGCAATGTCAGCTTAGTCTTCTTTTCTGCCGAAAGGGCAGCCCGCCTCTTTTCAAGAGCCGTGATGTCAATCATGTCGTATTGCGTGACTTGAGGCACACTGCTCCAGCTTGCAGAGGTCCTCTCCGCAATCGCTTTCCTGATTTTCGAGAACGGTGCGACCTCGACATCGCCGAAAAGACTGTAGTCATAGGTGGCGACGCCCGATGCTCGCGGGGGACCAGCGAGACTTTCCGTCATCTGCTCATCTCCTTTTGGGTCAGCTTTGGCTGCGATGGATCATTCCGGCGTCCTGCAAGGACCGCGTTGCGGTGAGGTTGTCCGCGTCCGGGGATGCGTCTCGATCAGACATGTTCTTGCGTTTTGAAGCCTGCGATAAAGGCGTCGATATCGGCTTCGGATGCCGCTGCGTCCGCAATAACGCCAACCAGTGCGCCAACCGGCAGCGTATCGCCCTCGCCGGCAATGCGCCGGCGGAAGATGCCGTTTACCGGAGACTCAAAGGCATTGGAAATCTTCGATGTCTCGACATCGAAGATCTCATCGCCTTCCCTTACTTCCTCCCCAGCGTCGACGTGCCAGCAGGCAACTGTGCCCTCGGTCATGGTCATGCCGAGTTTCGGCATGGTGACCGCGTTGATCGATGCTGTCATCAAGCCGCTCCAGCCAGCCGGTCAGCCTGCATGACATGACGCACCGCCGCTTCGACCTTGGCCGGACTTGGGACATAGGCGTCTTCGAGCGGCGCTGAAAACGGAACGGGCGTATGTGGCGGCGTCACCTTCAAGACTGGCGCCTTCAAGGCGTCAAAAGCCTGTTCTGCAACAATCGAAGAGATATCGGCCGCCATGCCGCAGCGCGGATATGCCTCGTCCACGATCACCAGCCGGCCGGTCTTTCGGACGGAGTTCAAAATCGTTTCGGTATCAAGAGGCGATGTCGTCCGCGGGTCGACAACCGCGCAGGATATCCCCTCCCCGGCAAGCTTTTCTGCGCTTTGCCGCGCAAACTGCACCATGCGCCCGAATGCGACAACCGTGATATCCTCGCCATCGCGCCATGTCCGTGCCTCGCCGAAGGGAATAGCATAGGCTTCGTCAGGCACTTCCTCGGTATCGTCGAGCATTGCCTTGTGCTCTAGAAAAATGACCGGATCGTCGTCGCGGATTGCCTGAATCATCAAGCCCTTAGCCTCATAGGGCGATGATGGGATCACGACCTTCAGACCAGGGAAGTGCGTGAAAACCGGATAGAGCATCTGGCTGTGCTGGCTGGCCGCGCGAAGGCCCGCGCCGCACAGCGCACGGACCACTACCGGAGTTGTCGCATTGCCTCCGAACATGTAACGGAACTTCGCCATCTGGTTGACGATCTGATCGCCGCACACGCCGAAGAAATCGACGAACATCAGCTGCGCGACCGGGCGCAATCCTGTCGCCGCAGCACCCGCCGCAGCACCGATGAAGGCGCTTTCGCTGATCGGCGTATCAAGCACACGCTCGCGGCCGAACTCCGGCATCAATCCCTTGGTCGTGCCGAGCACACCACCCCAAGCGTCCTGCTCACCTCCAGAACCCATTCCCCCTGAGATATCCTCGCCCAGCAGCACAACCGCCGGATCGCGGCGCATTTCCTGCCGGAACGCCTCGTTGAGGGCTTCGCGGAAAGACTTCACAGACATCGGTTTTCTGCCTCCTGCAGGGATCAGTAGTTAAGATAGACATTGGTGGTCAGATCGGCCTCGACGGGGAGTGGCGCCGCTTTCGCGCCGGCCACGGCCGTGCTGATCAAGGCCTCGACCTCATCGTCGATTTCATCGAGTTGTTCACCGGTGAGTATGCCGCCCTGAGTGACGCGCGCCCGGAAGAACTTCAGGCAATCGAGAAAGGCGCGCTCCTCTTTCACCTCCCCAGGCGGACGGTAGGTCATCGCGTCACCCTCGAAATGACCGTAGTAGCGGGTGAACTCGATGTGGATGAACTGCGGTCCCGATCCGGAACGGATGGCTTCTACCGCCTCTTTCGCAGCGGCATAGACAGCAAAGAAATCATGTCCGTCGACACGTATTCCAGGAATGCCGAAGCCTTCAGCCCTCCGCACGGGATCGCCGCCGCCAATCGACCAATCACTGGATGTCGTCTCCGCATAGCCATTATCCTCCAGCACGAAGAGGACGGGCAAGTCATGGACCCGCGCGAAGTTCATGGACTCCAATGTGGTGCCCTGGTTGAACCCGCCATCCCCGAAAAAAGCGACAGCCAATCCATTCGTCTTGTTTGTCTTTGCCGTGAGCGCTGCACCGCAAGCAAGGGGCGGACCGCCGCCGACAATGCCATTGGCGCCCAGCATGCCCTTCGACAAATCGGCGATGTGCATCGAGCCGCCTTTTCCGGCACAAAGACCATCCCGCTTACCGTAAATCTCCTTCATCATGGCCATCACATCGCACCCTTTGGCGATGCAATGGCCATGTCCGCGATGGGTGCTGCCGATATGGTCGGCGTCGGTCAGGTGCTCGCAGACCCCCACCGCCGCGGTCTCTTCGCCAGCGTAGAGATGCACAAAGCCGGGAATCTCTCCCGTTGCGAATTCCTTGTGCAAACGCTCCTCGAACATGCGTATTGTCTGCATCCGGCGATACGCTTGCAGCAGCTGACTTTTCGTCAACTTCATAAGCGTCATGGCGCTTCTCCCTATGATTTTTAATGCGACCGAATGTGGCCGTGGCGGCCGGGCCGGAAACTGACGGCGGTCAATTACGACGCATTTTTTCAGAAGATCGTTTCGCTCGCCTGCGGCGGAACCGCTTCCCGTCATTACTCGAATGAGCGGCGCTCAGCCCCGGTTGCCGTATCGGCGGAAAGGCGGTCTGGGTCTCCGGCTCCGAGCTTGGCGACAAAGGCCTGGACCTCGCCGTCAACCCGATCGGCTTTCCGGTCCTTGTCGTTCACGGACAGTGTTGCTGAGAGTTCGCGGCCCGCGATCCGCTCCACTTCTTCAAAGGCATGGGGCGGCGTGACACCGCTGACCGTGAAGAAGGCCGCAAGTCTCGCATCCCTTGGAAGTCTGTTGCCCTTGAGCCACCCTCGAACCGGCGGTGCCATCCGGCCGCCCCAGATCGGGCTTCCAACCACCAGCAGGCGATATCCGTTTAGCGGTGCGGGCTCGTTCAGAACCGGCCAGCTCGCGCGCCGAATGATGCCCCACACCGCTCGAAGCATGAAGAAAACCGGTAGCCCTTTCGGGCGGCTTAACCGGATTTCCTGGATGTCCGCGCAAAGCCCATCGGCGATCTTTTCAGCAACAGCACGGGTATGGCCCGAATTGCTGTAGTAAACGACAAGCGATAGCCCCTGCTTATCCGTCATACCGGCCTCACCGCGGATCAAGCTGATCGGTCACAAGACGCTTTCCAAGGCAACTTCCATCTTGCCGGATACCAAATGCAGAGATGGCGGCAAATGACGCCGGTCAATGACCAAACCACCGTTGGATCAAAAGCCGACGCTTGGCTCTTCGTTCGCGGCGGCGCAAAGCCTCTTTTCGTCAAGAACAACGAAGTGGTGGGCATCGACGAGCCGGATGAGCCGGTTCGTTCGCATCTCCGTCAGCTTGCGGCTGACCGTTTCCACCGACATGCCCAGATAGCCGGCCATATCGGCCCGGGTGATCGGGAGCCGGATCGGCATTGACGTCTCTTGACCGAACAGGCAGCCCTGCCGGCAATTGCGGTCGACCAGCATCATCAGGAAGCTTGCCACCTTCTCTTGGGCCGATTTGCGTCCAAGCAACAACATCCACTCACGCGCGGCGTCCAGTTCGTCCAGCGCAGCGATGAGAAATTCATGTTCAAGACTTGGATGATCCTTCAAAACGCGTTCGAACGCCCGCCGCTCCAGGCAGCAAAGTTCGACGTCCGTTGCGGCCTCAGCGGAAAAAACCCAGTTCTCCGAGAAAGCTCTGCCAACGAAATCCGAAGGAAAAAGAAGCCCGACGATCTGTTGATCGCCATCAGGCGTCACCTTCGTCAGTTTCACGATGCCGCTGACTAAATTGCCGATGAAGTTGAGCGGCGTTCCCTCAGCGATAATGGTTTGACCGGACCGGTAGCGCCGCAGATGGGCGATGTCGTTCAGCGCCTCGCGAGCGTCACGGACCGAGCTTTGGCACATGATCCGGCTGTTAACGAGGCAACCTTCTTCATTGCCGGCTTGGTCGACGACAGGAGCGTCGATAGGCGCATTACAAACCGCCGCCGCCATACTCGCACCGCCCCATGAGTCGGCGAAAACAAATCCGCCAAATCAAATTATTGGATTGATCTGAGGGAAGAATACAGGAACCCTTGAGCAAACCAAGCGCGTTATTCAATATGCTCGACCGCTTCATCTACGCATGGTTGCAGGACCACTACGGCCGCATCAGCTACGACAATCTGCGCCTTATGTCCGAAGCCGGGATTGATGTCATGTCAGCTGGCACCGTCCGTTCGATCCGCTGGCGAAGCCCCGCCGGCATGACCGTCTGGATCTTGTCCAACACCGGGGGCAGAGCCACAAGCGTCAGCAAGTCAAATTCGTCGGCCTCCCTTCTTTGTTGAACGATCCGCAAAACCGTCTCAAGGAACTCGCGCTCGTCAGCATGAATGGCATCCGTCCCCGTTTCAATTTTCCCAGGGTGCGAACGCAGGCGATCAACCGCCTGTCCGGACATGTCGGCGATAATTCTCCTGAGATGCCGCTGATCGCTGCGGAACACCCGCCCTTCAACCGGCTGGATGGTACCGTCAGGAGAAGAAAGATCGACAATCCGGGCCCTCGTCGCATCCATGACCAGGGCCCAGCGCCGCGGTGGCGGATGTTCCGGCATATCTGAGCCGTAATTAGATTCGTTGGGATCCGCGCAGAACTTGTTGCGAATTTGAATGCTAGCTTTGAATACGTTTCGAAAAACTGACGACTGTCAGTTTTGCGTCTTGCCCGCATCTATCGCGGCATAGCCTCAGAGCGTCTGCCGGCTTACCGGATCCCGGACACCACGAAGCGCCCAGAGGCCGGCAATGAAAAAGACAAGGATCGAAGCCATCCCGGCGCGCTGACTCTGAAAGACCGATGTTACCCAAGCAAGAAGAAGGGGGCCGAAGAACGCCGTCATTTTTCCCGACAAGGCGTAAAAGCCGAACATCTCGGCCACCATGTCGCGGGGCACAATCCGCGCCATGTAGGACCGGCAGGCCGATTGCGCCGGGCCGATGAAGATGGACATCACAAGGCCAACTGCCACAAACACCGCGGTTGAACTCGTTGTCACCAACACCAAACCGGTCCCGGTCAGCGCCAGCAGCGAAAAAAGCAGGGTACGTTTCGGGCCAAGCCAGTCATCCACCCATGAAAAGGCGAAAGCGCCTGCTCCAGCGGCGATATTGAGCACAAGCCCGAAGAGCGTGATCTGTTCGATGGTCATGCCGAAGGTGCCTGCGGCATAGACCCCGGCAAAGGTGAAGATCGTCACCAGGCCATTGGAGACAAAAAGGAAAACCAGGAGAAAGCGCAGGATTGCGTTGTAGCGGCGTAGATTCATGATTGTATTTGCAAGCCGCCGCCCCCCGCGTGCGACGGCATCCGCTATTTTTACCTTTTTCCGCGGCACATCCGGCGTGAACACAAAAAGCGGCAGCGCAAAGAGCAGGTACCAGACGCCGATCATGGGACCGGCAGCGCGGATTTCCAGAAAAGCCTCGCCATCAGGATCGAAGGGCGCAACAAGCGCAGGAAGTGC
>JAKSCL010000338.1 GCA_022360615.1 Hyphomicrobiales bacterium
TCTCCTGGAGAATGCTGAAACCCTCGAATTCCGGGTGTCCGTGATAGAGCGGCTTGTTCCCGCCGGCGTCCTTGTGCGCGGCGCGGAAGGCTTCCGACCGCGTCCAGGCGGTGAAGGCCTCTTCCGATGCCCAGATCGTATGCGACGAATAAAGGACATGATCGTCTCGTTCGGGGCCGCGCAAAAGGTGAAAGCTCAAAAAGCCCGGCACCTTGTCCAGATGCACTTCGCGATTGAGCCAGACGTTTTCGAAATCGTTCTCGGAGCCTTTCTTGACCTTGAAGCGATTCATGGCGATGAATTTCATGGTTTTGCCTTTTTGGTGAACGTGCGACCGTTTCGTCGGCGCGCCGACATCGTCGCCGCGCCCGATCCGATCTTCCAGAAGCCAGTGTATCGTGGACGTATCACAACAGTCCGGGCCGCACGACAGGATTTGATGAAGCAGGTCTTCCGCGTCCCGGTCGCGTCCCGCGTCCATCGTCGCCGCCGGTTTCCCGGCACGGGAAAATCGATCCATCGTCACGCTCCATAAACGGGGTTCAAGGCCCCGTCATCGATGGCGCGCAGGATCGCGAAAAGGGGGATCGGCTGTCAATAAAAATCCCCAAGATTGGATTTATAATACTTCTAATCTAAAGTAACGATATGCATAATTATGTAAAATGAAATATATCTCGCACATCCTTTGTCGCTCCGGTCCTTGGCGGGTCAATCGCCCTCGTCCGTCTCCACGAGAATGGCGCGGAAATCGTTTACGTTCGTATGGGTCGGGCCGGTGGTGATCAAGGCGTCGTGCGCCGCGAAGAAGGAATAGGCGTCGTGGCGCGAAAGGTGGTCGATCGCCGCCTCGCGGCTGGCGCGCGCGCCGTGTTCCGGCAGCCAGAGCGCGCCGGCATTGTGTTCGGAGCCGTCGCGGCCGTCCGTGTCGCAGGCCAGCGCCGCGATGCCGCTCTCGCCCCATGTCGCGAGCGCGAAACTTAAGAGAAATTCGGTGCATCGCCCGCCCTTTCCCGGTTTCCCCCTGACCGTGACCGTCGCTTCCCCGCCCGTCAGCAGATGGCGGCGGAACCAAGTCCACTCAACGAAATTGAGGAAACCTTCGGTCTCCGGCCCCTCCGATGTTTTGTAGATTGAGAACTGGTTCTCGCCTTCGTCGTCATAGACCACCCAGCGAGAGAAGCGTTCACTGATGCCCATGGCCTCGGCATCATACACCTGGACCGCGGCCACAGTTTCCGCTGAAAAATCGTCGTGCATCCAGCGCCAGGCATTCTGCTCGCGCTGGATTTTCTCATAGGCCAACGTCACCCACTTTAAGATGCGCAGCAGGCGTCCGGTTTGCCCTGTGGTGGTCTCAGGCTGGCCGATGTTGGAGACGGTTCCGCTTTCGCGGGCCGCGTCCTGGCACATTTCAAGGTAGGTGCTCATTGCCGGTTACGCCGCGTAGGAGAACGGGTACTGTTTCACCACCCGCGGCTCACGCAGGCCCATTTCCATTTGCTGCATGGTCGTTTCGGCGGTGATCGGCGGGTAGACGAACATCTCGGCATTTTCGAGAATTTCGACATATTCCAAGGGGATCGCATGGCGTTCATTACGCGGGATCCAGATTTGGACGCCGTTGCAGGAGACCGGAACAGGCTCGCTGCCCCCGACCTTGTCCTCTTCCGGAATAACGATAGCCACGCATTGCCGCTCCGCGCCGCCATTGAACTTGTGCATGAAGGTACGCGGCCGCGGAATTCCATCGGAGTCGCTGATCGCCGGGAATTCAGCGGATTTCTGCAACGTCGGGATTGTGTCCTTGGGCCAGCCAGCCGCTTCGATCAGCGCAATGATGTCTGCCTTCTTGGCATCTTCGGCAACATCCAGCCCCATCATGACGCCGGCAAAATCCTGCAGCTGCTTGAGGTTTGCCTTGCTGATGGCGACGTGTTCAACAGGAAGTCCGGTCACTGTTCAATCTCCTCAGAGGTAAAGTCGACCCCGGCGGCGTGGTGCAGGGCATCAAGTGCCTCACGCGGCACCTCCTGGGCTTTTCCGACGCGCAGCGAGAAGCTGCCGCAGCCGTGGACGTACAGCGGGAGGGGGTCGCACGGGGCCGCATTGATGGTGAGGTTCACCTTCCCGGCAGGCGGGGCTTCAGAACCTTCCTCTTTCGCAGCCTCAGCGGCTTCAATGAACGCGTCACGCTCATCAGCGGTGATCTCTTCGAAGCCGGCGGCAACCAGGGCCGTGTTCAGCGCCTTCATTTTCGGGGCGCCCTCCGCGGTCAAATCCTCCGCGGTCAGAGACGCAGCAGCGGCTTGATAGGCCGCTTGATCCGGTTTGCTCATCAAGTGTTCCTTTCGGCAAAAGAAAGGGGCGCCGAAGCGCCCCGATCAGGTGGTTGTGGGTGGATTACTCTTTGCTGAACGCAACCCACATGATGGTTTCACCCGAGGCATTCACGTCGGCATCGACGCCGATGGTGAACCCTGCGGCTGCGGTTGCCGGGGCGCCGCCGTAAGGAGTGATCCCCCCGGCGTTGATCTGCGCATTGGCGCCTGCAGCAACGGTTTTGTAGCCCTCGTCGTCCGGCATGTCGGAAGTCCAGTCCAGGGTGGCGTCACCGTCGACGTTCATGAGGCGGACGTAGTCGGGAGTGAAGCCCAGCTCCACGTTGATTGCCGAGCCCGTGCCTTCCACGGACCCGGTGGCGAAATGACCCTTGCTCATAGCGGGGTCTCCTTTCTGTTCAGGGTGCAAGAAAAACAGGGGCCGTGTTGGCCCCTGTCAGCTTATTCGAGGTCCGAAACCGCGACTTCGAGGCGGGCCATCCAGGTCTGGTTCAGGATCAGCGAGGCGAACCAGGTCTTCCAGCCGACATAGCCGCGCTGACCCAGCGGGTCCGACTTGTCCTTCTGGCCTACCGGAATAACGGTCGGAGAGACCGCACCGGCGCCGCGGATAGCGACCACGCCGTATGCTTCCATCCCGAAGTACAGGACCGGGTAGACATCCACGTTAGTGCCGTCGGCCGCCAGCATGCCGTTCAGCGTGCTGGAGCCCGCCCCCAGGAAGGCATCGAGATCGGGCGACAGGATGTAGCGCACATCCTCGACAGAACCGATTTCCTCCTCGCAGAGCGGCTGGCGCTGGCCGTATTCGGCAACCGGCGTGAACTTGTCCATGTTGCGGATGTCGGATTCGCAGTCCGTATGCGCCACTGCGATGTAGGCCGCCTCGATCGGCTTGGTCTGATAGTTCTGCGAACCGGACAGCATACGGGTGATCTTCTTGGCTTTCTGGGCCTTCAGATACCGGGTCACCGCCCGCTGCTTGTTCTTCGTGATCGGGGTGTTCACACCCGACCGCGTGGTGCCGTTGGCGTAGAAGACCGAGGTGCCGGCCTTCACGGTGCCGTAGGTCAGTGCCTCAACTGTGCGGCCCAGGTTCTCGCCTGTCTGCACGGTGGCATCCGACAGAACTGGGTCTTCATGGGTGTCTTCGATCACATCAGTGATACCGACAACCATGCCGTACTGGCTCAGAGTGCATTCCACGTCCTCGTACTGGAAGGCGTGGGTCTTCGGTGTCACGCCCTCGACCAGCGGGGTCGTGACGGCGGCGAACACCTTGGGACGGCGAAATTTGGCCGTGGTGCTCTTGTTCTTCGGCATGCGGATGGCTTTGCCGAACTTCTCCAGCACGGTGACCGGGGCCGCGTGCTTCAGCATTTCCCGGGCCGCCCAGACATTGGTACGCTGGGAGATACCGGGAGAGGTGGAAGTGGTAATGCTCATGGCAGTGTGTCCTTAGACTTGCTCTACCGTCGCGTCAGTCAGCCTTTGGCGTCCTTCCGATCCCAGTAGTCCCACCACGCCTGCTCATCGCCGGAATCAGGCGGGAGATCGCCTGCGGCTTTCTGAGGAGAGGTGGACCGGGTGGATTTGGCGCCAGCCAGCTGCCGTCTGCGTCGGCCTGCGAGCTTGGTGTCGGTTTGAGACTTGGTTTCAGCTTCAGTCTCGGATTTAGTTTCATCCCCTGCTGATGCGGCTTCAGCTTCGCTCAGCGCAGCTTTGAAACGGGAAACGACCATCGCGGCCCCAGCTCCATCGACCATCCCATTGAGGTTTGCTTGGAAGGCATCCCGAACAATTTTCGGCTGGTCCTCGATCCAAGCCTCGAACGTGTCTTTGTTCTGGACGATTACGTCCATCCCGTCCTGGTGCTCTTCTTCGAATTTGGCGATCTCGGTGGCCTGCAGGTCTGCAAGCTCTCCCTCGATCGTTTCCAGCCGCTGCTGATCCGTCTCTGACTGTGCATCCAACCGGCCGCGGAGATCTTTCATCTCATCCACCAGCGGGTTGACTACATCGCCGTATTCTTCGGAAACAGCGTTCAGGCGCTCTTCGCGCTCCACATTGGTCTTGCCTTTGGTCTGTTGGCGGCGCTTCAGGGAGTCCAGTTCTTTCTGGAGCCGGTCTGCGCGTCTCTGCTGTGCGATTGAACGGGATTGCTCCGAACGGAACTTCTGCTCCGCCATATCGGCGCGTTCCCGCAGCTCTTTCAGCGTGGGGGTTTTGGCTTCATCTTCGGAACCCTCAGCTTCTTCGCCGTTCCCATCTTCGTTCCGGGCATCCAGGTCAGGGATCTCGCCGCCGTCTTGGCCTGCTTCGTCAGCCTCATCGGCTTCCGTGCCGCCCTTGGCGCCAGCTTCTGGATCCTCGTCGTCATCCGCGGCCTCGAAGTCGTTGTCTTCGGCGGCGGTGCCTTCCTCGGCGTCCAGTTCCTTCCAGATCTGCTCTTCATCAAAGATTTGGGTTTCGCCGGCCATTTCATCGGCGGGCGCGGTCAAGTCGCTTTTGTTGCTCATTGGATGATGCACTCATTCATTGCGGCGGCGCGATGGCGCGGCCGGTTACGGTAGGCGGCCCTAAGGGCGGCCGGTGCGGGGAGAGGGCTTGCGCCCTTGCTCATGCCGGAGGCGTCGTCACGCGTCCGGTCAGGAGTTCTATTCGTGCCTGTTCTCGACTTTATCGATGAGGCTTTGGGCTTCGAGAACGCGGCCCTGGGTGCGGTGGATCATTACCGGCTCTTGCAGGCTGACCAGCCGCCTCTTTTGCTCCTCAATGCTCGCCACCAGGATCTTTCGAATGGCCTTCCATTCGGCACTGTTGGGGTCGACGTTCA
>JAKSCL010000129.1 GCA_022360615.1 Hyphomicrobiales bacterium
CGATCCGATGGTCTCCGAAGAGCACATCACCGCCTTCGGCTGGGCCAACACGCAAGAGATCGACGACATGATGGCGCTTTCGATCCGCGTGAACGATTTTCTCTCCGGCCTGTTTCTCGGCGTCGGCATAAGGCTGGTGGACTTCAAGCTTGAATTCGGCCGCTTGTGGGACAACGACCTGATGCGCATCGTGCTTGCCGATGAGATCAGCCCCGACAGTTGCCGGCTGTGGGACATCGAGACCGACGAAAAGCTCGATAAGGACCGTTTCCGCCGCGATATGGGCGGGCTTGTGGAAGCCTATCAGGAGGTCGCGCGCCGTCTCGGCATCCTCATGGAAAACGGCCATCCCGCCGTGACCGGCCCCACCCTCGTCGCCTCCAGCGACAAGGAAGACAAATCGTGAAGGCGCGCGTCACCGTCACCCTGAAGGACGGCGTCCTCGACCCGCAGGGCCAAGCCATTGAAAAAGCGCTGCAGAACCTGGGCTTTAGCGGCGTCGGCGCCGTGCGCCAGGGCCGCTATTTCGAGGTGGATTTGAACGGCGCGGACCCGGCAAGCGCGCAGTCCCGCGTCGAGGAAATGTGCGAAAAACTCCTCGCCAACACTGTGATCGAAAACTACGCGGTCGAGATCGAGAACTAGGAGGCCGCGATGAAAGCCGCCGTGATCGTCTTTCCCGGCACCTATCGCGAACAGGACATGATGCGCGCGCTGAAAAAAGGCGGCGCGAACGAGGTCTCCGCCGTCTGGCACGCGGAAACCGAACTCCCCGGCGGCACCGATCTGGTCGTCCTTCCCGGCGGCTTTTCCTATGGCGATTATCTGCGCTCCGGTGCGATCGCCGCACGCGCGCCGGTGATGGCTTCCGTCGCGGATCACGCGAAAAAGGGCGGGCTCGCGCTTGGCGTATGCAACGGGTTCCAGATGCTGTGCGAAGCGGGCCTCCTCCCCGGCACGCTGATGCGCAATGCGGGCCTCACCTTCATCTGCAAGGAGGTCCATCTGCGCGTCGAGGCGACGAATTCGGCCTTCACGAACGGCTACCGCCACCACCAGGTGGTACGCTTTCCCGTCGCCCATCACGACGGCAATTATTTCGCCGATCCGGCCACCCTCGACCGGCTCGAGGGCGAGGACCGCGTTGCCTTCCGCTATTGCGCGCCCGATGGCACCGTCGATCCCAAAAGCCCTACCGCCAACCCCAACGGCTCACAGCGCGCCATTGCGGGCATTCTTTCCGAAAACCGCAATATCCTCGGCCTCATGCCGCACCCGGAAAACCTCGTCGAAGAGCTTTTGGGCGGCACGGACGGCCTGCCGCTTTTCGAAAGCTTGGGACTAGCGGCATAGCAAACCCGCCTGCGTCACTCCGGCGAAAGCCGGAGTCCGTGCAGCAAGAGACGTGCTGGCGGGAAGCTGATTCCGGCTTGCGCCGGAATGACGTGAGAACAAGTTCGCTGTCTTCGTCCTCGCTTCCGGATTCATGCGTCCAACAACAGGGCTGGATAATTGCCCGCAAGCGTCGTAATCCGTGCCCGTCCAGAGCGTTTTCAGCAAAAGTGGGCACCGGTTTTCCGCCCGGATTTGCGGCAAAACAAAAACTTAGAGCGATTGAGCGATTCTGAAGAAAAGCGAAATCGCTCTAAATGCGGCAAGGCCATCCATGACCCTCCTGAACACGCCCACCATCACGCCCGACATGATCGCCGACCACGGCTTGAAGCCGGAGGAGTACGACGCGATCCTCCAGCTGATCGGCCGCGAGCCGACCATCACCGAACTCGGCATCTTTTCGGCCATGTGGAACGAGCACTGTTCCTACAAGTCCTCCAAGAAATGGCTGCGCACCCTGCCGACGTCAGGCCCGCGCGTCATCCAGGGGCCGGGCGAGAATGCGGGCGTCGTCGATATCGGCGACGGTCAGGCGATCGTCTTTAAGATGGAGAGCCACAACCACCCCTCCTTCATCGAGCCCTACCAAGGCGCGGCGACGGGCATGGGCGGCATTTTGCGCGACGTCTTTACGATGGGCGCGCGGCCGATCGCGGCCCTGAACGCCCTGCGCTTCGGCGACCCGGCGCATGAAAAGACCCGCCATCTGGTCTCAGGCGTCGTTTCCGGCATTGGCGGCTATGGCAACTCCTTCGGCGTGCCGACCGTCGGCGGCGAGGTGAACTTTCACCGCCGCTACAACGGCAACATTCTGGTCAACGCGATGGCGATCGGCCTCGCCGATGCCGATAAGATTTTCTACTCCAAGGCCGAGGGCGTCGGCCGCCCGGTTGTCTATCTCGGCGCGAAAACCGGCCGCGACGGGGTCGGCGGCGCAACCATGGCGTCGGCTGAGTTCGACGAGAACATCGAGGAAAAGCGCCCCACCGTTCAGGTCGGCGATCCCTTCACCGAGAAGCGCCTGCTTGAAGCCTGCCTCGAACTGATGGCAACGGGGGCCGTCATCGCCATTCAGGATATGGGCGCCGCCGGCCTCACCTGCTCGGCGGTTGAAATGGGCGCCAAGGGCGATCTCGGTATCGCTCTTAACCTCGATGCCGTCCCCTGCCGCGAGAAAGCGATGACGGCCTATGAGATGATGCTGTCGGAAAGCCAGGAGCGCATGCTCATGGTGCTGCGCCCCGAAAAGGAAGCGGAAGCCGAAGCCGTCTTCCGCAAATGGGAGCTTGATTTCGCCATCATCGGCGAGACGACCGACACGCTGCGCTTTGTCGTGACCCATGGCGGCGAAACGAAAGCCGACCTCCCCATCAAGAAGCTTGGCGACGAAGCGCCCGAATACGACCGGCCCTGGAACCAGCAAACCACCCCGGCCATCCTCAGCGCGCGAGAGGTCCCGCCTCCGGGCGGCTACGCCGAAGCGCTGCTCACCCTCATCGGCTCGCCCGATCTCTCGTCGCGCCGCTGGGTCTGGGAACAATACGACCACTTGATCCAAGGCAACACCGTACAGCGCCCGGGCGGGGATGCGGCGGTCATCCGCATCGGCGGCGGCCCGAAGGCGATCGCGGCCACCGTCGACGTAACCCCGCGCTATTGCGAGGCCGATCCCTATCGGGGCGGTGTCCAAGCCGTGGCCGAGGTCTGGCGCAACCTGACCGCCGTTGGCGCTGAGCCGCTCGCCGTCACCGACAATCTCAATTTCGGCAATCCCGAGCGCCCTGAAATCATGGGCCAGTTCGTCGGCTGCGTGAAAGGGATCGGCGCGGCCTGCAATGCCCTCGCCTTCCCCGTCGTCTCCGGCAATGTCTCGCTCTACAACGAGACAGAGGGCCGGGCGATCCTGCCGACACCGGCGATTGGCGGGGTAGGTCTGATCCGCGATGCCACCCGCACGGCCAATGCCGCATTCGGCGGGCCGGATCAGGACATCATTTACATCGCCGGGTCATCCATGGGCTGGCTCGGCCAATCGCTTTACCTGCGCGAGGTGTTGAACCGCGAGGACGGCGCGCCGCCCCCTGTCGATCTTGAGATCGAAAGGCGCAACGGCGACGCCGTGCGCACCCTCATCGCCTCGGGCACGGTTTCCGCCTGCCACGACATCTCCGACGGCGGACTCGCCGTAGCGCTTGCCGAAATGACGATGGCATCGGGAATCGGCGCAGCGGTTCGCATGCCGGAGGCCGGCGATTCGGCTGCCCCGCCCCACGCCCGCCTTTTCGGCGAGGATCAGTCGGCCTATATCCTGGATGTCGGCCGCGATCGTACCGAAGAAGTGATGGCGGCATTGCAGGGGGCCGGGGTCATTGCCGAAATCATCGGCAAAACCGGCGGTGAAACGCTCAATGTCGCAGATGCCTTCAACGTTCCGGTTGAAAAATTGAAAGCCGCGCATGAACATTGGTTTCCAACATTCATGGCCGGTGAAATCGCGGCGGGATAAAATCAACAAAAACAAAGAAGGAATAAGGGGCCTGGGCCATGCCGATGGATTCAAACGAGATTGAGACCCTGATCAAGGAAGCCATTCCGGATGCGCAGGTGGAAATCCGCGATCTCGCCGGCGATGGCGATCATTATGCGGCGACCGTCGTCTCGGAAGCTTTTCGCGGCAAGACGCGCGTCCAGCAGCACCAGATGGTCTATGCGGCGCTGAAAGGCCGGATGGGCGGTGTGCTGCACGCGCTAGCGCTGCAGACAAGCGCGCCGCAATAGGCCGGAATCCCAAGACACTCTTTCAACACGGGCGTCTTTTGATTTATTCTAAGCAATGACATACATAGACACCCAATTCGCTGCCGCCCGGCCTTGAACCGGGGTGGAACGAAAGGACAAACGATGAGCGATACGGAAAACTGGATCAAGGACCAGGTGACATCCAACGACGTGGTGCTTTTCATGAAAGGCACCAAGACCTTCCCGCAATGCGGCTTCTCCGGCCAGGTCGTGCAAATTCTCGACTATCTCGGCGTCGATTATCACGATGTGAACGTGCTTGAATCGGACGATCTGAGAAACGGCATCAAGGAATTCTCCAACTGGCCCACCATCCCGCAGCTTTACGTGAAGGGTGAGTTCGTCGGCGGCTGCGACATCATCCGGGAAATGTTCCAGGCAGGCGAATTGCAGACCCATTTGAACGAAAACGGCGTCGAGGCCAAGCAATCGGCCTGAGCCATTTCGAAAAGCCCAATGAAAAAACCCGCCGGATACAGTCCGGCGGGTTTTTTCTGTACGGAAATGAATGGGGTCAGCGCGAATAGAACTCGACGACGAGGTTCGGTTCCATCTGCACCGGATAAGGCACGTCCATGAATTGCGGCACCCGGATATATTTCGCAACCATCTTGTTGTGATCGGCGTCGATATACTCCGGCACGTCGCGCTCGGCGCTCTGGACAGCCTCAAGCACCAAGGCGAGTTCCTTCGAGCTGTCCTTCACCTCGATCACGTCGCCCGGCTTGACCTTATAGCTCGGGATGTTCACACGGCGGCCGTTCACCTTGATGTGGCCGTGATTGATGAACTGGCGTGAGGCGAAAACCGTCGGTACGAACTTTGCGCGGTAGACGACGGCATCGAGACGCCGCTCCAGAATGCCGATAAGGTTCTCGGACGTATCGCCCTTCATGCGCGAGGCTTCGGTGTAAGCGCGCTTGAACTGCTTTTCGGTGATGTCGCCGTAATAGCCCTTAAGCTTCTGCTTGGCGCGCAATTGCACACCGAAGTCGGAAAGCTTGCCGCGCCGGCGCTGGCCGTGCTCGCCGGGGCCGTATTCGCGTTTGTTGACGGGGGATTTCGGGCGCCCCCAGATGTTTTCGCCCATGCGGCGGTCAATCTTGTATTTGACCGAACTGCGCTTGCTCATCGCGGTTTCCTTCTTGATCGAGCATTCCCAAGGAAACGCGCCCTCCTCTTCCGGTCCTCAAGGGCCAATGCCCGCTTCAGAGCCGGACGACAGACCGCCGGTTCAAGGCTGAAACCAGGACAATCACGGGTGCGTCAAATAAAAGACGCGGGCTTGCCGCCCGCGCGCGAGGCGTTGGATAGGCGTCCCTTGGATTTTTGTCAAGTTGGCCGGGGTGGCGCTCAGGCCGGGACCTCCTCGGCTTTGCCGGCAATCAGCGACAAACCGAAACGCTGGAAGATGGGCCGGAAACGCCTCACTCCATCCGGGTCGGTGATGATGGCACGCGCATTGCCGTTGCCCGGCATCACCGGCCATTCGCGGAGCAGATCGACAACGCGGCAGGCGATCGCCGGGGCCGGATCGATCCAATCGGCATGCCAGGGCGCGACAACCTGAAGCCTGTCCAGAATGAGCGGATAGTGCGTGCAGGCAAGCACAATCGTATCGCAGCGCCCGGTATCCATTTCGCCGATATCCATCTCGTAAAAGGCGGGCATCACCTCGCGCTTGATGTCCTCATCGTCGACGAGACCACCCGACAGGATACGCTCCGCATAGCCCGCGAGATTGGCCGACCCAACCACCCGCACATGCACATGGCTTGCGAACTCGTTGATGAGGTTGCGCGTGTAGTCGCGGTCAAGCGTACCCGGCGTCGAAAGGACGGCGACAATCCCGGTCGTCGTGTTCTCCGCCGCGGGCTTGACCGCGGGGACCGTGCCGACAAAAGGATAGGCATGCCGCTGGCGCAAAAACGGCAAGACAAGCGTTGAAGCCGTATTGCAGGCGATGACGGCAAGCGCCGGCCGGCTGGATTGCAGCGTGTCGAAGATGGTTATGACCCGCCGGACAATATCGCTCGGCCCGAGACTGCCGTAAGGAAAGCCGCCATTGTCGGCCACATAGAGATAGTCGGCATCATCGCGCGCCTTGCGCACGGCCTTGAAAACGGAGAGGCCCCCCAGCCCGGAATCAAAGAGAACGACGAGTGGCCGCTTCACACGTTCTCATCCCTTGCATTCGGCGTCCCCGGCCCACCCCTGCCGCGAAACGGCCGCCCGGTGAGCGCCACGATGACCCCGCGCAGGGTCCTGACATCCTGGCTGGTAAGCGACGCCCGGTGGAGAATGTTGCGCAGATTTTGAACCATCTTAGGCCTTTTCTCCACCGGCTTGAGAAACCCGCCCTCATCGAGTTCGGTTTCAAGATGCTCAAAAAGGTTGAAGAGTTCCGCTTTTTCGGCAAGCGCGGCTCCGCCGGTGCGTTCGGAGCCCTCATCTTCACCGGTTTCAGCGGCATGAAAGCCCACGAACCACTCATAGCCGAAGAGAAGCACGGCCTGCGCGATGTTCAGCGAAGCAAAGGCCGGATTGACCGGATAGGTGAGGATTTCATCG
>JAKSCL010000340.1 GCA_022360615.1 Hyphomicrobiales bacterium
ATTTCCGCCGCTGCTTGCATCCGAAGGCCCGCTGCTGCAGGCATATCCAAAGGAAACCGTCATCGCCGAGAAGCTCCAGGCAATCGTAATGCTCGGCCGAGCAAATAGCCGCATGAAGGACTTCTATGACCTGCTAGCGCTCTCTCGTCTCTTCGACTTCGACGGTCAAACGCTCGCCTCTGCCGTTCGCGCGACCTTCGAGCGGCGCCAGACGGCTATCCCGAAGACCACGCCGGAAGGCCTCGACAAAGACTTCGCAGAGGACCAGGAGAAGCAGCGCCAATGGATTGCCTTCGTCCGCCGCGAACCGCTGCTTATTGCCGCGCCGGACCTCAGTGAAACAGTAAGCGAGATCACGAGTTTCGCGCTACCGGTGATCAAGGCGGCGGCGTCCGGCGCTGAGTTCCGTTTGAGCTGGCTCGATGGTGGACCTTGGAGGCATTAAGTATTTGACGCATAATATTTTTTCTTATGCGATATAAGAGTGCGCAGTCTTATAACTAATTGATCACACATCGGCAGAAATTTCCTAGGTTGAATCGATCCACGAAGAAGCGTGTCAGGCTTTACTTGCGAGATCTGCCTTCGACAGTCTTTCCAAGCTGCGTTCTACCAAAGCGCCCGCTTCTTCGGCGGTGATATCGGGTGTTCCGAATCCTAGGCTAAAGCGGATCGAGGATTCCGCCTCGTCACTGTTCAATCCAATCGCTCTCAGGACATGTGATGGCTCCGGCATGCCTGATGTGCAAGCTGAGCCTGTCGATGCTGCCACATTTGGTTGAAGCGCACCCATTATGTCTTGCGCGGAGAACCCAGTGAAACAGATATTCGCATTGCCGGGGTGCCGCGCATAGCTATCGGGGCCGTTCACGGAGATCGGCCAACTCAATCGTTGGAGACGGTTCACGAAGGCGTCGCGGCGGCAGCGCAGTTCGTAGCGCCCTATTTCGGCATCTTTTCCGCTCAGCAATTCGGCGGCCGCGCCAAGCCCCACGCAAAGGGGGACCGGTACCGTACCGGACCGGAGCCCGTTCTGCTGCCCTCCGCCGTAGATCAGCGGTTCAACCCGTTCTTCAAGGCCGTGTGCGATGAAGATTATACCAACACCTTTAGGGCCGTACATCTTGTGGCCAGACAGGCTCAAAAGGTCCGTGTGTTCCGCAATTGAATCCATGTTCATGGCAAGCGGCGCTTGCGCCGCGTCGCAATGGAATAAGGCACCGTGGCGGCGAATATACTCGGAAATCTTCCCGATATCCTGAATAGTACCGATTTCGTTATTTACGGCCATAATAGATACGGCAAGAACATCTTCGCCCAGCATGTCATTGAGTGCGGTTAATTCGACGAATCCTTGCCGATCCACCGGTATGTGCTCGACAGTGTACCCGTATTGCTCTTGCAACACGCGCGCTACGGCCAACACGCATTTGTGTTCGATAGCGCTGACAAGTATACGGCGGCGTTTGCCTCCAGCGGCCCAGCGACCAAGCCCCAGCAACGCCATGTTGTTCGACTCGGTCGCGCCGGAGGTGAAGGTGATTTCGTCCGGGTCTGCGCCGATCATCTGCGCTACTTTTACAGCGGCTTCTTCGACGGCGCGCGCGGATTCCCATCCGAAAGCGTGATCCAATGAATGCGGGTTGCCGAAAGATTCGCTAAAATACGGCATCATTTCGGCCAAAATATGCGGATTGACCGGTGTCGTGGCCTGATGGTCGAGATATATCGTGTTTCCGATTTTCATTTTATCTCAATAACATAGAAACGAAAAGCCCTGTGCATGCTCGCTTGTCGGCCTCGGCGAGTTTCTGGGGTTTGCCTCCAGGATCAATTGACCATAGCACGCCATTCAGGCTACAGTCGAGCTGGACGTATCATCCAGTAGCTTGGGGAAGATATGGCGCGCGGACCGCTTTTTCAGAATGATTACAGCCCGCAGTTTTCGGGGCACGAAACTTTCCCGCTGCGCTACGGATGGCTGAAAAAAGCGTTCGATCGCGTCGCCGAGACCGAATCCGATACCGATAATCGTGCCGCATGTTGGGACGACGACGCCATAGCGAGATTCGGCGTCGGCAAGAACATGGTCGGCTCGATGCGCTATTGGGCCAAGGCAGCGCGAATCATCCGTGAGCCTGCCGCCAACACGGTTGAAACCACCGAACTCGGGCGGTTGCTGTTCGGTCCGCGCGGACTCGATTCGTGGATGGAATATCCCGCCACATTATGGCTGCTTCACTGGCAGTTCGCAGCCCAACCTGAAAGAACCACATGGTTTTGGGCGTTCAGCCATTATCCCGCCATTACGTTTGAGCGAGAGGGTCTGATCCGGAAGCTCGACCGTCTAGCGAATGAGCGCGGATGGGCACGCGTTGCGCAGACCACGCTCAAGAACGACGTGGCCTGTTTCATTCGCACTTATGTCGCGCGGCAGCCCTCCGGGAAGACCGGGCATGACGATGCCCTTGAGTCGCCGCTGACCGAGTTGGGGCTTATCAAAGCCATAGGCAAGAACGACGGGTTTCGCTTCGTGCGCGGTCCGAAATCCACTCTCGGGGACGGCGTATTCTCTTACGCCCTTGTTGATTTCTGGTCTCGCTTCTATCCCAACGCCGCCACGCTGTCATTCGAGGCCATCGCCCACGCGCCGGGCAGTCCGGGGCGCGTGTTTCAGTTCGATGAGAACGACGTAGCCGACCGCCTCGTCGTGCTCGACGACGCAACGGGCGGCGCGCTCCGGTGGTCGGAAACCGCCGGACTCAAGCAGGTCGTCCGCAACATCGATATCGGCGAAGAGAAGGCGCTTTCCTGGCTACCCGGCGACTACGCTTCACGCGCCGGGAAGGAGGCCGCCTGATGCTTCTGAAGGATCGCGTCCGCATTGCCCGCCGTTTCCTGAGATCGGTCCGCATTGACGCCGACTTCGGGGATGCAACCGCTCTCGATGGCTTTGTCTGCCCGCAATCCTCGGCGGAAGTTCTTGCCACGATGGTGCGACACGTGGCCGAGAACGGACAGGGTGCGTTCACCTGGACTGGCCCCTACGGCAGCGGCAAATCAAGCCTTGCCGTTGCGCTGGCCGCGCTGTTGAACGGCGATGCTGGATTGCAGAAACACGCGGCCAAGGTTTTCGGGCAAAGCCTGACGAACACCATCCGAAAGGCCTTGCCGATGGGTACGAAGGGGTGGCGCATTCTTCCCGTCGTCGGCAGGCGTGACGATCCCGTCGCAGTCATCGGCGAAGCCGCGGAAAGAACCGGCCTCGCTCCGCGTGTCCCGCGCGGCGGCTGGACCGAGAGTAACCTGATACAGGCGCTTATAGACGCCGCTTCATGCAAGCCAAAGACGTGCGGTGGGCTTGTCCTCTTCATCGACGAGATGGGCAAGTTTCTCGAAGCCGCGGCGCAGGACGGTTCGGATATCTATATCCTCCAGCAGCTTGCGGAAGCGGCTTCGCGGAGTGGTGGGCGTCTTCTGATCGTCGGCGTGTTGCACCAAGCATTCGAGGAATACGCGCATCGGCTTTCGCATGACATGCGGGACGAATGGGCGAAGATACAAGGCCGCTTCATAGACCTTGTCGTCGATACGGCGGGTGTAGAACAAATCGACCTCATCTCCCGTGCGATAGAGAGCGATCATATCGCGAAGAAACCGGGCGTTCTTGCATCTTCGATCGCCGCATTCGCGCGGCGCGACCGGCCTCGTGAGGGTGCTTCGCGGCTGGCTTCGATGCTTGAGGACTGCTGGCCGCTACACCCGGTCGTCGCCGCATTGCTTGGCCCGATTTCGCGGCGGCGTTTCGGTCAGAACCAACGCAGCATTTTCGGGTTCCTCAATTCATCCGAACTGCACGGTTTTCAGGACTTCCTGAACCATGCGAAGGACGGCGAACTCTACGGCCCTGACCGGTTGTGGGACTATCTGCGCGCCAACCTGGAGCCGTCCATACTGGCTTCGCCTGACGGACACCGGTGGGCGCTGGCAGCCGAAGCGTTGGAACGTTGCGAGTCCCTTGGCGGCGATGCGTTGCATGTCAGATTGCTCAAGACCATCGCCGTGATCGACCTGTTTAAGGAACGCTCGGGCCTACTTCCGAATTCCGAGTTGCTTCGATCCTGTTATCCCGACACGTCGCCAAAGGCGATCGAGAAGGCGCTTTCCGAGCTCGACGGCTGGTCGCTCACGATCTTCAAGAAATTCCTCGATGCTCGCGCCATATTCGCCGGCAGCGACTTCGATATCGAACAAGCGGTCCGGACGGCGCTTGATGAAATCGACGAGATCGACTTCGAACACCTGAAATCGCTTGCCGGTCTTCAGCCGATCCTCGCCAAGCGCCACTACCACGAAACCGGCACCATGCGGTGGTTCGATGTGAACATCGTGCCGGTCAGCGGCATCGTCGAGTCTGCCGCCGGTTTCAAGCCGGAGTACGGCGTGAGCGGACAATTTTTGCTGGCAACCCCGACTGAGGGAGAAAAGACGGAACACGCCGAAATCCTGTGTCAAAAGGCTGCGAGAAAAAGCGACAAGGACAAGGGCGATATCGTCGTCGGCATTTCCAAACAGTCATGGGCCGTAGTCCCGCTGGCGCGGGAACTGATCGCGCTGGAGAACGTCAGCAACGATCACCCCGAACTGGCCGGAGACCAGGTTGCCCGACGGGAGGTTTCGGCCCGGCTTGCGGCGTTGCAGGCGCTTTTGGAAACCGAGCTGCACAAAGCCTTCGACAATGCGCTGTGGTTTCGCAAGAACTATAGTAAGAAGCGGCTGCACCAAGCCGATTTGAACGGCATCGCCTCCGAACTGGCGGATCGCCGCTTCCCCGAGAGCCCGCGTCTTCATAATGAACTGCTCAACCGACAGCAGCCGTCCGGCAGCGCCATAATGGCGCAGAACAAGTTGCTGCACCGCATGGTCGCCAATGAAGGCGAAGCACGGCTCGGTATCGACGGTTACCCTGCCGAAGGCGGGCTGTTCGCTTCCATTCTGGG
>JAKSCL010000341.1 GCA_022360615.1 Hyphomicrobiales bacterium
GACCACCGAGACGAAAGCGATTAGGAGCGCAAAAGACGCAGCACTTGCCCAAATGGCGTTCTGCGTTTGCGCTTCCACCCTGTCCGTCTTTGGACCATGGCCGAACAATCCGTGAGGATAGACCAAGGTTTTCAGATCCTCACCGGCCTGGCGCAACATGGCGAACAAGCGGAACACCTTGATGCCGCCAGCGGTCGACAAGGCGGCTCCCCCAATGAACGCGACGAACAGAACAACCGGAAATGGCAGGACCGTAAAGCTCGTCTCCCGCAGTTCATACCCGGTGGTGGATACCAGGGAGGCAGCGATGAACAGCCCTTCGCGGACCGCCTGGACCGGGGTGAGGCCGGCGGCATTCAATGCGCCGCTTGCCAGAAGAACCGTGGCCGGAACGGCAAGCAAGGCCACCGAAAGGAAAACGAACCCGTTTTCGCTCGCATGTTCGCGGCGGCGGATGCGCTTTCGCGAGAACAGGGCGGGATAAAGCAAGATGTTTGTCGCCCCGAAGATCATCGCGAAAATCAGTATCCATTCGCTAGCAGGGCTAGCGTATCGCGAGATGTCGCCACCTTGGATCGCCACGCCGCCCGTGGAAACGGCACCAAGCGCCAATCCGAGCGCATCGAGTTCCGGCAGCCCCGACAGGACCAGTGCGACAAAGACCGCCAGCGTTCCGATTGCATAAGGCGGGATGATCGCGCGGACACCGCCCATGAAACGGACATGTCCAACCCCCCCCTGGAATTCGGTGGCTTGGAGACGGCGCGTAGTCATGCCGCCGACGGCCGCGGGCGTCATGACGACCAGAATGGTGACAATGGTCACCGCTCCGCCCAGCCAGGAGATGATCGAGCGCCACAGCAATACGCTTTTTGGCACAGCGTCGAGATTGGGGATCAGCGTGAAGCCCGTGGTCGTAAACATCGACACGGTTTCGATATAGGCGTTGAAATAGGAAAGGTCGGCCATCGCAAAGTTCAGCGGCAAGGCCAGAAAAAACGGGCCCGCTGTCCAGACCACGGCGAGAAAACCGTAGCCGGCCGACCGCCCGGCGACGCTTTTCACACCGCGAAAGGCAAGGATCAATCCTCCGGCGGCAAAAGCTATGAGGCCGGTGGCAATCAAGAAGTTCGCCGCAACTGCTATGCCGTCAACCGCCAGAACGACGAGGGACTGGAACAGGCAGCACACCGCAGCCACGGCAAGGAAGTAGCCAAACAGGAGAAGGACGGCGACCATCTGCAGTGAGCGGGGCTATCAGAAAAATTCAAGGCTGACGCGGAACATCTGCTCGACCTGATGGACCCGTTCGGCCAAAGCAAAAAGGACCACGCGGTCGCCTGCCAGGATCTGCGTGTCGCCGCGCGGCGTAATCACCTGGCCGTTCCTGTAAACCGCACCCAGCCGCACACCCTCGAGGATGTCGATTTCGCTAAGCGGCTTGCCGACCAGCGGCGATGTTTGAAGCGCCTCGGCTTCGATGACCTCGCCAACGCCCCCTTCAACGGCATGGACGCCGCGAATGCGGCCGCGGCGCACATGTTCAAGGATTTTCGAAATGGTGATGGCGCGCGGATTGATGGTCGACTCCAGCCCGAGCGCACGGGCAAGACCCGGATATCTGCGGTCGTTGACGAGGCAAAGCGCGCTTGGGCAGCCGAGCGATTTGGCCATGACGCTCGCGAGCAGATTGACCATGTCGTTGTTGGTCAGCGCCACCATGGTGTCGGTTTCGAGAATATCGGCTTCGCGCAGGATTTGCTCATCCAAGGCGTTGCCGTGCAGGACCACGGTCCGTGTCAACTCATCGGCAATCGCGATGGCCCGTTCGCGGCTTGCTTCAACGACCTTGATCTTGGCCCGTTTTTGCCGCTCCTCCAATTGCTTGGCGACATAAAGGCCGATATTGCCGCCCCCCAAAACGGCGACCCGGGTGGCGCGCTTTTCCTCATGGCCGAAGAGTTTGAAGGCGCGTGAGACTTGATCGGCTACGACCGCAATGTAAACGCGATCGCCCACAAGCATGGAATCCAGTCCGCGCGGCACAAATGCGCTGCCGTCGCGCGATATGCCCATGACCGTCCCATCGAAATCGGGGAAAAGGTCGCTCAACTGCATTAAGGGCGTATCAACAACCGGGCAGTCTTCCTCGCAGGCAATGCCGAGCACCACCACCTCGCCGTCGGCAAAGTCGACCGTGTCGAAAGCGCCCGGCAGCGCAAGACGCCGCAAGACCATTTCGCCCACTTCGATCTCGGGCGAAATGATCACATCGATCGGCATGTTGTGGCTGGAAAAAAGATCGGCCCATTCCGGCTTAAGATAGCTTTGCGCTCGGATGCGGGCCACTTTCGTCGGAATGTTGAAAAGCGAGTGGGCGACCTGGCAAGCCACCATGTTCACTTCATCGTAAAGCGTCACGGCAACGATCATGTCGGCATCGGCTGCGCCAGCCGCGGCAAGCGTGTCCGGCTGCGATCCATGCCCGACGAAGCCGCGCACATCGATTGTGTCGGTGATGGTGTCGATCAGATTGGGCGAGGAATCGATGACGGAAACGTCATTGTTTTCCGAAGCCAGTCTTTCGGCGATGCCATAGCCGACCTGACCCGCACCGCAAATGATAACGCGCATCTTTTAAGGCGTACTCCGCGACCGACTTTGCCGCAAGGGTGTATCCGCCAGCCCGGTTCCCGGCAAGCGCCCTAACCGCGACTGGGGCAGCGTCAGCTGACGCCAAGTGTCTTGAGCTTGCGGTGAAGAGCCGAGCGCTCCATGCCGATGAACTCGGCAGTGCGGGAAATATTGCCGCCAAAGCGGTTGATTTGGGCGGCGAGATACTCACGTTCGAAAATCTCGCGCGCCTCGCGCAGCGGCAGGGCCATGATCTGCTCCGCCCCTCCCCCTCCTCCATTCGCAACGGGCGGAAGTGCCTCGCCGACTTCCGCCGGCAAGATATCGGCGGTCACCACCGTCTCCGGACCGCCGCCTGTGAGAATCATCAAGCGCTCGACATTGTTTCTGAGCTGACGGAGATTGCCTGGCCAATCGTGGGATTGAAGAAGCGCCAAGGCATCATCGCCGATTTTCCGGCGTGGCAGACCTGTCTGGCCCGCGATCTGGTCCATGAAATGGTGGATGAGATCGGGAATATCCTCGCGCCGCTCCTTCAATGACGGGACGCGGATCGGCACAACACTGAGGCGGTGAAACAAATCCTCACGGAACTGGCCTTCGCGGATGACCAGCTCCAGGTCCCGGCTGGA
>JAKSCL010000343.1 GCA_022360615.1 Hyphomicrobiales bacterium
AGGGCGATCTGGCGTATTGGAATGGGAACATCCTCGGTCTCGCCCGCATCCGTATCGATATCGCCATTGAGCCCCGTGCCATCGCCATTGGCCGCGCGGTCACCTTGCCCATTGCCTTGATCGCGTAATGAGAATTGCAGGCTTCCGTCTTCCATCTTCAGGCCTTGCGTCTGAAGCGTGCGCTCCAGCATGCGCGCATCCCTTTGCAGGAGATCGAGCGTGTCATGCCGCTCGGCGGTAAGATGGGCGCGCAACTGACCATCGCTTGAAAACTCGAGTTTCACATCGATCCGGCCGAGTTCGGGCGGATCGAGCATGATCTCGAACTGCCGCTGACCGGCCTGCGCAGCGCTCGTGATCCGAAGAGCAAGCGTATCCACACGGACCGGCAAACCGGCGTTCTGGCTGCGCTGGCCGGGCGTCACCGGGTTCTTGATTTCGATGGCTTGGCCCTTTGCGCTTTCGGAAAGGTTCGGCAGGAAGGTGGGATCGGGTGCGATCCGCTGTCCGCCGGAAACGTCCCGCTGCACCGCCGCAGCACTTGCCGCGAGCGCCGCTGCATTTGCCGTCTTCGTCTGCGCACCACCGCCTGTATTCTGAATGACAGTCTGTACGGTCTGCTGCGCGGCGATGGCATTTTGCCTTGGCTTGTTCTGGGCCATGAGGGTCTCAACCCCGCCGCCGGGCAGCGTCGCGCCGGTATCCGGCGAGGTAATCTGGTTCTTTGCTGCCGGTGCCTGTGCGGCCGCGCTTGCTTCCACCGCGGCTGCCCGCACCTGCTCCTGGGCGGCTGCCGTGTTTGCCGCAGCCTGCCGCGCCGCAAGCTCCGGCGTGTCCGCCGGAGCCTCGTCGCTTACGAAAGGCGCCGTATCCGCGGGCAATGGCGCACTGCCCATCCTGCCGTCAACGGCGGCACCCGCACCGTTTACCGCACCTGCGCCAGCACCCGGTGCAGCGGGAGGCTTGACCGGCTGGTTCTGCGACACTTCGCCCTCGACAGCGGAGAGACCGGGAACCATGCTTGGAACCGCAGCGGTTTGATTCGCCGCCGCACCCTCAACCGCTTGCACCACCTCGCCGGCGGCCGGGCTGTCGCCATTTGAAGCCGTTCCGTCACCGGAGGTGGCTTTCGAAGGACCGCCGCCGATATCGGCGTTCTCCTTGTCCCGATGGCTGTTCCCTCCGTCGTCCTTGTGGTTTCCGCCATTGCCTTCATCAGGTGAAGCGGCATCGCGCCCACCCTTATCCGAACGGTCATGATCGGGCCGGTCATCAAAGGCATCGGCGCGGTCGTCGCGGTCGCGCGATGGCGCGGCGTCGTTGGCTTGGCGATCACGGGTTTCACGTTCTTCGGCCAACCGGTCGGTACCGTCCCGCTCTCTTACCTCTCCAGCCCGCCTTTCTGCGGCATCTGGGCGCTCCGGCCGTTCGGAGCGTTCCGGACGCTCGTTCCACTCGTTCCGCTCGGCCCGCCGCGGCGCCGGCTGCTCCTCCGGCTGCGGTTTGAGAAAGTCCGCAAAATCCTCGGGAAAGGCATTGCGTGCGTTCGCGCGGGCGTTTTGCCGCCCGATCACAGCGTCCAATCCAAACTCGGCGGAAATGGAGGCATTCTCCATGCTTTTATTACCCCTTGCCCGTCTTATCCAATGGTCGGCATCATTATCTAAGCAAAAGCCGGGCCAATCGCAATCTGGAAAAAACCTCAGAAAACCCATATAGAAATTTCACGTAGACCAATGGGGAAAGCGCGTCTTGCTTGCCGGGCAGGCAAATTCTGCCGGTTAAGTCCTCGCTGCAGGGCCGGAACACCCTCAACAGGAAGCCTTGAGAACACGGATGAAAAAAGGTGCGCCAAACAATGTCACCCGGCATCCATAATCTGTCACCGGCAGCCGGTGACGTATCGCTCGACATTGATAAGGCGCCCAGCGACACGAAGGTCGTCGTCGCCATGTCGAGCGGCGTCGATTCATCCGTGGTTGCGGCGCTTCTGAAGTCGGCAGGCTATGACGCCGTTGGCCTCACATTGCAGCTTTACGACCACGGGGAAGCGACGAAGCGAAAGGGCGCCTGCTGCGCTGGCCAGGATATCTACGATGCGCGCCGCGTCGCCGAAACGCTCGACATGCCGCATTACGTTCTCGACTACGAAAGCCGCTTTCGCGAGGCCGTGATCGACCAGTTCGCCGACAGCTATCTGAACGGTGAGACGCCCATTCCCTGCGTTGCCTGCAACCGCGAAATCAAGTTCAAGGATTTGCTCGCGACCGCCCGCGACCTGGGCGCCGATGCGCTGGCGACGGGCCATTATGTCTCAAGCCGGAAGCGGCCCGATGGCCACCGGGCGCTCTATGCCGCCGCAGACAGCGGCCGCGACCAAAGCTACTTCCTGTTTGCCACCACGCAGGACCAGCTCGATTTCGTGCGCTTCCCGCTCGGCGAAATGAAGAAACCGGAGGTGCGCGCTCTGGCTGAGCATTTCGCGCTTCCCGTCGCCGCTAAGGCGGACAGCCAGGACATCTGCTTTGTGCCCGATGGGCGCTACAGCGACATCATCCAGAAATTGCGTCCGGAGGCGGGCAATCCCGGCGAGATCGTCCATGTGGACGGCCGTGTTCTCGGCAAACATAACGGCATCATTCATTACACGGTCGGCCAGCGGCGCGGCATTGGCATTTCTCTCGGCGAACCGCTTTACGTCATCCGGCTTGAGGCCGCAGCCGCCCGCGTCATCGTCGGTCCGCGCGAGGCGCTCAAGACCCACGAGATCGTGCTCGACGACGTGAACTGGCTGGGTGACGGCCCCATCGGCGAAGCGGCGCGCAGCGGTCTCGACATTCACGTGAAGATCCGGTCCACTAAACCGCAGCAACCGGCGGTTCTGCGCGTCGGCGGCGATGGTGTCGCCACGGTCGAACTCGCGGGTGGCGCGGAGGGCGTCGCCCCCGGTCAGGCCTGCGTGTTCTACGAAGCCGAGCACGGTCCCTGCCGTGTGCTTGGCGGCGGCTTTATCCGCAGGACCGACAGCCTCACGCATATGGTGGCGGAACGCGCAAAGGGTGCGACGCTTTCGGCTTGACCGGAGCCGAAACCACGGCGCGTTACGGCGTGCCAGGTGCTCAAGCGCATTGACACGAGAAGGTGCGCCTTCTATCTCAACGCTTTCGCATGCCATGATGCGCAAGCGCCGTGGCGGAGTAGCTCAGCTGGTTAGAGCAGCGGAATCATAATCCGCGTGTCGGGGGTTCGAGTCCCTCCTCCGCTACCATTTTTTCCTATAACTATTGATTTTAAATAACTTTCCAGAGCCGCGCTGAGAAGCCGCCACCAATCCCTGTGCTTTCTGCTCCGTAGATCAGCGGCGCACGTCTGAGTTCCGCGTCGCCACCAGGAGCCGTCTATGCGCTCGGTCGGCCAAACGGCCAACTGGATCGTCTGTTTCTCCAGCTACAATGTTTCGTGGTCAAAGTTGCAGCCCCTCTTCGCGTCATAGGCGTTGAGCGACACGGCGAAGGACTGATTTTTCCGGCCAGACAAAATACATCCGGCTTGCCAACTGATGGTCAGGTACAGCCGTCGACTATCGCTCGAGCCGGCCCCGGCACGCGATCTGCGACCAAGCATGAGGAGGCAACATCCTCGGCCAGGAGGCCGTCTGATAAGACCGGGTGGAACTTCTCGGTACGCAGGTTCGCTACCAGTCTGGCAAGGTAGCGGCCATCAGGGGCAGGTTCCGTCGAGAGTTCGCTTAGCGCCCGACCCACCTCATCCGCACCTTGACTGCATTCTATTGCCAATCGACCAAGTGCTGAAACGGATGCGTCCGGGCCTTTGGAAGTCATGGCGACCTCGCGGTCGTCCAGACGTCTAAGGAAGCTTACGAAGAGATCGGGATGCACTTTCTTGAGCGGACCGCGTCGGCGGAGGATTTCGAACAACGCGGCGGCTCGAGCGCCACCGCGTTGGACGATGACGGAGAGCACTTGGTGGACCAGTGTTGAAAGGTCATGTGTGTAAGCAATATTGCCATTAAAGAGCGCCCAAGTTGCCATAGAAGAGAGATGGCTTCTGTCGGGGGATCGGCGGCAACGGTCCTCAGCAACGAATTTCATTCAACAATATCAATAAGTGACGCACCGCGCCTTCTCGACCTCGTCCACACGAGACGACGCGGGCTTTCATCGTGGGTTTCAGGTTTGGGTGATGGGTGGCGCGCAACGCGGTTCATTTACTGCTCATACTCTGGCTGACCAATCCTATTTCACCCCTAACCAAGCTCGCTACAATTCGATTCTGTTATCTAATGGGTCAAGGGCAGCCGCCGGTTTGCCGGGCTTTTGCATCTCCCGGCGGTTGCCTTCGTTCGCTGCTTACTCTGGCCATTTGATCGGATCAGCTGGTGCGGCGTGGCGAGGTTGAAACCGCAGTCGACTGGCGCCGCCTGCCGCGCGCGACAGCATCGGCGCGATCGTCCACTCAATCGCCCTTGAAAATAGGCTCCCGCCGCTCCGCAAAGGCCCGGCGGCCTTCCGCGTAGTCTTCACTGTCAAAAGCGCGATCGATAAGAATCTGCAGATCAACCCGCCGGTTTTCGAGTTCTCCCGCTTCAATGGCATCGAAGATGGCCTTGTGCCCTTGCACCGACAGCGGCGCGCCCATGGCGCATTCCAGGGCAAATGCGTGCGCCACATCGAAGCCGTATTGGTCGCCGTCAGCCACGCGGTCGACAAGTCCAAGACGCGTGGCATCCTCAAGACCGAACAGCCGTCCTGAAAACAGGATCTCCTTGGCCGACGTGGCGCCCAATCGGTCGTAGAGCAGTTGGCAATCGACGATGCTGTAGAGCACGCCCAGTCGCGAAGCGGGAATGCCGGTCCTTAGTGATGGGTCCGCCACGCGGAAGTCACAAGCGAGCGCAACACTGAGGCCGCCGCCGATCGCGCAGCCAGACATGGCGGCAATGGTCGGCTTTGAGCATCGCCGAATGGCTTCAACCGCCCGGTCGTTCTCGGCGTCGTAGAATGCGGCCGACTCCGCGCTGTGTCTCAGGTCATCGAATTCACTGATATCCGCCCCGCTCGAAAAGTCGCCTTCTGCCCCTGTCAAAATAACGGAACGGATTTCACGGGCGGCTGAGGCATGGCTGAAGATATCGGCAAGGCCTTGCCACATTGCGAGTGAAAGCGCATTCCGGCGTTTCGGCTGGTTAATCGTGACGATGCAAACGCCGTTTTCGGCGATTTCGGCTTTGAGACGACTGTCCAGTCCGGGAAGGTCGAGCATATTGGCGATTTCTCTTTCTTGACTGTCGGACCGTTGGGCGTCTCAGGCGCGGCCGTCACCAAGGAAGGCGCCGTCCTTGAACAAGACGGCGGCGTCGTTGAGGGTTTTCGTAAAACGGTCGACGATCTCTTCGACTTGGTCTTCAGAGACGATCAACGGCGGGCAGAACGCAATACTGTCGCGGATATTGCGCAGGATCAGGCCATGGTTGTGGGCGCGCTCGAAGACATAAGCCCCGAGACGGCCTTCCGGCTCGACTGAGCGTTTCGACCGCTTTTCAGCCACCAGTTCGACGGCCGCAATCAAGCCACAGCCACGCACCTCGCCGACCAGCGGATGGTCTTTCAACTTATGCAGTCTGTCACGCAACGCCTCGCCCATCGCCGCCGCGTTCGACACCAAATCGCGCTCCTCGATCACCTTCAGACTTTCCAGGGCGACTGCCGTCGCAACCGGATGGCCGCTTCCGGTAAAGCCATGACCGAGCGTGCCGACCGCCTCGCTGCCGTCTGCAATCGCGTCATAGAGTTCGTCCGTCATGAGAACGGCGGCCAGGGGCATATAGGATGAGGTGATTTGCTTCGACAAAACGAGCATGTCGGGCTCGATACCGAAGCACTCGCAACCGAACATCCGCCCGAGCCGCCCGAAGCCCGTGATCACTTCATCGGCAATGAGGAGCACATCGTATTTCCGGCAGACCGCATGAATCTTTTTCCAGTAATCTGCCGGCGGCACGATTACGCCGCCTGCGGCCATGACCGGTTCCCCGATGAATGCCGCCACGGTGTCCGGCCCTTCGCTCAAGATGAGCTGCTCGAGTTCATCCGCCATGCGCTGAGAGAAAGCGTCCTCGTCCTCGCCGTCAGCCGCAAAGCGGGAGTGGTGCGGACATGCCGTATGAATGATGTTCGCGATGGGCAAATCGAAATCGGCATGAACCCAAGGCAGGCCCGTCAGGCTTCCAGCCGCCACGGTCACGCCGTGATAGGCACCGAAACGCGAAATGATCTTTTTCTTTTCCGGCCGTCCGAGGACGTTGTTGTAGTACCAGATGAGCTTGACAACGGTATCGGTCGCTTCGGAGCCCGAGTTCGTGAAAAAGACATGGCTCAGCCGATCGTCCGTGATGTCGACGAGCTTTTCCGCCAGTGCAATGCAGGGATCATGACTTTTGTGTGAGAATGTGTGGTAATAGGGAAGAATATCCATCTGGCGCATGGCCGCCCGTGAAAGCCGCTCCTCCCCGAAGCCGACGGCAACGCTCCAGAGTCCGGCCAGGCCATCAATATATTCCTTGCCCTCATCGTCATAGACATGGACGCCTTTTCCGCGCGCGATGACAACCGGGCCCTTGCGCTCATGAAGGCGCGCATTCGTGTAGGGATGAAGCACATGGGCGACATCGCGCGAATGCAGTGAATTGCCTCCGGTCGTTCTCATTTGCGATCACCTTCCATGGCGAGCGTCGGCCTATACCCCGAGCAGGAACGCCTCTCCTTCGAAGACGGGCTTGCCGTCAAGTTCAAGCACCGCTCCGGTCAAAACCGTGTCGTAGTGGGCCGCGGCACGGCACTTCCCTCCCGGTGCGCTCGTTCCGAGTGCAAGCTGGATGCCGCCCCAGACACTTTCGTCGCTGAGCATCGTGCCGTCGAGCGTGCACTCCGGATTCATTCCGACACCGAGTTCTCCAAGATTATAGACATTCGGGTCGTCGAAGCTGGCCAGCAGACTGCGGAAGGCATCCGCTTCCGGCCCGCCCGTAATCGAAACCGCCATACCCTTCTCATAAAGAATTTCGACGGGCGCCTTTTCGATCAGGGCAACGCCCGGGATGCTGGCATTGACGACAATCTTGCCTTCCGCGGTCCCCTCGACAGGTGCGATACTGGCCTCCAGGCAATAACCGGCGGAAATGTCGACCGTGTTCGCGAAGCCGTTCAAGGAGCGGCCGCGACGGCCCTCGATGCTCATCGTGATGTCGGTTCCAAGGCTTGAGTGTACACGTGCCGTTTTGGCCTCATGGAAAGCCGCTGCCAGCGCATCGATCTTGGGTCGCAGCGCTTCGAAATCAGCCTGCCAGCCCCGCGCGAGAAAGAAATCCTCGCCGTCGGCCTCCGGCAAGCATACGACTTTCGCGCCCGCCTCCTGGGCTTCCCGCCGCGCCTCCGTATGGGCCACATTCTGCCGCATGGGCGCGATGATCAGATCGCTTGCCTTCATCGCTGCGGCAACCGGCCGTGAAAGCTGGCTGCCATGATGGCCACCGGGCATCGCCTGCATCATGCTCAGGGACGCACCGACCTCGGTCACGGCGAGCGCCAGCGCCTCGGCATTAGATGCCGTGAGCGGGTCGTAGAGGACGAGCACTTCCATTTCCGGGCTGGTCTCGCCCAACAGGCGCACGACCTTGCGGGCATTCGGCAGCTTCATGATGACCGGGATCACGCTTCGGTCTCCTCGTATCTTGTTATGGCGTCGGCGAAGGGAAGGCGCTGCGGTCTCGGGCGCCTTCCCATGCTCGATGCTTTCCCTTGGCCGCGCCCGCTTCGGCGCTGGCCAAAGCCCGCCGCCTCAGTCGGCGAGATCGGCGATTTGCTCGAATAGGCCTTCCTTCCAGACATCGGCGAAACGTTCAGGCAGAGCCGCCACACCGTTCTGGAACACCTTTAGCTCTTCCGGGCTGAGTTCGATCACACTCATGCCTCGCGCTTTGGCCTCTTCCAGATGGGCCGCATCCTGCCCATAGACCTTTTCCTGCCCCCATTGCATTGCCTCGCGGGCGGCATCCGCAATGATGTCTTGATCCTCCGCGCTGAGTGTCCGCCACCAGGCATCGGAGACGATGAGCCATTGCACCTCACGGACGTGACCGGTCAGGATCACATGGTCCTGCACCTCGTCGAAACTGCTGCCGAGCGTGATCCCGAGCGGATTCTCCTGGGCGTCGATCACCCCGGTCTGCAAGGCGGTGTAGACTTCACCGAAAGCTATCGGCACGGGGCTCGCCCCGAGCATGCGGAAGGCTTCGACCTGGACCGGAATCTCGCGGATACGGATTTTCATGCCGGCCATATCCTCCGGCTTCCTGACGACCCGGCCTTTTGTCGTGACGTGGCGCGGCGGCCGGTCCATCCAGGCGAGCACCCTGATGCCCTTATTGTCGAGAACCGTCTGGCGGAACGCCTCGCCGATCTCGCCTTCGACGACCTTTTTCAAGTGCTCCGGCGAGACGATCAGATAGGGCGTGTCGAGCACGCCATATTCGGGCGCAACCGCTGAAATGATCGCGGCGCCCGTAATGCCGAGTTCGATGGCTCCGCCCTGCATGAGATCGAACATGGCGCGCTCGCCGCCCATCTCGCCGCGCGAGTGAACGGTAATGTCGATGCGTCCGTCAGTCTCCCCGGCAACCTTTTCGGCCATGCGCTGCACGGCCTCGTCGACGACCGTGCCCGTCATTTCATGATTGAGATTGGCCTTCACATCCTCGGCAACGGCCGGCGCGGACTGAAGGAGAAGGGTCGCCGCAAGGGCGAACCCGAAAAACAAAAAGGCTGGGAACCGGGACTTGCATCCAAACAAACCGGACTGATCCTTCGGTCCGTTCCGTTCAGCGATAACCAGCCGCTTAACGCCGCCTGTCGATCTCACCATCGCGATAAACCTCCCAAAACTTGCATCTCACTCCCCTCCTTTCGGCCTACCCATGTCCCGATCAGCCGAGAGTTGCCTCGCGGAACGTGGGGCGGGCCCGAATTGAGGCCCCGTCGGGCACCGGAGACTGACACCGGCCAATACCCACATGGTCCCTGGCGCCAACGGGTGCGCCTCGCAGCCCTCGCCGGAACGGCACTTGCCGGGCGTTCCGGTCAGGCTGTCCGCGTCCCGTGCAACCAGAGGTGTTTCAGTGTAAGCACATTGTCGTTTGTCGACAAGATTTTTTGAGAGTGATCATGCATATCCCTTTTTCGCGAGTTAAAACAAGGGTTTAGGCAAGCGGTCCGGAAGATGCG
>JAKSCL010000134.1 GCA_022360615.1 Hyphomicrobiales bacterium
CGTTCGTTCTGAGCCAGGATCAAACTCTCAAGTTGAATTGAGATATCTGATCGGCTGATCGCTTGCGCTTAATCACTCTTCATAGACGAGTTCCCGAACACAATCACCAGCCTGGCAAGCCAGGCATGGCGTTTGGTTCGAGTAACGCAAACTGCCGAAGTCTCTTAAGCGGACCGCTCGCGCGGTCCCCGCAAGGACGCCGCCGTCTGCGTTTCTCTTTCTTCCTCTTCAACTGTCAAATAGCGCGAAGGAGACCTTCGTCGGACCGGAAAGGCCCACACCAAAAAGCGACTTTCACCATTGCCGAAAGACCGACAGGATATCGCCACGTTTTCGGAAAAGTCAAGCGCCGCTCGTTTGCGGCGCGGACAGGGATATAGGGTTTATGACCCTTCGGTGTCAATAACTGATTTTGATTTATTTCACCACCTTTTCATAAAGAAGCCGCCATGATGATGCCATGACGGTTTGGCGGTATGCGTTTTCGATGGCAAAAGCCGTTGGAGCGTTTCACATTTGCTGAAATCGGCCGTGAAAAAAGGAGACGATATATGCGGCCAGAGACACGCAAATCGTTGACACGCGAACATGTTCTCGGCATGGTCCGGCCGATTTTCTCGAATAAATCTTACCGAATCCGAAAGAGTTCGAGGCAGCGTCCAAGGTGAATCGCGCGCGCATTGAAAAGGGCATCCGGATCGATCTGGGCGATGAGCCACCGCTCGACATTTCGGCCGATGATTCACCCAATTTCCGCCGCGGTGGATTGAGCCTGCGCTGGTTTGCCAGCGCCATGATCACGGGCGTTGCCGGCCTCGGCCTTTTTTCCGCGGCGCTTTATTCCTCGGTGAACGGCAATCTCCGTTTTGCCCAGCCTTTACCGGGTTGGGAAGGACGGACGGGGGACGACCTGGCAGCGTCCGATAACGAACGCTCAGGTGTGAAGGGTGACAAGTTTGTCCCAAGCCAGGAAGTCGAAGTCCAGCGCCACGTGATCCAGTCGACTGCGGTCACCCGCATGGGAAACAAAGAGTTTATCCGAATCCGTCCGTATATGCGCCTTGTGGCCCCGCTTGAACTCACCTCCTCCGGCGTCTCCGCCGATCTTCCCGATTTCAACCCTCTGCGCATCTACTCTACCGCCGGCATCTTCTCAGACGAACCTGAAGCCGAAGCGGAAGACACAGAAGAAGCCGATGTTCCGCAACTCACGACGCGGGTGAGCGACTTCGCGCTTGCGGATGTCGATGTCGACGAGACAACCGTGCTCAGCGATGCTGAAGCGCTTGAGGCGATACGCGCCGTTGCACCCTTCGGCACCGGAAACGCGCTTGCCTTCCGGCCGCAGATTGCGCCCACGGCTTACGCCACCCCCGGTGATGGTAGCCTGTCTGACGGCGCGCTTGCCGCCGCCGGGCTCGGTGTTCCGGAGATATGGAGCGGCATCGGGGTTGAACCGGCGAACACGACCATGATCGCGAAGACCTCAACGGAGCCCGAAAATGCCGCCTTTAAGCCTGACGCCGTCCAGACCCGGATTGTCGATTCGGGCGATACGCTTGCATCGATCCTCGGCGGCACGGGCGTTGCGCCGAGCGAAGCGAAAGCGATTGCGGAGAGTTTCGGCGACGATTTCGATCCGCGCCATTTAAAGCCGGGCGATGAAATTCGAGTCGCTATGATGCGGCCGCAGGGCGATACCGATCCTGATGTCAACCTCGCAGACATGGTGCTCGACCGGGTCAGTATTTTTGACGGCACGAAGCATCTGGTCACAGCCGCGCGCATTCCCGCAGGCGGCTTCACGTCCCTGAGCGACCCGTCAAGCGCCGTACCGCAGTCGGCCATTGTCAGTGTGCCACAACCCTCAGCCGGACGGCTTAATATCTATCGCAGCCTTTACGAAACAGGCCATAAACACGGCATCCCGGAAGAAATCCTAAGCAAGATGGTGCGCGTCCATGCCTATGACGTGGACTTCAAGCGGAGTGTTCAGCCGGGCGATGCGATCGAAATTTTCTTCGAGATGCCGGAAGCCGGGCGGGAGCAGTCGGAAGAAGACACCAAGCCGCTGATGATCTCAATGACAATTCGCGGCCAGACGGCTCAGTTCTACCGATTCCGTACGCCCGATGACGGCGTCATCGACTATTACGATCCCGAAGGACGGAGCGCGAAGAAGTTCCTGATCCGCAAACCGATGAACGGCGGCCGCTTCCGCTCGGGCTTCGGCATGCGCCGTCACCCCATTCTCGGCTACCGGAAAATGCACCAGGGCGTCGACTGGGCCGCGCCGCGCGGCACACCCATTCTAGCTGCTGGCAACGGTAAGGTGGTCAAGGCGGGGCGCAAAGGCGGTTACGGCAATTACGTGCGGCTTCGTCACGCCAATGGTTACGAAACGGCGTATGCGCATATGAACGGCTTTGCGAGCGGCATTGAAGAAGGCGTTCAGGTGAGCCAGGGACAAGTGATCGGCTATGTGGGCTCGACCGGCCTTTCCACAGGTCCGCATCTTCACTACGAGGTTCTGGTGAACGGCAATTATGTGGATCCGCTGCGTATCCGCTTGCCGCGCGGCCGCACGCTGCAGGGCGAAATCCTTCTTGCATTTGAGAAGGAAAGAGCCCGCATCGACACTCTCATGAACAGCGATCCTATGGTAAGCGCGTCCGTTGAAACGCCGCAGTGGGACGCCAGTGCGCCGTCATTCGGCGCGATCGGCGCCGCCCATGCAGGTGTCATTGACACCCGCTTCGCCGAGCAGCGCTGAGTTCAAAAGTCTTCCGAGGCTTGGCGGGGGCAGGGCAACCCGTTCCCATACCATCAGGCCCCATATCCCCGGCTTGGCCTGTAACCCAATCGACAAGCGCATTCACAGCACGCCTGCCTTCATCACTGCGGCGAAAACCGAAATCACCAGCAATAAATCCGCATGTTGGAATGATGGGTTCCGGCTGGAGCCGCCCCCCCTCACCCCGGCCCGGAGTGGGAATGACAGCGAGGAACGGGAACCTACGCCGCCACCTCCACACCGGCGCCGTTAAAGACCAAGCCAGACGCTCCCGCTGAAACAGCAACACCCGATCCATCGGCGATACGCCCTGCGAGAATCATTTCAGCCAGCGGGTCCTGTACCTCCTTCTGGATCACGCGCTTCAACGGGCGCGCACCATAAGCTGGGTCGTAGCCCCTGTCGGCCAGCCAGGTCCGCGCCGCTTCGTCCAGTTCAAGCCTGATCTTGCGATCCTCAAGCAGCGCTTGCAGCCGCTCAATCTGGATATCGACGATGGCCGCCATATTCTCGCGCCGGAGCCGCTGGAAGAGAATGATCTCATCGACGCGGTTGAGGAATTCAGGGCGGAAGTTGAGACGCACCACATCCATCACCTGATCGCGCACCGCATCGACCGGCTCGCCCTCGCCCTGATTGACGAGGAATTCCGCACCGAGGTTGGAGGTCATAATGATAAGCGTGTTGCGGAAATCGACCGTGCGGCCCTGACCGTCGGTCAGCCGTCCGTCATCGAGCACCTGCAGCAGGACGTTGAAGACATCGGGGTGCGCCTTTTCGATCTCGTCGAAAAGCACGACCTGATAGGGGCGTCTGCGCACGGCTTCCGTCAGTGCGCCACCCTCCTCATAGCCCACATAGCCGGGCGGTGCGCCGATGAGACGCGCAACCGAATGCTTTTCCATGTATTCTGACATGTCGAGCCGGATGAGCGCGTGCTCATCATCGAAGAGAAAAGCGGCAAGCGCCTTTGTCAGTTCGGTCTTCCCGACGCCGGTGGGTCCGAGGAAAATAAATGAGCCGATCGGCCGACTCGGATCCTGCAAGCCCGCCCGCGCCCGCCGCACGGCCGTCGAAACCGCCGTCACCGCCTCGTCCTGACCGACGACCCGGGCTGCCAACTGTTCTTCCATATGGAGGAGCTTTTCGCGCTCACCCTCGAGCATCTTGTCGACCGGAATGCCAGTCCAGCGCGAGACGATCTGGGCCACATGATCGGGCTGTACGGCCTCTTCGACAACGGTGTCACCCGTTTCTTCAAACATTTCCAGACGCTTTTCCAAATCGGGAATCACGCCGTAGGCGAGTTCGCCCGCGCGCGCCAAGTCGCCGGAGCGTTGCGCTTTTTCAAGATCGGTGCGGGCCTCGTCGAGCTGCTCTTTCAGCGTCTGCACCTCGGTGACCTTCGATTTCTCAGACTGCCACTTCTGCGTCATCACCGCCGACTGTTCCTCAAGTCCGGCCAAATCTTCCTTCAGCTTTTCAAGCCGGTCCCGTGAAGCTTTATCGGTCTCCTTCTTCAGAGCCTCTTGCTCGATCTTGAGTTGAATGATCTTACGGTCGAGTTCATCGAGCGCTTCCGGTTTCGAGTCCACCTGCATGCGGAGCCGCGAGGCTGCCTCGTCCACCAGGTCGATCGCCTTATCCGGGAGGAACCGGTCGCTGATATAACGATTTGACAGCGTGGCGGCAGCGACAAGCGCCGAATCGGTGATCCGCACGCCATGGTGCAACTCGTATTTTTCCTTCAGCCCGCGTAAGATCGAAACCGTGTCTTCGGCGGTCGGCTCGGACACGAAAACCGGCTGGAAGCGCCGGGCAAGGGCTGCATCCTTTTCAACATGCTTTTGATATTCATCGAGCGTCGTGGCGCCGACGCAATGCAGTTCACCGCGCGCAAGCGCGGGCTTTAAGAGATTGGACGCATCCATCGCACCATCGGCCTTGCCGGCGCCGACAATGGTGTGCATTTCGTCGATGAAGAGGACAACGCGGCCGGCCTCAGTCTCGATTTCGGAGAGCACGCCCTTCAAGCGTTCCTCGAACTCGCCGCGATACTTCGCACCGGCGATGAGGGCGCCCATATCAAGCGCCAGCAGCCTTTTGTTGGTGAGGCTTTCGGGCACGTCGCCATTGACGATGCGCAAGGCAAGCCCCTCGACGATCGCCGTCTTGCCAACACCCGGTTCACCGATCAGAACGGGATTGTTCTTGGTGCGCCGTGACAACACCTGGATGGTGCGGCGGATCTCCTCGTCCCGGCCGATGACTGGATCGAGCTTGCCGTCGCGCGCCGCCTCGGTCAGATCGCGGGCATAACGGTTGAGCGCATCGTATTGGTTTTCGGCGGAGGCCGAATCGGCCGTGCGCCCTTTGCGCAGATCGTTGATCGCCTGGTTCAGATTGTTGGGGGTCACATTGGCGGCCACGAGCGCTTTCTGCGCGCCGGAGCTCTTTTCGAGCGCCAAAGCGACGAGCAGCCGCTCGACCGTCACAAACTTGTCGCCGGCTTTCTCGGCAACGGTCTTTGCCTGCTCAAAGACACGGGCCAGTTGCGGCGACAGATAAAGCTGCCCCGCACTGCCTTCGACTTTCGGAAATTTCCCAAGCGCCTGTTCGGTTTGCCGAAGCGCTTCTTCGGCATCGCCGCCAGCGGACTGGATGAGGCCCGCCGCAAGCCCCTCTTCATCATCAAGCAGCACCTTCAAAAGGTGCTCAGGCGAAAACTGCTGATGACCTTCGCGCAAAGCGAGGCCTTGTGCCGATTGAACGAAACCGCGCGCCCGTTCAGTGTAGTTGTCGAAATTCATCTGCGACCTCCATCGCCCGCCCCGGATGCATCTGTTAAAAAGCCTGCACGACGCGGCGGCAAATACCATATCTCAAATGACGGTGCGCCCTCTTGGAAAAGCAAGACAAGCACCCAACTTTCGGGCCCGGAAGCGGCACCCGCGTTCCATATAGGTGTTGCGGAAATACCACGAAAGGGTCATCGGCGATTATTTCCAAAGAGAACGGCGGACACGGCATAGTCGCTTGCCTTTCCGGCCGCCCTGAGGCATGGGACAGGCGGATTCCGCGTTCCTGAAAAAGCTGAACGCGACGCCCTCTTCTCATCACGCCACACGAAGACGCATTCGGAAATTCCATGAAAATCAACGGCAATGAAATCCGTCCCGGCAATGTCATCATGCACAAGGGCGGCCTCTGGGTCGCGGTGAAGACGCAGGCCGTGAAGCCTGGCAAGGGCGGCGCCTTCAACCAGGTTGAACTGAAACACATTGTTGAGGGCACGAAGCTGAATGAACGCTTCCGGGCGTCTGAGACCGTCGAGCGCGTGCGCCTCGAACAAAAGGACTATCAGTTCCTCTACCGCGAGGGCGACATGCTCGTCTTCATGGACATGGAAACCTACGACCAGATCGAGCTGCCGGAGGATTTCGTCGGCGAGCGCGCCGCCTTCTTGCAAGACGGCATGACGGTGACGGTCGAAAGCCATGAGGGCAAGCCGCTCGGCATTTCGCTGCCCGATCAGGTGACCTTGGAAGTCACCGAAGCCGAGCCCGTCGTGAAAGGGCAGACGGCCTCCTCATCCTACAAACCCGCCATGATGGAAAACGGCGTGCGCGTCATGGTACCGCCGTTCATTTCAACAGGCGAGAGGATCGTTGTCGACACCAACGAACTCACCTACATCAAGCGCGCCGATTAGAGATCGCCATGCCCCGCTCCGCGCTCCTCAATGTCATCGTCAATGCCGCTATGAAGGCGGGGCGCAGCCTTGTGCGGGATTTCAACGAGGTGGAAAAGCTTCAGGTTTCGCTCAAAGGTCCTGGTAATTTCGTCTCCGCCGCCGACAAGCGGGCCGAAGAAATCATCCAGACGGAACTCTCAAAGGCCCGGCCGGGCTACGGCTTCCTGCTTGAGGAAGGCGGCACCGTTGAGGGCAGCGACAAGACCCACCGCTGGATCGTCGATCCCCTCGACGGTACGACGAACTTCCTGCACGGCATCCCTTTGTTCGGAATCTCGGTCGGCCTTGAGCGCAATGGCGAGGTGGTGGCGGGCGTTATCTACAATCCGGTGATGGATGAACTCTACACAGCGGAGAAAGGCACTGGCGCTTTCCTGAACGACGCCCGCATCCGCGTCGCTGCGCGGCGCGACCTCCGCGATGCGGTTATCACCTGCGGCGTCCCGCACATGGGCCGCGGCAACCATGACAGCTTTATCCGCGAACTCGCCCACATCCAGGTGCAGACCTCGGGCATCAGACGGACGGGCGCGGCGTCCATCGACATGGCCTGGCTCGCCGCGGGGCGTTTTGACGGCTTCTGGGAGCGCAATCTCAAGCCCTGGGACATGGCAGCCGGTTTGATTCTCATCCGCGAGGCTGGGGGCTTGGTCAGCGATTTCGACGGGCGCCAGCGCATCTTTGAGAGCGGAAACATCGTCGCCGGCAACGAGGCCGTTCACGACGCGCTTCTACGCGCGCTCAAAGAAGCTGCAAAGCGCACCGCGCCTGCGGGATAATTGCCACAATCCTCTGCCACGCAGGTCTCTTTCATGAGGCCATTCTTTCCACGACCCGTTGCGAAATCGGCCTATACCTTGGGACCAAAGTCGCGTTAAAAGATGAATGCGGCGGAATGGACATGAGTAACGATGGCCGATTTGGTTGAGCAGAGACGACTTTCGGCTCCCAACATCTATCTCATTCGGATGGCGGTTTTCCTGGCCATCGCCTTGGCTGTCGCCACGGTCATTTCACGCCAGCTATTCACGGCCTTTCTCGCGAACCCGTTTCTGAACGGGCTCATCCTGTTCACCCTCATTGTCGGGATCGGATACACGGTCCGCCAGATTGTCCGGCTTTATCCGGAAATCAGATGGGTGAACCGTTTCCGGGTCGCCGACCCGGGCATTGAGAGCGCCGAAATGCCGACGCTGCTCGCACCCATGGCGACCATGCTGCGCGAGCGCTCGGGACGCATGGTGATTACCCCCCAGATCATGCGCTCAATCCTTGATTCGATTGCAACGCGGCTGGACGAAGCCCGTGACATCTCACGCTATCTGATCGGCCTTCTCGTTTTCCTTGGTCTGTTGGGCACGTTCTGGGGGCTTTTGGAAACCGTGAGTTCGGTTGCAAACACGATCAACGCGCTCGATGTGGGCCAGAATGACGCGGGCGTGATTTTCGAAGACTTGAAAGACGGCTTGCAGGCCCCATTGTCCGGCATGGGCACCGCGTTCTCGTCTTCGCTTTTCGGGCTGGGCGGCTCGCTTATTCTCGGCTTTCTCGATCTGCAATCGAGCCAGTCCCAGAACCGGTTCTATATCGAGCTTGAGGATTGGCTTTCCGGCGTCACCACGCTCGCAAGCGATGTTCCGGGCGCCACCACGGTCTACACGCCGCCGCCGCCGATCCCGCATGCAAGCGCCTCCACGGCAAGCGTTGCGGCACCGGAACTGGCAACGCTCGAGCGCACGCTTCATAATTTGAACATGACACTCGCCAAAGATCAGTCCGGCCCTTCGGCCACGGCCGCCATGGCCGATCTCGCCGAAGGTATCCAAGGCCTTGTCCATCATATGCGGGCCGAACAAAAAGCCATGCGGGAATGGATGGAACTGCAGGCGCGGCAGCAGGATGAGATCAAGGAGATCTTAAAGGCCATGTCGACGCGCCAAAGCTACTTCGGCGAAGACTAGGAAGGAGAACGCGTTATGGCGCTCGCCCGCAGCCGCCGTGAAACCCGTGCCGACTACTGGCCGGGCTTCGTCGACGCAATGGCGACGCTGCTTCTCGTTATCATTTTTCTCCTGTCGCTTTTCATGATCGCGCAGTTCTTCCTAAGCCAGGAGATTTCCGGCCGCGATACGGTTCTGAACCGCCTCAACCAGCAGATCGCCGAACTCACCGAGCTTCTCGCCCTTGAGCGGGCAGACTCCCGGTCGCTGCAGGATCAACTGAGCGCACTGAACGCCAGCCTTGCAGCGGCCGAAGAGGAAAACCTGCGCCTCAGCGGAGCGCTTGAAGGCGGCGCGGAAGACTCAGATGCAGCAAATGCCCGGATCGCCGAACTCAATGATGAGCTTGAAGACCAGCGCGGAACGGCGAACCGCGCGCTTTCGCAGGTCGAACTCCTCAATCAGCAGCTTGCCGCCCTTAGACGTCAGATTTCAGCGCTTGAGGCCGCCCTTGAAGCATCGGAGGACCGCGACACGGAATCCCAGGCGAAAATCGCCGATCTCGGCCGGCGGCTGAACATCGCGCTCGCACAGCGCGTCCAGGAGCTTTCACGCTACCGGTCCGATTTCTTCGGCCGCTTGCGCGAAATTCTCGGCTCCCGCGCCGACATCGAGATTGTCGGCGACCGCTTCGTCTTCCAATCGGAAATCTTCTTTTCCTCAGGCTCCGCCGAGATCAACCCTGAAGGCCGCTCGGAGTTAGACCGGCTCGCGGAAGCCTTGATAGCGCTTAGCGGGGAAATTCCAGGGGAAATCGACTGGGTGTTGCGGGTTGACGGCCACACGGACAGGCGCCCGCTGACGGGAACCGGTGCGTTCGCCAACAACTGGGAGCTTTCGGCCGGACGCGCCATTTCCGTTGTCCGCTATCTCATCGCACAGGACGTCGCGCCGCAGCGTCTCGTGGCGGCGGGTTTTGGCGAGTTCCGTCCGCTTGAGACCGCCGACACCGAAGACGCCTATCGCCGCAACCGGCGTATCGAGCTGAAACTGACGCAGCGCTAAAACAAGAACTACTCCGCTGCCTCGATCGCACGCGCGTGCTTGTCTATATTAAACTGGAGTTGGGCAAGTTCGGCGTAAAGCCCGCCTTTTGCGACCAGTTCGGCATGCGTGCCTTTTTCGACAAGCCGGCCTTTGTCCATCACAAGCGTGACGTCCGCACGCTGTACTGTCGCGAGACGGTGGGCGATCACAAGCGTCGTGCGCCCGGCCATCAGGCGGTCAAGCGCCTCCTGGACGAAGGCCTCGGATTGCGCATCAAGCGCGCTCGTTGCCTCATCGAGCAGAAGAATGGGAGCGTCTTTCAGAACAGCACGCGCAATGGCGATCCTCTGGCGCTGACCACCCGAGAGCGTTACCCCGCGCTCGCCGAGAAGCGTTTCATAACCATCCGCCATGCCTTGCACGAATTCATCGGCATGGGCGAGGCGGGCTGCCTCCTCAATCTCCTCCGCCCGCGCATCAGGCCGCCCGAAGCGGATGTTCTCCGTCACAGACGCGGCAAATATGACCGGCTCTTGCGGCACAAACGCGATCCGGTCCCGTAGTTCGCTTGCGTCGGCTCGGGCAACCGGCACACCGTCAACGAACACCGTTCCCTCGGCAGGATCGTAGAAACGTAGAAGGAGCTGGAAGACGGTGCTCTTTCCCGCACCCGATGGTCCGACGACGGCGGCTGTCTGGCCTGGTTTGACATCGAAGGTTAAGCCATTGAGGACACTCTCTTCCGGCCGGGTCGGATAGGCAAAAACGACATTATCGAAGCGGACCGCACCGTCTGAAGGATTCGGCAACGGCACGGGCGCAACTGCCGGCTTCACATCAGATTCGGTTTTCAGAAGTTCATCCAGCCGTTCCGCAGCGCCAGCGGCTTGCGCCACCTCGCCCCAAACCTGACTTAACTCTCCCAGCGCGCCCGCGGCAAAAACAGCATAAAGCACGAACTGGCCGAGCGAACCGGGTGTCAACCGCCCGGCAAGAACATCCTGCGCACCGATCCACAACACGCCAACCACGCTTGAAAAAATGATGAAAAGCGCGGCCGCCGTCAGGATCGAACGGGCTGCCATGGAACCGCGCGCGGCGTTGAAGGCCCTTTCCACGCCGTCTCCGAAACGGGCAATTGCGCCCCGTTCGCGATTGAAGGCCTGGACCGTGCGCACGGCCCCAATGGCTTCCCCCGCATAGGCGGCCGCTTCCGCCAACGTATCCTGGGCATAACGCGTGCGTCTGCGCACGGCCCGTCCGAAAACGATGATTGGGATGACGATCGCCGGAATGACAACGATGACCATGGCCGCAAGCCGGGGGCTGGTTACCGCCATGAGAATTGTTGCACCGACGAAAAGCACAAGATTGCGCAACGCCACCGAAGCGCTCGTACCAACCGCTGCTTTTATCAAAGCGGTATCGGCCGTCAGCCGCGAGATCACCTCGCCGCTTTGCGATTTGTCGAAAAAGCCGGGCGACAACCGCAGCACATGGCCGAACACGTCGACGCGCAGATCGCTGACAACGCGCTCCCCGAGCCAGGTCACAAAGTAATAGCGCGACGCGCTCGCCACCGCGAGAACGAAGACAACAAGCACCATCATCGCGAAATAGAGGTCGATGAACGTTCCATCGGCGGCGGTAAAGCCGTGATCGATCATCCGGCGCACGGCAACCGGAACGGCGAGCGTTGCACCGGCAGCCAAAAACAGCGCCATCGCGGCTGCGGCCAGATAAATCCGATAGCGCAGCACATAGGGTATGATGAGCCTGAGCGGTCTCAGATTACGGCTGCGGGGGGCATCTTCGCCGTCCATCCGCCCGGATCGGGGCTGCGGCGTATCCAGGGGCGTGCGGCGCAAGGGCGGCGTCTCCGACTCTTAACTGGTCCAGTTCTTGTTTTCTCGTGGATACTAGAGCGGAAGAGTGCACACGCAAAGCCTTGTCCAATCCGATATGTTCAGCTAAATGAGCACCAATCCTGACATTGAAGATTTATGCTCGCTGAGGGCAGCCCGGTTGAAAGGCCTCTTGTCGCAATGAAGAAAGACATCCATCCGGATTATCACACCATCAAGGTGGTGATGACCGACGGCACGGAATACGTGACGCGTTCGACCTATGGTTCGGAAGGCGACACGTTGACCCTCGATATCGATCCGAACACACATCCGGCCTGGACCGGCGGCGATCAGCGGCTCATCGACCGGGGCGGGCGGCTCTCGAAATTCAAGAAGAAATACGAAGGCTTCCTGGGCGGCTAAGCTTTGTCCGGCGAACCATGACGGGCAAGAAAGCCGGGTTCCGCACCCGGCTATTTCTTTTTGGCGCCGAACTCTTCAGCCAATTTGCTCATTTGTTCGAGAACGGCATTCCCACCGCTTGGCAGGCCTTGCTGTTGCGCCAGGACCATATCCCAGCGGCGCACGCGGCGCTGCAGCCCCAGGCTTTGTTCGATAAGGTCGAGAAGGCCCCGTGGAAGCTCCTCGAAAGACGGATCGTCATTGGCGGGCATGAGGGTGTCGAGAGAAACCTTCGATTTTTCCTCAACCGCCTGAGTTTGGCTCATCTCGCCTTCGCTGACGGCCCTTTGCAGCAAGAGCCATGATGCGATCTGCATCAGGCGTGTCGTCAGCCGCATGCTCTCACTTGCGTAGAGAATCGAAGCCGACCGGTCGAGATGTTTCGATTCGCTCCGCCCGTCGCCATCGAGATAATTGGCGGCCGCTTCTACAAGGCCCATCCCCTCCCTAAAAAGCGCACGGAACTGGCCCGATTCGAAAAAACGATCGGCAAAGGCAACCATCTGTCCCGGATCAAACTCTTGATTCAGCGGCTGGTTTTCGTCCTGTTTTGACACACGTCTATCCTCACTCTATGCCCCCATCGTGCACGAAGACCGGCCGCATAACAACGCACAGGTCTCGTTTCCCCAAATCACAATGCGACCGGAAAAGGAACAGCCCCCACCGGCCTTAATGCTCCTAAGCAAAGACCGCGCCAAAAAAGGAGCCGCCAAGAAGGCGGCTCGAAGAGTCAAACAGGGAGGCGTCAAACAGAGTGGACAGGAGCCACTCGCAGATCCAGAAAACTGGATGAAC
>JAKSCL010000344.1 GCA_022360615.1 Hyphomicrobiales bacterium
CAGCAAACCGATTGCAACAGGAAGCGAAAGCGGCCTGCCCTTGCCACGTTTCGTTAGCCTCAAAGCAAGCCAGGTGAATGTGCGCCGCGGACCGAGCCGAACGCACGCGGTCGAGTGGGTTTTCCTCAAAGCGGGGCTTCCCGTCGAAGTGGTTGCCGAGTTCGAGAACTGGCGGCGCATCCGCGATGCGGAAGGGGAAGAAGGCTGGGTTCATCACCAGCTTCTTTCAGGCAGGCGGACGGCGCTCGTTGCGCCATGGTCCAATGGCGCGCCGGTGCCCCTGCGTCGAAACGACAGTGAATCGGCAGTTGTTAGCGCCTATCTTGAACCGGGCGTTCTGATCAATCTGCGTGAATGCGACGGCAATTGGTGCGAGGCCGATATGGACCAAGCGGAGGGCTATATCCCGCAAGACCAGCTTTGGGGCGTCTATCCCGGCGAAAGTGTGGATTAAGCAGGACGTGCTGAAGGAGCATACCGCAAGGTCAATTTAAGGACCGCCACCGCGCATCGGCGGGATTGTGTTATCCCCAATGACGCATGTTCAGACGGCAGGCTTACGAGCCCGCCAATCCCGCTTCGGATGCTTTTCCAGGCTTATTTGCTGTTCCGTAGCCGCACCACCACATCCACCCGGGTGATCTCCATGCCATCCGGCGCACTGGGCAGTTGGTTAAAGGCCACACTGTCGGAGGGGATATCGACGATCTTGCCGTCTTCCTCGACATAAAAATGGTGATGGTCCGACGTGTCGGTGTCGAAATAGGTCTTCGAGCCGTCAACAACAATTTCACGCAACAGTCCCGCTTCCGTGAACTGGTGCAACGTGTTGTAGACAGTGGCGAGCGACACCGGGATTGAGCGCCTCACGGCTTCTTCATAGAGAATCTCAGCCGTCAGATGACGGCCATGGCCCGTGAACAAGAGTTGGCCAAGCGCCAAGCGCTGCCGGGTCGGGCGTAGCCCCGCATCCCGCAGGAACGAGCGGACATCGCACAATGCCGCCCGCAACGGCTGATCCGCGCACGGCGCGCCGTTGTCTTGATCCATGTTTTTTTCCGTCTTTTCGATACGCGAAAGGATTTCCATGGTCCGGCTAGCTGCTAATCATTCGCAAGTTTCCCTATTATATAAGGAAAAATCATAAAATCAGCAAGCGCCGGAAAGAGCTTACGTTTTCGACGGACCTTCCGCATCTCAAGCGCAAAAGCGGAAAACCGCGTTGCCCGCCAGCCTTTCGCCCCGGCTAAAACTTGTGATAGGAATGCGGCTGAACTGCCACTCCTCCTCGGTGTGGTGTAAATCTTGGCCACCGGGGCAAATTGACACGGGCGCAGCGAAAGCGCCTTATGCCTCCGTGGTTTGGTGTTGAAACAGCGCGCGGCGCCGCCCGGATGCCAAAACCACAACGCGCAATGCTCATCGGAAAGACCGCACAGAATGGACGTGACCTTAGACGTGTCAGGGCGAACGAATTTCGACTATGACGATCTTATCGCCTGCGGGCACGGCAAGCTTTTTGGGCCGGGCAATGCGCAATTGCCCCTGCCGCCGATGCTGATGTTCGACCGCATCACTGAGATCACCGAGGATGGCGGTCAATATGGGAAAGGCATTGTTCGGGCGGAACTCGATATCAAGCCCGATCTCTGGTTCTTTGATTGCCATTTCGAAGGCGACCCCGTCATGCCGGGTTGCCTAGGGCTTGATGCCTTGTGGCAGTTGCTCGGCTTTTTCCTTGGCTGGATCGGCGCACCGGGCAGAGGCCGCGCACTTTCAACGGGTAGCGTCAAGTTCACAGGAATGGTTGTGCCGTCCGTCAAACGTGTCGAGTACATTGTCGATCTGAAACGGATTATACGGCGCAAGCTTGTTCTTGGCATCGGCGACGGGCGGCTGATCGCCGATGGCGAACCCATCTATCACGCTGAGGATTTGCGTGTTGGCCTCTTTGCCGATACGCCTCAACTCAATACATCCAGCTGACCGCGAAAAGAGATTTGGAGACACAGCATATGAGACGCGTGGTCGTCACCGGAATGGGGATTGTCTCCTCAATCGGCAACAACACACAGGAGGTGACCGCCTCCCTGCGTGAAGCGAAATCGGGTGTCGGCCCGGCTGAGCGCTACGCGGAACTCGGCTTCCGCTGCCGGGTCCACGCCGCGCCGGACCTCAACCCGTCCGAGGTGCTTGACAGGCGGACGATGCGCTTCATGGGCGATGGCGCTGCCTGGAACTATATCGCCATGGAACAGGCGATCCGCGATTCCGGGCTTGAGCCCGATGAGATTTCCCATCCACGCACCGGCATCGTCATGGGTTCGGGCGGCCCGTCCACCCGCACCGTCGTCGAAGCGGCGGACGTTACCCGCGAGCGCGGGCCAAAACGCGTCGGGCCGGTCGCCGTGCCGAAGGCCATGAGCTCCACCAATTCAGCGACGCTCGCAACACCCTTCAAGATTCACGGCGTCAACTATTCCATCTCCTCCGCCTGCGCGACCTCAAACCACTGCATCGGCAACGCCTATGAGCTGATCCAGTGGGGCAAGCAGGACATCATCTTCGCGGGCGGCGGCGAGGAGTTGGACTGGACGCTGTCCGTCCTCTTCGACGCGATGGGCGCCATGTCCACCAATTTCAACGACACGCCTTCGACCGCCTCGCGGGCCTATGACAAGAACCGCGATGGTTTCGTGATCGCGGGCGGCGCGGGCGTTCTCGTTCTGGAAGAATACGAGCATGCAAAGGCGCGTGGCGCGAAGATCTATGGTGAAATCGTCGGTTACGGCGCCACATCGGACGGCTATGACATGGTCCAGCCCTCCGGTGAAGGTGCGGCGCGCTGCATGCACCAGGCGCTTGAGACCGTCGATGCCCCGATCGACTATATCAATCCTCATGCGACCTCGACCCCGATTGGCGATATCCGCGAGATCGAAGCGATCCGGGAGGTCTTTAACGGCAAGGTTCCGCCGATTTCCGGCACCAAATCCCTGACCGGCCATTCGCTCGGTGCAACAGGTGTTCAAGAGTCCATTTATTGTCTCATCATGATGAACAACCGCTTCATCTGCGAGTCGGCTCATATTGAGGAACTCGATCCCGAATTCGAAGATATGCCCATCGTCCGGCGTCGCATGGATGACGTGAACCTTGGCTATGTGCTGTCGAATTCGTTTGGGTTCGGGGGAACAAACGCCACGTTGGTCTTCAAGCATATTGATGCTTGAGGGTAGCCGGCATGCCCAAACGGTGGCGCCGCTTCCTGCAACACAGGTCAAATAATCATGGGTGACAATCGATGACGGGACTTTTGCGGGGCAAGCGTGGCCTGATCATGGGGGTCGCCAACGACCATTCGATCGCCTGGGGCATCGCCAAAGCATGTGCCGGTCAGGGCGCCGAACTGGCGCTTACCTATCAGGGTGAAGCGTTCGGAAAACGCGTACAGCCGCTTGCGGAAAGCATTGGTGCAAAAATCCTGTGTTCTTGCGATGTGGAAGATCTCACAAGCGTCGATGCGGTCTTCGAAACACTGGAAGATGCCTGGGGTTCGCTCGATTTCGTCGTCCACGCCATCGCCTTTGCCAAGAAAGACGAGTTGAAAGGCCGCTATGCCGACACGACGCGGGAGAACTTCTCACGCGCCATGCTGATTTCCTGCTTTTCCTTCACAGAAGTCGCAAAACGCGCCGCGGCGCTGATGACGCGGGGCGGGTCGCTGCTCACACTCAGCTATGGCGGCGCGTCACGGGTTTCACCGTCCTACAATGTGATGGGAGTAGCGAAGGCGGCGCTTGAATCGAGCGTCCGGTATCTGGCCGCCGATTTCGGGCCGGATGGAATCCGCGTCAATGCGATCTCGGCAGGACCGGTGCGCACGCTCGCCGGCTCCGGCATTTCTGGCGCCCGCTTTCAGTACAATTTCCACCGCGAGCATTCGCCGCTGAAGCGTTCCGTCACCATTGAGGATGTCGGGGGCGCGGCCATTTACCTCCTCTCCGACCTCTCAGGGGCGGTCACCGGTGAAGTCCACTTCGTCGATTCCGGCTTCAACATCGTCGGTATGCCGCAGCAGGACGGCCTCGAGAGCAACAGCACCGCCCGCAAGAACCAAGACGCGGCCGAATAAATCATCGATCGTTTATCGGCCAAGACGAAAAAAGCCGGGCAATGATGCCCGGCTTTCGTTTTCTTGAGGGACGAACTGGCTTACGCCGCTTCGTCCTCGATTTCCTGGCCGGTTTCCTGGTCGACGACCTTCATGGACAGACGAACCTTACCGCGATCATCAAAGCCGAGCAGCTTGACGAAGACCTCGTCGCCCTCATTGACGACGTCCGAGACCTGCTTGACGCGTTCGGCCGCGAGCTGG
>JAKSCL010000272.1 GCA_022360615.1 Hyphomicrobiales bacterium
CATGCGCGTGTCAGGAACGATTTTGGACCCAACGCAGCTCATTGTTAAATCCTCACCACAACCTAGGGAAAATTCGAAAAAAGCGGCTCCGTCGTCCAAGCGGCTTCACGGCCGCCTATACGCGATCAATCGAAGCGTTGCTCAGAACTTAGGGAGCAGCGGAATATCGTCGAGGCTGACTGCACCCGTTAGGTGGATCGCCATCAGCGCTGCGAAAATGATTCCCGAGACGACCGTCGTCGCGATCACCTTTTTAAGAAGTTGCGGCTTGGCGGGCGCGCTGCGGACCGTGCCCTCAATCACTTCGCCCTCTTCTTCCTGCGTGCGGACACCCCAGGGCAGAACGGCGAAGAGGGTCAGCCACCAGATCAGAAAATATATCGCAATGCCGCTCAGCCAATTCATCGGAGCTTAAGCCTCTTCCAGTTCAACAAGCGTGCCGCAGAAATCCTTTGGGTGGAGAAACAGAACCGGTTTGCCGTGCGCGCCGATCTTGGGCTCGCCGCCGCCGAGGACGCGCGCGCCTTCCTTCTTCAGCTTATCCGAGGCTAGCTTGATATCGTCAACCTCGTAGCAGACATGGTGGATGCCGCCTGCCGGGTTGCGCTCCAGGAACTTTGCGATCGGCGAATCATCGCCGAGCGGGGCCAAGAGCTCAATCTTCGTGTTGGGCAAGGTGATGAAAACCGTGACAACACCATGGTCCGGCTGGTCGACTGCTTCTGAAACCTCTGCGCCGAGCGTATCGCGATAGGTTGCGGTCGCCGCCTCCAGGTCGCTCACGGCGATCGCCACGTGATTGAGCCGCCCAATCATTCTTTGCTCCCTTTGTTTGCCATCCCCAGCAGAATTCAGACCTGCGCCACATGGACTTCGCAAGCAGGCTTCTTGTCCCAGGCCTGGCGCACCGCCGAAATCACCGCGCGCCGGACGCTGTCGGCAACCAGATCCGGATCGCGCCGCCGCGCCCGGGGCAAACCATCCACCACACTTTCAATGGTGTCGAAGATGACATCGTCGATCCCCCTGCCATTGGCCATCTCCTCCGGCAGGCCGATAAGGCCAAGCTCCGGATCGGCGGCCAGATTGCCCTTGCCATCGAGAACAAGGGACACGAACACGACGCCCGCATGGGCGAGTTTGCGGCGTTCGCGGATAGCCAGGTCATCGGCTGAAATCAGGATGCGGCCGTCTTTGTAAAGCCTTCCCGCCCGCGTCTGATCGATGACGGCAGGCTCGTCGATATCCAGGCCGACCACATCACCATTGAAGACCGTTACCACATGCGGCACGCCCTCGCCACGCGCGAGCTTTGCGTGGGCGAACATGTGAATTGCCTCGCCGTGGACGGGGATCGCCACTTTCGGGCGGACCCATTCATACATTTCGGCAAGCTCGGCCCGGCGCGGATGGCCGGAGACATGGACCAGTGCGTCCCTGTCCGTCATCACCTGCACGCCTTTGCGCACCAGACCGTTCTGCACGGCAAGCACGGCCTTGTCGTTTCCCGGGATGGTGCGCGAGGAGAATATGGCCAGATCACCGGCATCGAGGTGAATGCGCGGATGGTCGTCACGCGCCATACGCGCCATCGCGGCCTGGGCCTCACCCTGGCTGCCCGTTGCAAGCAACAGCACGTTCTGGCGCGGCAAAACGCCGAAATCGTCTTCGCTGCGGAAAACCGTGTCTTCATCCAGATAACCCGTATCACGGGCAACCGAAATGATCCTGTGCATGGAGCGGCCGACGGCCACCACTTCGCGGTCGGCTTTCTTTGCAGCCCGGATAACCGAGCGGAGGCGCGCCACATTGGAGGCAAAAATCGTGACAGCGACCCGGTTCTCCGCATTCACCACAATATCGGCCAGCGTCTCCGCCACCTCGCCCTCGCTCGGGCTCGCGCCGTCACGGATTGCGTTGGTCGAATCGCAGATGAGCGCCAGCACCCGCTCACCACCGATCTCGGCAAGCCTTGCACCATTCGTCGGCGCACCGACAATGGGTTGCGGATCGAGTTTCCAGTCGCCGGTATGGATGACCGTTCCCGCCTCGGTGCGGATGGCCAGCGCGTTGGGTTCGGGGATCGAGTGGGCAACCGTGATCAGTTCAATGCCGAACGGCCCCACACCGAACCGCGCACCGAGCTCAACTTCGCGCAGATCGATCTTCGGCGGATCGCGGGTTTCCGACAGCTTGGCTTCGAGCAGGCCCTTGGTGAAAGGCGTTGCGTAGACCGGCACACGCAGCCGCGGCCAAAGATCGATAACGGCGCCGAAATGGTCCTCATGCGCATGGGTCAGGACGATGCCGGCGATGTTCGCCCGCTCCTCTTCGAGAAAGGCGATGTCGGGGAAAATCAGATCGATGCCCGGGAGGTTCTCCTCACCAGCAAAGGTGACGCCGAGATCGACGACAAGCCACTTTCGGTCGCGCTCTTCGCCAAATCCGTAAACGCTCAGGTTCATGCCGATTTCGCCGGCGCCGCCAAGCGGCATGAAAACAAGACGTGCCATAAGCTCACTTTACGAAGGCGTTGATGGACAAGACCGCGTCCGAAGCCGTTTTAAGGAGTGCCGGACCTTATTGTCCGGGCGCACCCGGTGCAAGGAAGACATCGCCAGCGGAGATCAGGCGCGTGGTCCCGTCCGGCAATCGGGAAATCAGAGCGCCTGTGGCCGATAGCCCCTCGAAGATGGCCTCAAAGCTCCCTGACGGCAGGCGAACCAGGATCGGCTGGCCGATTCCCCCCGCACGCTCTAGCCATGCGCACCGGACCGGCTCAAGCCCTTCGCGGCACCAGCGGTCATGCCAATGGGCGAACCGGCCGGACAACACGTCAAGCAAGGCCTCAGGGGCAACCGATACCCCGAAATCGGAAAGGCTTGCTCCCGGGCGGTCGACGCCGGAGGGCGATGTGTGGCAATTCACACCGAAGCCTAGAATAACGGCGGCGAGCCGGGAATTCTTCGTCACCGTCTCAAGAAGGAGACCGGAAATCTTCTTGCCGTGAAGCAAAAGATCGTTCGGCCATTTGATGGTCAGGCCCGCCTTCAACGCGCTTGGAAGCAGTTCGGAAACGGCTTCATGGGCGGCGACGCCCGCGGCAAGCGCCAAAGAGGCCGCGTTCGCGGCATCGGTTTCAACCGGCAAAAGAAGACTTGCATAAAGATTGCCGGGTTCCGACACCCAGCGGCGGCCGCTTCTGCCCCGCCCGGACAATTGCTGGCCGGCACGGACCCACAACGGCCCGGCATCACCCAGCTCAAAAAGCCGCCTTGCCTCCGCGCTCGTCGAATCGATCGCCGGAAGCGCGATCATTCGCGGCGGCACATCCTTTAGCTGCGGCATCGAAAAAACCCTAGAAAAGGGAACGCGCAGCCTCGCCGGCGGCGGAGACCAACGGTCCCGGAAGCGCGAAGAAGAACAGCACGAAAACGCCGGAAATGCCGAGAATGGCGCGCAGTTCGCCTGCCATGGGGTCGAAGGCTGCCGCCGGTTCGTCAAAATATATGATCTTCACGATGCGCAGATAGTAATAGGCGCCGACCACGCTCGCGAGGACGCCGATGACGGCGAGACCGAAAAGCTCCGCCTCGACGGCCGCCAGGAATACGTAGAATTTGGCGAAAAACCCGGCAAGCGGTGGAATACCTGCAAGCGAGAACAAAAGCATCGCTAAGAGGAAGGCCATGATCGGGCTCGATTTCGAGAGCCCCGCCAGGTCGTCAATGGTCTCAACCGGCATCTCCTCGCGCCGCATGGCGAGGATGCAGGCAAAGGTGCCGAGCGTCATGGCGAGATAGATCGTCAGATAGATGATGACACCCTGGACACCCGACTGCGATCCGGCGGCGAGCCCCACGAGCGCAAAGCCCATATGGCCGATGGAAGAGTAGGCCATCAGCCGCTTGATGTTGGTCTGGCCAATGGCGGCAAACGCCCCGAGCACCATGGAGGCGATCGCGATGAAGACGATGATCTGCTGCCATTCGGGGGTCGCCCCCGAGAAACCTGAGACCAGCACACGTATTGTCATCGCCATGGCGGCCACTTTCGGCGCGGCAGCGAAAAAAGCGGTCACTGGGGTGGGCGCGCCCTCATAGACGTCGGGCGTCCACATGTGGAAGGGGACGGCTGAAATCTTGAAGGCAAGCCCCGCCAGCAGGAAGACGATACCGAAAATGAGGCCGAGCCCGGCGCCATTCGCCGCAATGGATGCGGCGATGCCATCGAAGCCGGTCGCGCCCGTGAAGCCGTAGATCAGCGAGCAGCCGTAAAGCAGCATGCCGGAGGACAGCGCGCCGAGAATAAAGTATTTCAGCCCTGCCTCGGTGGACCGCAGGCTGTCGCGGTAGATCGAGGCGGTGACGTAGAGCGCCAAGCTCTGCAATTCGAGACCGATGTAAAGTGCGATCAGGTCATTGGCCGAGATCATCATCATCATGCCGAGAACGGCCAAAACGACGAGAACGCCAATCTCGAAGCGCTGGAAGCGCTCCGAACGGAACCACTCATCCGCCATGAGAAGCGTAGCGGATGCGCCAATCAGGGTAAGAATCTTCAAAAACCGGGAAAACGGATCGGAGACGAAGGCACCGTCAAAAGTCTCGACCCGGCCTTCAGGGCCAAGGAGCACCGCCACTGCGGCGATGCCCATCAGGCCGATGGCGAGCCGGTTGACGGTTCCGAACGCCTTGTCCCCCTGGAACACGCCAAACATCAACAGCGCCATTGCGCCGACCGCTAGAATGATCTCAGGCAGCGCCGGAATGAGATCGGGGACGGGGTAAAGAACGGGCTCCATCACAATCCTCAGTCAGCACCGGCCTCAGTCAGCACCGGCGAAGAAGGCAAACGATTCACCGGCCGCCTCGGCCGCTGCGAGGGCCGCCTCGTAATCGGCAATCAGCGCCTCAACCGATACGGCGGTCACATCCATCACCGGCATCGGATAAACGCCGTAAAAGATGACAAGAACGACAAGCGGCGCAAGGATCACCAGTTCGCGGCGGTCGAGATCGGGGATAGCTTTCAAGCTTTCCTTCTCCAATTCGCCGAAGATCACCCGGCGATAGAGCCAGAGCGCGTAAGCCGCCGACAGGATCACACCCGTCGTCGCCAGAAATGCCACCCAGGTGTTCGCCTCAAACGCGCCGACGAGCGTCAGGAACTCGCCGACAAAGCCGGATGTGCCGGGCAGGCCCACATTCGCCATGGTGAAAACCATGAAGGCGGCCGCATAGAGGGGCATGCGGTTCGCAAGCCCGCCATAGGCCGCGATCTCACGCGTATGCATCCGGTCATAGATCACACCGACACACAAAAAGAGCGCGCCGGAGACGAGGCCGTGGGAGAGCATCTGGAAAATGCCGCCCTGGATGCCTTGCATGGTGGCCGTGAAAATCCCCATCGTGACGAAGCCCATATGGGCGACGGACGAATAGGCAATCAGCTTTTTAACATCCTCCTGCGCGAGCGCCACCAGCGAGGTGTAGATGATCGCAATCACCGACATGGCGAAGATCAGCGGTGCGAAAGCCTCCGAGGCAAGTGGGAACATGGGCAGCGAGAAACGCAGGAAACCGTAACCGCCCATCTTCAGGAGAATGCCCGCAAGGATGACGGAACCCGCTGTCGGTGCCTCGACATGGGCATCCGGCAACCAGGTGTGGACGGGCCACATCGGCATCTTCACGGCAAAGGAAGCAAAGAAGGCAAGCCATAGCCATGTTTGCATCCCCGCCGGGAAATCATGGGACATCAGCGTCGGGATGTCGGTCGTGCCCGCTTCCCAATACATCGCCATGATGGCGATCAGCATCAGCACTGAGCCGAGCAGCGTGTAGAGGCAGA
>JAKSCL010000251.1 GCA_022360615.1 Hyphomicrobiales bacterium
AGCGCTTTCCCTATCTTTATAACTCCTATTACGAGAGCTTGGGCAAACGGCACCCGCGGCCGCAGCGTGGGATGATCACGCGCCCGGCGCTTGAGGACGTGCTCGCCTACCGCACCCACGTGAACGCAGCGCTGGAGCATTTTTCATCCGCGCCGGAGGTGGCGGATCTTCTCGAACTCGGCATCCATCACGAACAGCAGCACCAGGAGTTGTTCCTCACCGATATCCTTCATCTCTTCGCCCAGAACCCGCTGAAACCCGCCTTTCGCTCTCCCGAACCGCTCGAGGTGGAAGGCAATGGCGCGGGCGAACTCACCTGGACAGGGTTTGACGGCGGTGTCTTCGCCTTCGGCCATGACGGCAAGGGCTTTGCCTTTGACAGCGAAAGCCCGCGCCACAAGCGTCTGATCGAACCGTTCAAGCTTGCAAACCGGTGTGTCACCAATGCCGAGTGGATCGCCTTCATTGAAGACAAAAGCTATGAGACGGCAACGCTTTGGCTCTCCGATGGCTGGGCGACCGTGCAAGCCGAAGGCTGGGATGCGCCGCTCTATTGGGAAAACCGCGACGGCGAATGGTGGTCGATGACCTTGCGCGGCCTCCAGCCCGTCGACCCCTCCGCACCCGTCACCCATGTGAGCTATTACGAGGCCGATGCGTTTGCGACCTGGGCGGGCAAGCGGTTGCCAACCGAATTCGAATGGGAGCACGCCGCTGAGGGTGTGGAGATCGGCGGCAACCTGATGGGCTCAGGGCGCCTCCGCCCCGCACCGGCGAAATCCGGAAATGGCTTGTCGCAGATGTTTGGCGATGTCTGGGAGTTCACACAAAGTCCATTTGCGCCCTACCCCCGCTATAAGGCGGTCGAAGGCGCGGTCGGCGAATATAACGGTAAGTTCATGTGTGGTCAGTTTGTTTTACGTGGCGGTTCTTGCGCCACACCGGACGGCCACCTACGTGCGACCTACCGCAATTTCTTCCACCCCGACAAGCGCTGGCAGTTTTCCGGCCTGAGGCTCGCGGAGGACGCATGACCCTCATCGATGAAGAGCGAAACGCCGCCCTTGCGGTGAGCGGCGATGATGCGGCGCGCGCCGCGTTTCTGGAGCATGTCCGTGAGGGGCTATCCAAGCCTCAGAAAACGCTCTCGCCGAAATATCTCTACGACGCAAAGGGCTCCGAGCTCTTCGAACGGATCACGGATTTGGACGAGTATTACCCGACCCGCACCGAGATCGGCATTTTGGAAGCGCACGTTGCCGACATGGCCGCGATGATCGGCCCCAAGGCCGAACTGATTGAACTCGGTTCGGGCGCGAGCGTGAAGACGCGCATCCTCCTTGACGCGCTCCCCAGCCTTGACCGCTACGTGCCGGTCGACATTTCGGGCGACCACATGGAAGCGGCCGCCGAGGCCCTGCGCGCCGATTATCCCGCACTCACCGTAGCCCCGGTCGAAGCCGATTTCTCGAAATCCTTCATGATAGAGAGACCCAAGGGCACCGGAAAGCGTGTGCTCTTCTTTCCGGGCTCCACCATCGGTAATTTCGAGGCGGGCGGCGCGCATGAATTCCTCACCCGCATGGGCCGCGATCTTGCGCCCGATCTTGTGATCATCGGCGCCGATTTGAAAAAGGATCGGGCGACGCTGATTGCGGCCTATGACGACGAGGCGGGCGTGACGGCGGCCTTCAACATGAACCTCCTGACCCGCGTGAACCGGGAACTGGGCGCCGGTTTCGACCTTTCAGCCTTCCGTCACGAGGCCCGCTGGAACGAAGCCTTCGACCGCATCGAGATGCACCTCGTAAGCCTTCAGGACCAGACCGTCACCATCGGGGACGGTCTGGACGGCGCATCGCCCTTCACCATCCGTTTCGCTCAAGGCGAGACGATCCACACCGAGAATTCCCACAAATACACTTTCGATTGCATGAACGACCTCGCGCGCGACTCAGGCTGGCGCCCCGAGACCGTCTGGACCGACGAAAACGGGCTGTTCTCCGTGCATGTGTGGGCGTTGGCCGCTTAGGCCGACCGGATTTTCTCCCTTCGTAAAACTCGAAGGCGGAAACTGAAGCCTCTGCTGTCATTCTCCGGCTTAACCGAAGGATCATCGCAACGTCTGCGCAATCTGGAACAAGGATTGCCCGGTCAAGCCGGGCAATGACGGTGAGCCCATCCATTCGACCCCCGGATCAGTGTCTGGAACCGGCTCAAGCCGGAATCTCCGGAAACATTTCGCCCGCAGGACCATGGAACCCGGCTTTCGCAGGGCTCCATGTCATTGGCAACCTAAGCTGCAAAACCTCAATCCGTTTGCGGCTTTTGCGCCGGTTCGGTCTTGCGGTAAATCTCCCCGCCGCCTTCTCGGAACTTCTTCGACATCTCGGCCATGCCGGCCTCGACCTCTTTTTCTGTCATCCCTATCACGTCCCCGGCGCTCCCCGCCTCTTGTTGGCTCAAGGACGCGTTTGAGGCCTTCAGTTTCCTCTCAGAGGACAGACCGGCGGAGTTGTGCCCCTCGCCCGCTGTCATTGATGGATCGAAATCCAAGGTCGCTGCGTAGTCGCGCACATCCTGCGTGATTTTCATGGAGCAGAATTTCGGCCCGCACATGGAACAGAAATGGGCGACCTTGTGGGCTTCTTTGGGAAGCGTCTGGTCGTGGAAGTCGCGTGCGGTTTCCGGATCGAGCGACAGGTTGAACTGATCCTCCCAGCGGAACTCAAACCGCGCGCGCGACAGTGCGTCGTCGCGCAGCTGCGCCGCCGGGTGTCCTTTGGCGAGGTCCGCCGCATGGGCCGCAAGTTGGTAGGTGACGACGCCGACCTTGACGTCGTCGCGATCGGGAAGACCCAGATGCTCCTTCGGCGTTACATAGCAAAGCATCGCCGTGCCGAACCAGCCGATCATCGCCGCGCCGATGCCGCTGGTGATGTGATCGTAACCGGGCGCAATGTCCGTGGTTAAGGGGCCCAGCGTATAGAACGGCGCCTCGCCGCACTCCTTGAGCTGCTTGTCCATATTGATCTTGATCTTGTGCATCGGCACATGGCCGGGCCCTTCGATCATCACCTGGCAGCCCTTGGCGTGGGCGATCTTGGTCAGCTCGCCGAGGGTTTCCAGCTCAGCGAACTGGGCGGCATCATTCGCGTCCGCAATCGCGCCGGGGCGCAGGCCATCGCCGAGCGAGAAGCTGACATCATAAGCGCGCATGATGTCGCAAATCTCTTCGAAATGTTCGTACAGGAAGGAT
>JAKSCL010000345.1 GCA_022360615.1 Hyphomicrobiales bacterium
GATGCGGGAGTCTTCGTGGCTCTGCCATGATGGTCGCGCAGCCGGCGTTTGTAGCGGCGCAGCCGTTTTTCCAGCTTCTCCGCCGCCATTTCAAAGCTCGCAGTCGCATCGCCATTTGAAGCGGAGGCTTCCAGCACGATACCGGTCGGAAGGTGTATGACGCACTCGGCCATGAAACCGATCCCTTCACGAGAGATGGTCACGTGGCCCGTATAGCGCCCGTCAAAGTATTTTCCGAGCGCCGCATCGAGCCGGTCCTCCACTCGGTTCTTCAAGGCAGCTCCGATGTCCATGTTTTTTCCGCTCACGCGCAACTGCATGTTTTTGCCTTTTTCCTTTGTTTTGCCGGGAGGTAGGCGATGATGCCGTTCCCAGGGGCTTGTTGTGAGATCAGATCAGCGCCGCTTTCTTTTGGCGCCGCCTTTGAACAGATGAAGGAATATCGAGCGATTCCCTGTATTTGGCGACCGTCCGCCGCGCGATATCGATTCCCGAATCGCGTAGGACCTGTACGATCGCATCATCCGACAGCACCGCATTTGGCGCTTCGCCGTCAATGAGTGTTTTGATCCGGTGGCGCACGGCTTCCGCTGAGAAGGCATCGCCGCCAGTCGTTGATTGGATGGCCGCGGTGAAGAAATATTTCAACTCGAAAATGCCCCTGGGCGTCGCCATGTATTTGCTCGATGTGACGCGGCTGACCGTCGACTCGTGCATTCCGACCGCATCGGCGATGGCCCGAAGGTTCAAGGGCTTTAGATGCGCGATGCCATGCGTGAGGAAACCGTCTTGTTGACGAACGATCTCGCTTGCGACCTTCAGGATCGTCCGTGAGCGTTGTTCCAGGCTTTTCACGAGCCAGTTTGCATTTTGATGGCAATCGATCAGGAAAGTCTTGTCCGCACCGTCTCGCGCGTCTTTTGAAACACGGGCGTAGTATGTCTGGTTGACCAAAACCCGCGGCAGGGTCTCGGCGTTTAACTCCACGTTCCAGCCGCCGTCATTGCGTTGCGTGACGATCACATCCGGTACGACAGGCTCAAGCGGCTGATAACCATAAGTGAGCCCCGGCTTCGGGTTCAGTGCTTTGATTTCGAGGATCATGTCGCTCAAATCCTCGTCATCGATCTCGCAGATAGCCTTGATTGCGGCATAGTCATGCTTGGCAAGGAGAGGCAGGTTTTCAATCAACAGCGCCATAGCGGGGTCATAGCGATCCCTCTCCTTGAGTTGGAGCGCTAGGCATTCCTGAAGCGAGCGGGCAAAAAGTCCGGCTGGTTCAAAGCCTTGAAGGATCTCGAGCGTGTCCTCGACGATGTCCACATAAGCACCCAGCCGTTCAGCAACATCTTCCACGTCGGCGCGCAGATAGCCGGCATCATCAAGATGATCGGCGAGATGCGCGGCAATGAGGCGGTGCTGGGGTCCGAGGGCGGCAATATTGATCTGTTCGGCCACATGATCCGCGAGGGTCGGTGTATCGCTGACGAAAGCCTCCAGATTGGCGGGCTCGCTGGCCGCAGCACTTGTACCTGTTCCTGGAAGACCGACAGATGGCAGATTCTCACCGTCTGGCGTTGCGCGCTCGCTTGGCCCGTCCTCTGGATAGATTGCTTCATTGTCCGCATCGACGGTTTCGGCGATGGTGGCCGATGCCGCGCCAACATCTTCAGCAACCCAATCGGGCTCTTCGGTGTCGCCATTTGCTTTTTCGGACGGTGTGTCCTGTGGCTGATCCGCCGCGCCGTCCTCGGTTTCGTGCTCAAGCAGCGGGTTACGCTCAAGCTCAGCCTCAACATAGGCGCTGAGCTCAAGGTTTGAGAGCTGCAGAAGTTTAATCGCCTGCTGAAGTTGCGGCGTCATGACCAGGGTTTGACCCTGCCGCAATTCAAGCTTTGGTGCGAGCGCCATGCGTTTCGTCTCGAAAAACCTTACCGGACGGCCATAAAAGCCATTCCTGACATCCCTTAATCTTACCATGATGAGGAAACCTTGCATTTCCTCAAAAGCACGCGGCATTCCGGTAAGCAGGGTTGCTAAAGGCTGAACTGCTCTCCGAGATAGATTCGGCGTACCTCAGGGCTTGCGACGATTTCCTCGGGCCGGCCCTCCATGAGCACCGACCCATCATGGATAATATACGCCCGGTCAATAAGACCCAAGGTCTCGCGTACATTGTGGTCGGTGATCAGGACCCCGATGCCCCTTTGCGTTAAATGGCGCACAAGGCCCTGAATATCGCCCACGGCAATCGGATCGATGCCGGCAAAAGGTTCGTCTAGCAGCATAAAGGAAGGATCGGTCGCAAGCGCGCGGGCGATCTCAACCCGGCGCCTTTCACCCCCCGACAGGGCAATCGATGGCGATTTCCGCAGCCGCGTGATGTGAAACTCCTCAAGAAGGGCTTCCAACTTCTCCCGGCGCTGTTTCCGGTCGGGCTCCGTGACCTCAAGAACGGAAAGGATGTTTTCCTCAACATTGAGCCCCCGGAAGATAGAGGCCTCCTGTGGCAGATATCCAATGCCGAGCCGGGCCCTTTGATACATGGGCAGATGCGAGATGTTCACGCCATCGAGATGGATTTCACCCGCATCGGACGGGATGAGGCCGGTGACCATATAGAAGACAGTTGTTTTACCGGCACCGTTCGGCCCAAGGAGCCCGACGGCCTCGCCGCGCCTCACCTGCAACGAAACACCGCGGACGACTTCGCGCTTTTTGAAGCTCTTCTTGACGCCCACAACCTGGAGGACACCGGCAAAAGGCGTGCGTTGCGCATGAATGCGCGGTTCTTGCCGGGCGATGTCCCTTGGGTTCCTTAAGCGCATAAGTGTCAAAATCTCGTGCCGGCGTTTCGGTTTTCCGGGCTACGTGCTAGGGTGAAAGTTCTCGCCGAGAAAAGACACTGTCGCAAAGCCCGGCATGCAATCAAGTGTTTGGTCACTCTTGAGGTGCGGCGGTATCGGCTCCGGCTTCGCGTACCTGGTTGGGCTGGAAAAGCCCCTGAACACGGCCGCTTCCCCCTTGGCCGTTGCTGGCCGAAAAGACGCGGGATGTCCCAGCCGCCAGATCAACCACCATCTTCGTGCCCCTTAGGATATTTGTGCCTTGTGTCAAAACCACATTGCCGTCAAGGATGATCGTTTCCTGCTCCGCCTCGAAGATGGCTTTGTCACCCCGCGCGCGCTGGTCCGCCGAGGTGACCACCACCTCCCCGAGAGTTTCCATGCGGCGAATGCGTTGATCGGACGCCATACCTTGGCCTTCGCCCGCATAATAGACACGGAGCGCCGATGTCTGGATTGTCACATCCCCCTGTTTGACAACGACATTTCCGGTGAAGGTCGCCGTGCTTTCCTTTTCGCGCACCTCGAGCGTATCGGCCTCAATCGAGATGGGTTCGTCCGAGTTGGAAGAGAAACCGGAGAGTGCGCTTGACATGCTGTCCTGTGCCGAAACGCTTGAAGAGGTCGTGATAAAGCCAGCCGCAAAGACCAACGCCAGAACGTGAAGGAAGAGACCCGGCAACGGTCTGGCCGGATTCGTTGTCTGCTTTTGCACCATTGTTTTGCCCACGTTCCCGGTGATCTCCTGGGATTGTTATTGATCTCCGCCCATGCGGGTGACGATGCGGACCCGGTCGAAAACGATCAGTTCGCCGCCATCGCGCACAGTGACGTTGTCGGCCCTCAGCGTGCCGTTCAACATCAAGATGTCGACCGGATTATTCGTGGTCAGCGTTCCCTCCTCGAAATCCGCATAGGCTGTCGGACTGCGGAAATCATAGCCGCTTGTGGTCACGACACGGACATCGCCGGTCAATTCCAGTTTCTCATTTGATTGTTGGAACTTGCCGCGGGCCGCCGAAATCCGCGCCCGGTCGGTACCGCCGAGCCCGATATCGCCCTCGATTTCGTAGAGTCGAACAAGGCCGGGATCTGCGGCGTCCTGTGCCGCGCGTTCAGCGGAAATGACATACGGCCCATGATCGTTGTTTTCGCCCGTCAGCCGCGGGCGTTCCATCACCAGCGCGCCGTCTTCGAAGCGGAGATTATCGAAAACGACGGGGCCTATTGAGAACGTCTTGATTCCCGCCGGCACAAGCATGATCGCGATCAGCAGGGTGGCTATCGCAGGCAGTCCGATCCGAAGCATGCGCACAAGCCGGGTGTGTTTGCGCGCCGCCTTGAAGGCCCTAATCCGCCGGGTTTCTTGGCCGAGCGGGTTCTGGTTGGCGCTCGGGGCATAAGTAAATGGCGCGTTGACTGCTACAGGCCCCCGTTCCGCCCGTTGCAGGCGGTTGCTCCTCTTTGGGTGAAATGGCGTTATGGCGCGTAGCTGCGCGATCATGGATATCAGTGTGTCTTTGATGCGTTTTTCTGCAAATTGCCAGCTTGTTGCGCTTATTTTGAGGCGAAATTGCCGCACAAGGCGGCCGATCGAGAAAGGCTCGCGGCGGCGCTGATCGGCATCAAGAATGCGCGAAGATGTCTTCATCTGCCCATCCCGCAAGGTCGAGACGTGCCCGCGTTGGTAGAAACGCGAAACATGCGTCTGCGATTTCACGGCGTTCCTCGCGTTCAAGTGCGGCATCGAGCTTCGCTTTAAGTGCGTGCAGGTAAAGAACATCGGCAGCCGCATAACTCTGCTGCGCGTCGCTCAGCGTATCCGCGCCCCAATCGGAGCTTTGCTGCTGTTTTGACAGATCGGTATCGAGCAACTCTTTCACAAGGTCTTTCAGCCCATGCCTGTCGGTATAAGTGCGTGTTAGGCGCGATGCGATCTTGGTGCAGTAAACCGGGGCGACGTCCACACCCAGATAGTGATACAGCACGCCGAGATCGAAACGGGCGAAATGGAAGACTTTCAAGATGGCTGGGTTGCTGAGTGTGGCAACGAGATGGGGTGCCTCGTGCTGCCCGCGTGCGATCTGGACAAGGTGGGCATCGCCATCGCCGGCAGAGAGTTGAACGACGCAGAGCCTGTCGCGCAGCGGCCTAAGGCCGAGCGTCTCGGTATCGACGGCAACGGTGTTCTCGAATGTTACGGAAGCGGGCAGGTCGCCCTTGTGGAGATAAATCGCCATATGCGCCGTCGTTCGCTGCAAATCAACAAAAAGGGTTATGCGGACTTTAGCATCCGACTAGAAGATTCCGTAAACCCGCACCTTCATGCTGTTGGTGATGGGTGGTGTGGATTGATCCGCACAGACCGGAATGATGGAAAACGAAATGGTTGCAAGCCCCGGTGATCACTCACGGCAGCCGTGAGCGAAGCGAACTGGCATGAGACCATGATGATGGTGCCCAGGAGAAGACTCGAACTTCCACGACCTTGCGGTCACTAGCACCTGAAGCTAGCGCGTCTACCAATTCCGCCACCTGGGCTTGTCATGCATCGCAAACGCTTACTGTCCACTCCGCCATGTTGTCAATTGTCAAGGATGCGCGCCGGCAGCCATGTTGCCCTTGTGCGCCACTGGCCGCTGCGCTTCCCGGTGAAGACTATCTGTACTCGTCGCCGACATCGGCTATATGTGACGCCATGAAAGCATCGGCCGGCATGTTCCAATGAGCACTTTAATGGCCGAAAGAGAGGATTTGATGTCGTTACCGGGGGAAAGCAAACTCGCGGTTGTCTTTGGCGGCTCCGGGTTCGTCGGCCGCTATGTGGTGCGCGAATTGGCGCGGCGCGGTTACCGTGTTAGGGCTGCCGTGCGCAGACCGGACCTTGCAGGTCATTTGCAGACAATCGGCGTCGTCGGCCAGGTGCACGCGGTGCAGGCCAATCTGCGCTATCCTGCCTCGGTCCAGGCGGCGGTTGCGGGTGCCGATTTCGTCGTCAACTGTGTCGGCATCCTGTTTGAATCGGGCCGTCAGCGCTTTTCTGCCGTTCAGGCGGAAGGCGCGCGCGCCGTGGCCTTGGCGGCGAAAGAAGCGGGGGCATCATCTCTGGTGCACATTTCGGCTATCGGCGCGGATGAAAACGGCGATGCGGAGTACGCCCACACGAAAGCGCAAGGCGAACGCTTCGTTCTGCAGGAATTCCCGGAGGCCGTTATCCTGCGGCCCTCTATCGTCTTCGGTCCGGAAGATGATTTCTTCAACCGCTTCGCTGCCATGGCGGGCATGGCGCCGGCGCTTCCGTTAGTCGGCGGCGGGACAACGAAGTTCCAGCCCGTTTTTGTCGGCGATGTGGCCGATGCCGTTGGTGCGGTTGCCGATGGCAAGGCCAAGCCCGGAACGATTTACGAGCTTGGCGGTCCGCGCATCGAATCCTTCAAGGAGCTGCTGCAGCGGATGATGGAGGAAACGCGCCGGCGCAGACTGCTGATGCCTCTGCCGAAATCGATAGCAAAGCTGATGGGCCGTCTTACGGGCTGGCTGCCGAAACCGCCCATCACCGTCGATCAGGTGAAACTGCTTGCCCGCGATAATATCGTCTCGGACGCAGCTATTGCCGATGGGCGCACGCTTGCCGCCCTTGGGATCGATGCAACGCCGATGGAGACAGTGTTGCCAAGCTATCTCGTGCGTTTCCGCAAGGGCGGCCAGTTCGCCGTTATCCCCAAAGAGGGCTAGTTACCTAAAGCTTGCAGGCGCACTTGGACGTCGGTAGCGCCCATTTCCTCCGCCCTCAAGTACCAGAAGCGGGCTTGCTCCAGGTCGGGCTCCATTCCGAAGACCGGCAACCGCTCAAGTGTTTTCGGATCGAATGTTTCGGCCATTGCAACGGCGCCCGCCGGATCGCCGGCGGCGATCAGGCGTTCGAGGAAGAGCCGGGCTGAAACAATATCACCGATGTTCAAAAGCTCCTGCGATCTCTCAAGAAGCCTGATCCGGTCGGATTTGGGAAGTGCAAAAGCGAGTTCGGCCATGGGCGGCGGATCTGCCGACGGAGGCATCTCGGGCTCAAACGCCGGGGGCGGCGCGACCGCCGTTGCCGGTGGATTTATCGTTGTCGTTGGGGTCAAGGCGGCAATCAGCTGCTCCCCTGCGGAAGGCTGTCCAGTCGGCGCCTGCTGCTGCGTCGTCTCGGAGCGCCGGACGACCGTGACGCGATCGCTCGACGATAAAGTATCGTAACGCACGACGGGCGGTGCCGGCACGGTGGCGGTTGTTTGCGTGTCTGTCGGGGCGGTGGCGCTTTCGCCGTTAAAGCCGCCGTTCTGGGGAACGATCGAGGCTGTGGTGAACCTGTCCGCTACGGCCGCGACGAAATTCGGCGCGACATTCCCGCTGAAAATGGCCAGAAGCCCACCCGCAGTCAGGCTTACCACAATCGCGGCGACAAGAGTTCCGCGCCCAATACCTGGCCGCCTGCTCGAAATTGCGGCCTTCGTGACCGGATCTTCCAAAAGGGGTTCGGATCGAGGCATTGGATCAAACCTCCCGGTGGACGCGGAGATGGCGTTTTGAGGGGTGTGTTGAATCGGAGCGCTCAAGGAGGGTGCGCCGGAGACTTCGGACCGTGGGCGGGTGAAAAAGCTCGGCAACGGATCAGGCTCCGTGCGTGGCGTGGCGCTAGGGTCAGGGATTGTCTCGGGGATCGGCCCAGTGATTGGATCCGGTCTGCGCGCATTGCCGGCAGGCGAATCGCGGAAAGCGTAACGGGGTTGACCCGTTGAAAATATCGGATGCTTGCTTGCATCGTGCTGGAGGCGGCCCGAAGCGGCCGGGTCGGCCGCTTTGGATTGTGTCGCGCC
>JAKSCL010000136.1 GCA_022360615.1 Hyphomicrobiales bacterium
CCGGTCGGGCTGCATGGTGATATAGACGCTCGCCTCGGTCTGGCCGTAGAGTTGTTTCAGGTTCAGGCCCAATGAGCGGTAGAAACGGAAAATCTCCGGGCCGATCGCCTCGCCCGCCGTGTAGCCGACTTTCAGGCGGGAAAGCCCCATCCGGTTCTTCAACGGGCCGTAAACGAGGATTTCACCGAGACCGTAGAGCAGCCGGTCCGTGACGGGCACGGATTCGCCGTTCAGGATTTTCTCGCCCGCCCGTTTCGCAACGCCGAGGAAATAGTGGAACATGGCCCGCTTGACGGGTCCCGCATCCTCCATGCGCACCATGATGAGGGTCAAAAGATTTTCAAAGACCCGCGGCGGCGCGAAGAAATAGGTCGGGCCGATCTCGCGCCGGTCCTCGATAATGGTCTCCATGCTTTCCGGGCAGTTGAGACAGAAGCCGGCGGCCATGCTCTGGCCGAAACAGAAGATGTGGTCGCCCACCCAGGCAAGCGGCAGATAGGCGATCACGTCCTCGGTCTCGTCGAGATTGTCGAAGACGTTGCCGTTTTTTGAGGACACCACCGTGTTTTCGTGGGAGAGCATCACGCCTTTCGGCTGGCCCGTGGTGCCGGAGGTGTAGAGCATCACCGCGATGTTATGCGGATCGGTATTCCTTATCCCTTCGAGCCAGCCGGTCTTTGCATCCGGTCCGGATTTCAGCGCCTCGCGGCCCTGCTGCTGCACCCAGTTGAAACTGTGCAGCCGCGTATGATCGTAGTCGCGCATGCCCCGTTCATCGTCGTAAACGACGCGTTCGATGGTCGGCACGCGCTCGGAAACCGACAGGATTTTGTCGACTTGCTCCTGGTTTTCGACAATGGCGAAATTGACCTCGGCATGTTCGAGGATGAAGGCGATCTCCTCCGCGACGGAATCCGCGTAGATGGGAATCGGAATGGCGCCCAGCGACTGGCAGGCAAGAATCGACCAATAGAGACGGGGGCGGTTGGCGCCAAGGATGGCGACTTTTTTCCCCTCCGTAAGGCCGATGCCCTCAAGGCCGAGTGCAAGTGCTTCCACTTCATCAAGGACCTGAGCCCAGGTCCAGGATTGCCAAATCCCGAGATCCTTTTCGCGCATCGCCGACCGTTCGGCGAAGATCTTCGCGTTGCGCAACAAAAGCTTCGGAAATGTATCGTGAGCGCTTGAGCCCTCCCTGGCCAAAGCGTCCATCGCGTCTCCCCTTGGACCTTTTTATTGTTCAGGCGTTTGCCGCCATTTATTTGTTTCTTTTGATAGAACGGTGCGTTAGCCGTCAAATCAAGCCAAAAATCTCGCGCATCGGAAAATATGTTGGTTGCAACCGCGCATTTAAGCGTTTTTCCGCATGTTTTGATTTCTCCTGCCGATTCAGGCCGTCACGCTCAAAAATCCAGTCTGAGGACAGGCACGCTCTCGCCTGCCGCAGCGGGTGGCGCATGGGGCGGCCGGATGATCAAGCAATCGGCCTTGGCGAGGGTCGAGAGCATGGAGGAATCCTGTTTGTCGAACGGCGTGACGGTGTGTCCGCAATCCGTAAAAACACCACGCATATAGTCCTGGCGGCGGTCGTTGGCGGGAAGCGGTGCGGCAAGCCTTGCTTCTTCCATCTGCCGCTCCGGTTCGTGTCCAAGCAGCGCCTTAAGGAGAGGCCAAAGAAAGAGACGGCTGCAGACCAGGGACGACACGGGGTTTCCCGGCAGGCCAATGAAGCGCATGTGGTCAAGGCGTCCGAACATCAATGGTTTGCCCGGCCGCATGGCGATTCGCCAGAAACCGAGTTCAAGCCCGCGCTCGGTCATGACCCCTTGGACCAGATCATGCTCGCCAACCGAAGCGCCGCCTGAGGTGATCAAGACGTCCGGCTCCTCCTCAAAAACCCGGTCGAGGGCGGAATGCAGGGCTTCGGTCGTGTCGCGGACGATGCCGATGTCAACGGCCTCGCCGCCGGCCGCATTGACAAGGGCGGCAATCGCGACGCCGTTCGACGCGACGATCTGATCGATGCCTGGTGCGTGTCCAGGCGGTACAAGCTCATCGCCGGTGGAGAGAATTGCAACCCGTGGCTTGCGGCGGACCACAATGGAGCCATTGTTCCCCGCGGCTGCCACTGCGATGTGACGGGGGAGGAGGATTGTGCCTTCGGAAAGCAATTGCTGTCCCGCGCCGAAATCGAGGCCCCTGCGGCGGACGAACTGACCCCTGTCCGTCGAACCTTCCAGCACTTCGACCGTGCCGCCGGTTTCGCGTGTGTTTTCCTGGATGATGATGGTATCCGCGCCTTCAGGCAGAGGCGCGCCGGTGAAAATGCGGGTGGCTTCCGCAGAACCGATGACGCCTTCGAACCGTTTCCCCGCAACTGACCGTCCAACGAGCTTCAACGCTTTGGGCAGAATTGTCACATCCTCTGCGCGGACCGCGTAACCATCCATGGCGGAGGTGTCGAAGGGTGGTTGCGTGCGCTGGGACAGCACCGGTTCGGCAAGTGTGCGCCGGAGTGCCGATTGGATAGGGATGGTTTCCGTTCCAGTCGGGCTGACGCCGTCAAGGATGCGCGAAAGCGCCTCGTCGACCGAAAGCAGGCTCATGCCCCGGAACCGGCTTTGTGTGCGGGTGCATTGTAATCGCCGGAGCGTCCGCCGCTCTTGTGCACGAGACGGATGTCGCCGATCTCCATCGTCTTATCGACCGCTTTCAGCATGTCGTAGATGGTGAGGCATGTGATCGAGGCGGCTGTCAGCGCTTCCATTTCGACGCCCGTCTTGCCCGTCACCTTAACGGTTGCACTGACCAAGACCGATGACGTTGAGGGGGCGGGTTCAATGTCGATTGCGACCTGGGCGACGGGAAGGGGATGGCAAAGCGGGATCAGTTCATGGGTGCGTTTCGCCGCCATGATGCCCGCGATTCGCGCCGTGCCGAACACATCGCCCTTTTTCGCTTCGCCCTTCATGGCAAGGTCGAGGGCTTCCGGCGAAAGGCTGATCCGGCCTTGCGCCACCGCAACGCGGCTCGTCGCCTCTTTGTCCGAGACATCGACCATATTGGCATGCCCGGCGGCATCGAGATGGGTAAGGCCGGTTTTGTCGTTGGGATTGTCCGCGTTGGCCATGGCTTTTCTGTTACGTCCCGGTGCCGCCCGCGATAAAGAATTGCTGTTGCGCGGCATCGCCCAAAAGCGCTCGCGTCGCCGCCTCCACATCCTCTTGCCGCATCAGGCTTTCGCCGACGAGAAAGGCACCGATGCCGATAGCGGCAAGCCGTTTCGTATCCGCATGGCTGGCGATGCCGCTCTCGCCGACAAGGAGATAATCATGGGGGACGAGCGGAGCGAGGCGCTCGCTCACCTCAAGCGTGGTCTTGAAGGTCTTCAGGTCCCGGTTGTTGATCCCGATGAGACGCGAACGCAGCTGCAAAGCCCGCTCAAGCTCCGCTTCATCATGGACCTCGAGAAGAACGTCCATGCCGAGATCGAGCGCGGTGGTTTCGATCGCTTCGGCATCCCTGTCGCCAAGGGCTGCCATGATGATGAGGGTGCAGTCGGCACCCGCAGCCCGCGCTTCATAGACCTGATAGGGTTCGTAGATGAAGTCCTTGCGCAGGACCGGCAGAGCCACGCTCTCGCGGGCCGCAATCATGTCGTCCATCCGGCCCTGGAAAAACGGGGTGTCGGTCAGAACCGAAAGACAGGCCGCGCCCCCGGCCTCATAGGCGCGGGCGAGCACCGGCGGTTCGAAGTCTTCCCGGATGAGGCCCTTCGAGGGGCTTGCCTTCTTGATCTCGGCAATAAGCGCTATGCCGCGCTCCTTCACATCGACGCGCAGCCGCTGCTCAAAGCCGCGCGGGATGGAGGCCGCCTTCGCACGCGCCATGATCTCTTCCATGGGCACGCGCGCCTTCGCCGCCGCGATCTCTTCGCGTTTCGACGCCTCGATGGTGTCAAGGATTGTGGCCATACGGGTTATCCGGATGCTTCGTTCGAGGTCGCAACGAGGGCATCGAGGACGCCCATGGCCTTGCCGCTGTCGATGGCTCCGGCCGCTTCTGCGATTCCCTCGTGAATGGAGGGTACTAGGCCTGCGACCACCAGCGCCGTTCCAGCGTTCAAAACAACAATATCGCGCAAGGGCCCTTTTTCGCCGGCAAGCGTTTTCCGGATCGCTGCAGCGTTTTCTTCCGCATCTCCGCCAAGAAGCGCGCTCAATGCGGCGCGGGGCAAGCCCGCCTCCTCGGGGGTAACGGTTTCCACCGTCACGGTCCCGTTCTCAAGCTTGGCGATCCGCGTCTCGCCCGTCGTCGTCATCTCATCCATGCCCTCGCCGTGCACCACATAGGCGCGCCTCGCACCAAGGACCTGAAGGGCATGCGCGAGCGGTTCAAGCCATTGCGGCGAGAACACGCCCAGAAGATAGCTTTGCACGCCCGCCGGATTGGAGAGGGGGCCAAGCAGGTTGAAGATGGTACGCGTTCCCATCTCGACCCGCGTCGGGCCGACATTCTTCATGGCCGGATGGTGCATGGGCGCGAACATGAAGCCGATGCCGGCTTTCTCGATACAGCGCGCGATGGCGTCCGGGCCAAGTTCGATATTGACGCCCAAAGCCTTCAGCACATCCGCCGCGCCGGACTTCGAAGACAAGGCCCGGTTGCCATGTTTGGCGACGACGGCGCCCGCGCCCGCCGCGACCAGCGCGGAGCAGGTCGAGATGTTGTACGTGCCTTTGGCGTCGCCGCCCGTACCGACGATGTCGATGGCATGCTCCGGCGCCGCGACCGGCACCATCTTGGCCCGCATCACCGAAACCGCGCCGGTGATTTCATCGACCGTCTCGCCCTTAACCCGCAAGCCCATCAGAAACGCACCGATCTGAGAGGGAGTCGCTGCGCCGGACATGATGATCTCAAAGGCCGAAGCGGCCTCGTCTTGCGAAAGGTCGTTGCGGTTGGCGATCTTGCCGATAAGCGGTTTCAGGTCGGACATGGCGAAAGCGGACAACACCGGACATTCTGAATAATAGGCGCCGGATCATGCCGATTTCATCCTCGAACGCAAGCTGCGCGAAGCCGCTCAATGGATCAGGCCGGCAATGGCAAGGAAATTCCGCAACAGGGCGTGGCCATGTTCCGAGGCGATGCGTTCGGGGTGAAATTGCACGCCATGCACCCGGTGCTCGCGGTGCTGAACGCCCATGA
>JAKSCL010000207.1 GCA_022360615.1 Hyphomicrobiales bacterium
ACGACGATGGCATCGTCGACAACGATCCCAAGCGTCATGATCAGCGCAAACAACGAGAGCATGTTGACCGACTGTCCCGTCGCCCACATGAAGCCGAGCGAAGCGAGCATGGCCACGGGAATGCCGACGGCCACCCAAAATGCGATACGCGCATTCAAGAAAATGAACAGGATAATCAGAACGAGTGCGAGGCCTGTGAGGCCGTTATAGAGCAAAAGATCGATACGTTCCTGAAGGCGCTCCGAGGCCAGGTTCGAGATTTTCACATTCAAGGTTGGCGGAAGGGTTGGCCGGATTTCCTCGATATAGCTGCGCAGGATTTCCGTGGATTCCAGCGTGTCGGCATTTGCGGCCCGCTGTACGTCGAGCTGGATTGCAATGCCTTCACGGACAACCCCGATGGGCTCATCATCGTCGAATTCCTCAGCCACCCGGCCGATATCGCGCAAACGCACCTTTTCACCCGTGCTGCGCGCAACGATTTCGATCGCGCCGAAGGCGGCCGCCGTTTCGGCTTCGGCAAGCGAGCGCACCTGCCTCTCCACATCGCCTGAAAGAATGCCTGCAGGCAGGTCCTCGCTTGAAGCACGCATGCGTTCGGCGATATCGCCGACCGTCAGGTCAAGACGGCGCAACTGCCATTCGGGAATGTCGGCGACGATCTCCCGGTCGCGCATGCCAACAAATTCAACCTTGCTGATTCCGCGCGCAATCAGACCATCGCGGATATCACGGGCGAATTCACGGAGCGCGGCCTCTGGAAAACTGCCTGAAAGCGTTATCCTACCGATCGTTTCATAGAAGATCGCCCGGCTTATGATGGGGTCTTCCATGTCACGGGGAAATGTCGTGATACGCGCCACCTCTGATTCCACATCGGAAAGCGCCTTCTGCATGTCGGCGCCGTTCTCGAATTCCAGAATAATGGTTGCGGCCCCTTCCCTTGCGTAGGAGTCCATCTTCTTGACATCGTCGATGAAGCGGAGTTCCGGCTCCACCGTTTTAAGGATATTCGCCTCGACGTCCTCGGCGCTTGCACCCGGCCAGTTGAAAGTGGCGGTGATGCTCGGCACATCGATGGTCGGGAAAAACTGCGTGTTGATCCGGGAGATCGCTACCAACCCGAAAATCACCATGAGAATCATGATGAGGTTGGAGGCGTTCGGATGACGCACGAAAAAGCGGATGAAGCCCGGTGCGGATTCGCTGTATGAGCCCTTATCAAGCGGCGATTCGCTCATTGATCACGCCCCACGGCAACAGCGTCCTCGCGATTGCGTATTTCCACCTTCAAACCCGCGCCGGCTTCGGAAAGCGGCGTGATAAGAACGGGCATGCCGTCGTCAATATCTCCGCGCACGAGAATGCCGGTTCCATCATAGCCAACCACATCGATTTCGCGTGGACTCAAGCGGCCATCTTCAACCGCGTAAACCGTGTCGTTGGGAAAAAGCGCGGGCTCGGGAATGACCAGAACATTCTCGTACATCTGGTCGGGGATCCGAACCTCTACAAAAGCACCGGGACGCAGCGGCGTGCCGTCGATATTCGCAACCTCTGCAAAAACCGCGACACCGCCTGTGGCAGCCTCGATCTGCGGGGCAATGCGCTTGACCGTGCCACTTAGCATGACAGGGGCATTCCCGACATTCCAGAAGACCTCAAGCGACCGCCCAACAAGGCTTTCGCCATCGGCGATCAGACGGCCGAACTGGGCATCCGATAGCGTGAACGCAACCTCAAGGTCCGATTTTTTCGACAGCCGGACAACCAGATCGTTCGTCGACACCATGCGGCCGACATCGGCGTTTTCCTCAGACACGATGCCCTCGAAAGGTGTACGCAGCGATGTGTTTTGAAGATCGCGTTCGGCTTTCTCGACCTCCCATTCGAGACGCGCGATCTGGGCGCGCCGCTGCTCGGCCCGGGCGGTTTGGATCGTGACATTGTTCTCACGCTGACGGACGGATTGGCGGCGCTCGCTTACAGAGAGCTCGCGCACCTCAACCGTTTGATCGGAGATGTTGCCGCGTGCCTGAAGCTCAACCGCCCGGTCGCGGTCGCGTATGGCGAGTTCAAGTTGCTCACGCGCGCTTTCCAGCGCGTCGCGTTCGGATTGGATATTGGCTTCGATTTCCTGAAGCCCTGCTTCAGCCTCACGCAAATTGGCCTCGGCCTCCACAACCGCACCGCGGTAGCTGAATTCGTCGATGCGGATCACCTCGCTCCCCGCAGGAATGGTAGCTCCCACGCGCAGGTCCGGTGTGACACCGACAATTTCGCCGGAAACAAGCGCACGCAACTCAACTTCGCGGCCCGCCACGACTTCTCCGAAAAGACGGAGAACGGGTTGGCGGTTTTCAAAGCGTGCGGTCACCGCATCGATCTGGAAAACACGTTCCTGGGCCAAGCGGCTCGGCACCTCCGGCTTCGTTGCCACCAGCGTGCGATACCCTGCGACGGTCGCCGCCACGACGATCACCGGCAAAAGCACCTTGGCAACGCCCATCCCAATCCGGCGCAGGCGGGATGCATCCCGCGTCTTTGCGGCAATGTCGATGGGCTTCAAACCGGTTCCTTTCGCTCTGTTCGCGCATCATGATACGTTACACGCTTTTGCACGGATCATCATACGCGGGAGGCCGTTTGGTTTGATTGGACCAAAATCGGGCTCCAAGTCTTTGATCTGCCGCGTGTCCGGATGGAAACCGGCACGCACTTTTCTCCTGGACGCGCAAACGCCCGGATCATCCTCCAAAGACTGGAGGATGACCAGTTACGGATCGGTCATCTTGGCCGCGCCGCTGCTTGTTAGATAATGTTGGAAGGATCGAATTCGTATGTCCGGGCGCAAAACTCGCATTTTACGCGTATGACGCCGTCTTCCGTCATGTCGTCGCGCTCGCGGTCGTCGAACTGTTTCAAGATACCGCCGATGCGTTCGCGCGAGCACCGGCAATGGACGCCGATGGCCGCTTTATCGAAAACCCGCACCCCTCGCTCGTGGAAAAGCCGGTAAAGCAGGCGCTCCGGCGGAACCATAGGGTCAAGGAGTTCGTGGTCTTCCACCGTGTCGATGAAAGACGCCGCCTCCGTCCATGAATCGGTATTCGCCCCGCCGTCGGCGGCGTGATAATCGTCCTGGCCACCAACAAAACCATAAGTCTCGGTTTCGCCTAGCCCCCCGCTCTTCGGCAAATACTGGGCGACAATTCCTCCGGCGCGCCAAACCTTTTCAGCCGGTGTGCCCGCAAGAGGACTCGGCATATAGATTTCCGAAGCCGCGAGGCGGATGCGGGTCGGAATTTGTTCGGACTGGCGAAAATAATTTTGCGCGACCTCGGCAAGGCTCTCGCCCTCAAGGGGAACAATGCCCTGATATTGCTGCATGTCGGAACCCTGGTCGACGGTGAAGGCGAGGTGTCCTTCGCCCATGAGGAGCCCGGGCGATAGATCCTCGTCCATATGTCCGGCGAGCTTTTCCGCGTCATAGCGGCAATAACCGCGCAGCTTTCCAGGCACTTCATAATCGCTGACAAGGAAGTCGACGATACCGTCGCTGCGGGTCTGCAGGACGAAACGGCCCGTGAATTTTAATGAAGACCCCAAAAGCGCCGTCAGCACCAGCGCTTCGCCCAGAAGGCGCGAAACCGGCACCGGGAATTCATGCCGCCTCAGGATTTCATCGACAACGGTCCCAAGCCGGATGACGCGTCCGCGCACATGGAGCGCGGGGACGGAAAAGGGAAGGACAGCGTCTTCGCTGATCTCCGCCTCGAAACGCGCGGCCCGGTCCGCTTGCGCCATTAGCTGCCCATCTGGCCAAAGCACCACGCGAGGATGCTCTTTTGCGCGTGCAGGCGGTTTTCGGCTTCGTCGAAGACGACCGATTGCGGACCGTCCATCACCTCGTCGGTCACCTCCTCACCGCGGTGGGCGGGCAGGCAATGCATGAAGATCGCATCCGGATCCGCCTTTGCCATCATCGCCGCATTGACCTGATAAGGTTTAAAGACATTGTGTCCACCTTCGGACCCTTCATCGCCCATGGATACCCAGGCGTCTGTGATAACGCACACGGCCCCGGAAACGGCGCGGCCCGCTTCCAAGAAATGATTGACATCGGCTTTTTCCTGCGCCGCCCACTCAAGAATCCGCTTTTGCGGCGAACGGCCCGGCGGGGTCGCGATATTCAAGGTGAAGCCGAAGCGGGCGGCCGCATGTATCCAGGATTCGAGCACATTGTTCGCGTCGCCCGTCCAGGCGATCGTCGAACCGCCGATCGGGCCGCGATGTTCCTCAAAGGTCTGCACATCCGCCATCACCTGGCAGGGATGCGAGCGTTTGGTGAGGCCATTGATGATGGGCACGGTCGCATGCGCCGCCAATTCGCGCACCGCATGATGGTCGAGCGTGCGGATCATGATCGCGTCCACATAGCGCGAAAGGACGCGTGCGGTGTCGCCCATCGATTCGCGGCGGCCCAGCTCGATTTCCTTACCCGTTAACACGATCGTCTCGCCGCCCAATTCGCGCATCGCAAGATCGAACGAAACGCGGGTGCGCATGGACGGCTTGTCAAAGACCAGCGCCAGCGTTTTTCCATCAAGCGGACGCGCACGCCGGACTTCCGACCGTTCCGCCTTGATGGCGCGGGCGCGGTCGATGATCCAGCGCAGATCATCCGAACCGATATCTGCGAGGTCGAGGAAATGGCGCGGCGCGCCGTTTGCTGCACGGTTGTTGTTCACTTCACCGCCTCCGGCGTGGTTCCGGCCATGGCGTCTTCAAGCTCGCCACAGGCCGCCGACAACTTTTCGACGGCCAAGTCGAGATCTTCATCGCTGATGGTGAGCGGCGGCAGGAAGCGCACCACATTGTCCCCCGCCGGCACAAGGAGAAGACGCGCATCGCGCGCTGCCGCGATGAATTCAGCGTTCGGGACAACGCATTCAAGCGCCAGCATCAAGCCCTCGCCGCGTATCCCTTTCAAAACAAGCGGGTGCTCGTCGACGAGACGAGCGAGCTTCTGCCGGGCATGGCGCGCCGCATCGCGTACGCGTTGAAGAAAGCCCTCTTCCAGCACCACATCAAGCACGGCATTGCCCACCGCCATGGCGAGCGGATTGCCGCCGAACGTGGTGCCATGGGTTCCGGCTGTCATGCCTTTTGCTGCGTTTTCCGTCGCAAGACACGCGCCAACCGGGAAACCGCCGCCGATGCCTTTGGCAATTGCCATGATGTCGGGCTCGATACCGGCAGCCTCATGCGCGAAGAGATGGCCCGTGCGTCCGACACCGCACTGGATCTCATCAAGGATAAGAAGAAGGCCGTGCTCATCCGCCAGTTCGCGCAAGCCCCTGAGACCCTCACGGGGCACGGGGCGGATGCCGCCTTCGCCCTGGATGGGCTCAATGAGGATGGCTGCTGTCTCGGGGCCGATGGCCGCCTGAACCCTGTCATGGTCACCAAACGGCACTTGGTCGAAACCCTCCATGGGCGGACCGAAGCCTTCGAGATACTTTGACTGGCCGCCGGCCGCGATGGTTGCAAGCGTGCGGCCGTGGAACGCACCTTCGAAGGTAACGAAACGGTAGCGCTCGGGACGGCCCGAGACGGCATGATGCTTGCGCGCCATTTTCAGCGCGCACTCAATCGCCTCAGCACCCGAATTGGTCATGAACACACGGTCGGCAAACGTTCTCGCAACAAGCCGCTCGGCAAAGCGCTCCTGATCCGGAATGCGGAAAAGATTCGAGGTGTGCCACAGCTTTTCGGCTTGGTCTTTCAATGCGTTGACCAGATGCGGATGGGCATGGCCAAGTGCATTCACCGCGATGCCGGCCGTGCAGTCGAGATACACCTCACCGTTCTCGGTGAAGAGCCGGGGCCCTTCGCCGCGGACGAAACGGAGGTCCGCGCGGGCATATGTGGGCAGCAGTGCCGCCACCATGGACGTTTTCCCCAATTAAGCCAGGGGCCTTGAGCAACGCGGCGCCCCGACCGCCCGGCCCTGAAACAAAAACGCCGCCCCACGGCAGCGCAACCCAATAATGAAACGGCGGGCGCAACGCTGTCAATTACCGAGGCTTCGCTGCACCCGTCCTTACCGCGGCGAACCCTTCGCCAGCCCTGCGATCTCCTCACACGGACTTTTGCACCGGTAAAACGTGCAAGACATCGTCATTTCCCCTGAAAGTTATCCCCTGGATGCCGCGGAGTCTTGCGCGTGATTCGCCGTATATAGTAGCGTTTCTCTTGTCGGATACGACATTTCGTGCGGCGGACCTTGGTTTAGACAATTTCGGCGTTTCTGGCTTCCGGATGGGCCCCGGAAGAACAGGATCGGAGTCTAAGCCATGACAGAAATGAAGGAGATGGCGGAAATGTCATGGACGGACGAACGCGTTGAAACCTTGAAGAAACTTTGGAACGACGGCTTGAGCGCAAGCCAGATCGCAGCGGAACTGGGCGGTGTCACGCGCAATGCGGTGATCGGCAAAGTTCACCGGCTTGGACTGTCGGGGCGGGCAAAACCCGCACGATCCAACGCTCCAAAAGCACGTACATCGCGCCAGCCGGGCACAGTTCACCGAAAGACCCGCGTTGTGACCGCGACAAGGGGCAACACCGCCATCAAGGCGGAATTACAGCCCGAGGTTGCAAGTATACCGGCACCGGTAATCGAATTGCCGCCGGTCTCGCGCAGGCTGTCGATCTCCAATCTGACGGAGCGCACCTGCCGCTGGCCGATCGGAGATCCCTCCTCGGAGGACTTCCATTTCTGCGGCTGCGACAGCGAACCCGGCAGCCCCTATTGCAGCTACCATTCACGCATTGCCTTCCAGCCGGCAACGCAGCGGCGGAAAGTCGCCAACGGTTAAACCGAAAGGGATTTCCGCTGTGGGCCAGTTCTTTTGTCGCGTTCTCCGAGCGCAAAACCGGTGCCCACTTTTGCTGAGAACGCGCTAAGCCCGCAGCCGGAATTCCTCATTGAAGGCATAGCCAACACCGCGGACAGTGCGGATCGGGTCGGAGGCGCGCCGGTGTTTGTTGAGCGCCTTTCTGAGACGGCCCACATGCACATCGACGGTGCGTTCATCAATGTAGACGTCGTGCCCCCAGACGCCGTCGAGAAGCTGTTCACGCGAGAAAACACGGCCCGGGCTCTGCATCAGAAATTCAAGCAGCCGGAATTCGGTCGGTCCCAGATGGATCTCGCGTCCTGAACGACGCACGCGATGGGTTTCGCGATCAAGTTCGATATCGCCGGCGCGCAAAAGAGTTGCGACCATTTCAGGTTTCGCCCGCCGCAAGATCGCCTTCACCCGCGCGATCAGTTCCGGCACAGAGAATGGCTTGACCACATAATCATCGGCGCCGGTCGAAAGACCGCGCACCCGTTCGCCCTCTTCGCTCCGCGCGGTCAGCATGATGATGGGCAACTGTTCGGTCTCCGGCCGGGCACGCAAACGCCGGCAGAGCTCGATGCCCGAAATGCCCGGCAGCATCCAATCCAGAAGAATAAGATCAGGGACGCTTTCCTTCAGCCGCGTCTCTGCTTCGTCACCGCGCGCCGCCGATTCCACATCGAAACCTTCAGATTCAAGGTTGTACCGGAGAAGCAGCGTAAGCGGTTCCTCATCCTCGACGATTAGGATTCTTGCACTCATTGGATCCCCCGTAATGTGGCCAAATGTGCACTACACCGCGCCCAAAGTGGTGTAGCTCGAGGCATCGCGCTTTGGCCGCTCATCTTTGATCGGTGAGCCGGTCACCACGTAGTAGACCGTTTCGGCGATGTTGGTGGCATGATCGCCGATCCGCTCAATATTCTTTGCACCGAACAGCAAATGCGTGCACGCGGTGATATTTCGCGGATCTTCGATCATGTAGGTGAGGATTTCGCGGAACAGCGAGGTGTAGAGCGAATCGATCTGTTCGTCGCGCGACCAGACATCGAGCGCCCGGTCCACATCGCGCGCTGCATAGCTGTCGAGCACATCCTTGAGCTGGACGAGCGCCGCCTCGCTCATATGCTCTAGGCCGAAAAGAACGCTTTGCGGCGGGCTGTTGGTATTGATGGCAAGAACGCGCTTCCCAATGTTTTTCGCCAGATCGCCGATACGCTCCAGATCGCCGGATATGCGGAAAGCGCCGACGACTTCACGCAGGTCGTTCGCCACCGGATGCCGTTTCGCGAGAAACAAAATGGCATCCTCAGCAACATTTTTCTCCAAAACATCAATGCGCTCATCGCCGTCAATCACCTCGCGGGCAAGGAGTTTATCGCGGCGCGTCAAAGCCTGAATGGAGTCGGACAGGCTTTTTTCCGCCAATCCCCCCATGGTTGCGATTTTTTGCGAAAGCCCGCGTAACTCCTGCGCGAAGCTGCTACTGGAATGCTCTACCAATCCGTTTGTTCCGTTTCCATCTGCCAGAGCGAAGTGCGCCAAACGCATACTGGCTTCGCTCCGACCATTCATTTGTTGGCGCGCTGCACCGGCAATCGCGTTTTAACTCCCGGACCCGCGCCAAGCGCAGGCGATGCGCCACATGCAATCAGCCGAAGCGGCCGGTGATGTAGTCCTGCGTACGCTCATCCTTCGGGTTTGTGAAAATCTGATCGGTGTCGCCTTCTTCCACCAAGATACCCAGATGGAAAAACGCCGTGCGCTGAGAGACCCGCGCCGCCTGCTGCATCGAGTGCGTCACAATAACGATCGTGTAGTTCTCGCGCAGCTCGTCGATCAGTTCCTCCACTTTTGCCGTCGCAATCGGATCGAGCGCCGAGCAGGGCTCGTCCATCAAGATCACTTCCGGGCTCACGGCTATGGCACGGGCAATACACAGGCGCTGTTGCTGGCCGCCTGAAAGGCCAGTTCCCGGTTCGTCAAGCCGGTCCTTTACCTCTTCATAAAGGCCAGCCCGTTTCAGGCTGTTCACGACGGTCTCGTCGAGCTCGGCCTTATTCCTGGCCATGCCATGGATGCGCGGACCGTAAGCAATGTTCTCGAAAATCGATTTCGGGAACGGATTGGGTTTCTGGAACACCATACCGACCCGGGCGCGCAACTCGACCACGTCGACATCGGAGTTATAGATGTCGGTTTCGTCAAGCTTGATCTCGCCCGTGACCTTGCAGACATCGATGGTGTCATTCATGCGGTTCAGGCAGCGTAGAAAGGTCGATTTTCCGCAACCGGACGGACCAATCAACGCCGTCACATTGTTCTCCCGGATATCGAGGTCGACATCGAAGAGCGCCTGTTTCGAGCCGTAAAAAACGTTGACCTTGCGGCCGCTCATCTTGATGCGCCGATCGCCATTGGCGCCGTTTCCGCTTTCGGCGGCGGACTTTCCGTTTTCATTCTTCTTACTCATCCGATTTCCCCATTCGCTTCACTCACGTTCCGAGACAATTGCCCAGGAAGGTTGGTTCGGTTTCAGTTTCCTACCAGCGCCGCTCGAAACGTTTGCGCAGAATAACCGCGAGCGCGTTCATGATGACCAGAAAGCCGAGAAGGATCAGGATCGCGGCCGCGGTCTTTTGCTGGAATGCGGGTTCGGGAAAGTCCGACCACATATAGATTTGAACGGGAAGCACTGTTGCCGCATCAAGCGGACCGGTCGGTATATCCACCACGAAGGCGACCATGCCTATCATCAGCAGCGGGGCCGACTCGCCAAGCGCCTGCGCCATACCGATGATCGTACCGGTCATGATACCGGGCATGGCCAGCGGCAGCACATGGTGGAACACCGACTGTATCTTCGATGCTCCCATGCCGAGCGCCGCTTCGCGGATCGAGGGCGGCACGGCGCGCAGTGCTGCGCGTGAGGCAATGATAATGGTCGGCAGCGTCATCAAGGCGATCACCATGCCGCCCGCCACGGGCGCCGAGCGGGGCAGGCCGAAAGTGTTCAGGAACACGGCAAGGCCAAGCAGACCGAAGACAATCGACGGCACAGCCGCCAGATTGTTGATGTTCACCTCAATGATCTGCGTCAAGCGATTCTTCGGTGCGAACTCTTCCAGATAAATCGCGGCGGCGACGCCGAGCGGGAAGGAGATCGCGAGCGTCACCACCATCGTCCAAAAGGAGCCGACGACGGCGCCCCAGATGCCCGCCTGTTCCGGCTCGCGGCTGGCACCGGAGGTGAAGAAGATCGTGTTGAAACGGCGCTCGATGCGGCCTTCTTCATTCAGCTTGTCAACCCAAGCGATTTCCTGATCATTGATCTTGCGGTTTTCCTCGGCAACCGTGAGAACCTCAATGGACCACTCGCCGCCGGCGGCTTGCGCCGTTGAGTCGAGCGGAATCAGGACCTGTCCGCGCACGCTGGCCGAATCCACCTCGTTGATCTTCACAACACCATTGTTGATCTTCACCAGATAGGAAGGAAGACTGGTGTCGAGCCGCTCACGGACGTTGGCCGCAGCAGCGCGCGCTTCGAGCGCTTCGGCATTGGCGACAAAGGATTCGATCTGGTTGCGTACAGACGCAATGCCCCGGTCGGTGGCAGCGAGTTCCTCCTCGATGATCGGGCGCAACTCATCATTTGCCGTTTCAAGCCTTATGTTCAGCTCATCGCGGCGCGATTGAAGCGCCTCCAGCGAACGTTCGCGGCCAGCGGCGTCGCTCCGGCGGGCCGCTGCGGTGGCTGCAAGCGCGTCCTTTACCCGCTGAAGGATCGGAAGGAAATCGTTCTGCTGGCTGAAGACTTCGATTTCGCCCTCGGTCCCGGTCGGGCCGACCTGGCCAGCCGTCTCGATCTCCCGCTTGCCGGTGATCATGCCCTTCATATAGAGGTCGGCGAAATCAGAAAGCGGCACGGCGATTGGAAGGTTTTGCCCAACCAGACTCGGATCCGCTTGGACCATGTCGCGAACCTGGATATTGGCCGCGCTGGTGACGACACCGCTCAAGAGACGGCGATCACTCCGTTCCGCAACCCCGGGAAAGATATCCCGAAGGCTGTCGCGAACGACCGTGTTGAAATTGGCCCTGCGGATTTCGTCCGGATCGCCGGTGTTGTTGGGGTCCAGCGTCTCCTGATCGAAATTCATATCAAGTGTCACGTAGTGATACGTGAACGCAGGGATGGCCTGTATGATGATCGTGCTCAAGAGAAGGACAAGGAAAGAGGCGGCGATGAACACCGCCACGAGGCCATAGGCTTTGAAACGGCCCTCTGATGCGTAGCGCTTTGAAAGGCGCGAGCGCGCTTCCGGTGAGGTGTGAATGTCCGCCGCGACCGGCCCTGAACTGGTGATATCAGTCATATTGTTCCCGATATTTCTGAACAACGCGCAGCGCGACGAAGTTGAGGCAAAGCGTGACGCAGAACAGCACCAGCCCAAGCGCAAAGGCCGCAAGCGTTTTGGCGCTGTCGAACTCCTGGTCACCGACGAGAAGTGTGACGATCTGAACCGTTACGGTCGTGACCGCCTCAAGCGGGTTGATGGTGAGGTTGGCGGCAAGCCCGGCTGCCATAACCACAATCATGGTTTCGCCGATGGCCCGGGAAACTGCCAGAAGAAGGGCTGAAACGATACCCGGCAGCGCTGCCGGCAGGATCACCTTTCGGATGGTCTCACTCTTTGTCGCCCCCAAACCGGCCGAGCCGTCGCGCAACGATTGCGGCACCGCATTGATGACGTCGTCCGACAAAGAGGAGACAAAGGGGATAATCATGATCCCCATCACGACACCGGCTGCGAGCGCGCTCTCCGACGACACGGTGAGCCCCATCGATTCGCCCGTATTCCGGAAGAAAGGCGCGACTGTCAGGGCTGCGAAGAAGCCGTAAACGACGGTCGGCACGCCGGCGAGGATTTCAAGAACCGGCTTGGCCACCGCGCGGAACTTCGGACCTGCGTAATCGGAAAGATAAATTGCTGCCAGAAGCCCGACGGGAGCGGCAACGGAAATGGCGATCACCGTGATCAGGAGCGTGCCGACAAAGAGCGGGATTGCGCCGAACGCGCCCGACGAACCGACTTGATCGGCGCGCAGAGCCGTTTGCGGGCTCCAGTGCAGTCCGAACAGAAACTCCTGGAAGGGCACTTTGCCAAAAAAGCGGATGGATTCGAAGATCAGCGACATCACGATGCCGATCGTCGTCATGATCGCCACCGCCGAGCAGACCATCAAAAGGATCTTGAGCGCTCCTTCCACGTGGTGGCGGGCGCGGGCGCGGTAAGTGATCCGCCCCCAGGCGAAGAGGCCGCCGCAAACGGCGATCGTGACGATCACCGCCGCCATGATCACGTTGTTCGCGAATGCAAGCGCGCTGATTGTTTCAGCGGCCGCTTCCCTTTCAGGATTTGGGAAGCTGGCTATGCCGCCAAAGGCAATAGCGCGGGCGTCACGGAGGAACGAATTGACTTCAAGCGTGCTCAACCCCGCAACCGCATCGCTGTATTGGGAAAGCACCATCCCATCGATCACCCGAGGCGAAACAACGGCCCAAACGCACATGACCAAGAAGGCTGGGATGGCAACCCAGATCGCCATATTCGCGCCGTGGAAAGACGGCAGCGAATGCATTCCGTGAAGTTTGTCCCCGGCAACCGCGTACGCCCGGTTGCGGGCAGCGAAATATCCAACAATCGCTGCAATAACCAGGACGGCCAGAAGTGTGCTGAACATAGGCCTTATCGCCCCCGATGGTCCTGACGACGCCGATGGTCACACATAAACGGCACCGGCTCCCGTTTTAAGTGAGAACCGGCGGCTCTTTTCAGAACCGCCGGCTCGCTGGATTTACATGCTGAGCTGCGTCAGATCGTTGGCGCGCGTCTTCATCTCTTCGTGGTCCGCGGCCGGAAGCGGGATGAGGCCTTTGTCAACCGTGTAGCCTTCATCGCCCGTGGCTGCGTCGCTCACGAACTCCTGGACATATTCCTGGATGCCCGGGACAACGCCAACGTGCTCGCGCTTCACATAGAAGAAGAGCGAACGCGATACCGGATACTCACCCGAGGCGATTGCATCAAAGGTCGGCGAAATACCATCCATTTGAGCGCCTTGGATTTTGTCGGAGTTCTGGTCAAGGAACGAGAAACCGAAGATGCCAAGAGCATTCGGGTTGGCCTCGAGCTTCGAGACGATCAGATTGTCGTTCTCACCGGCGTCGATAAACGCACCGTCTTCGCGGATCGCCGCGCAAGCGTCGTCAACGAGGCCAGCAGCTTCGGCACCCGGGATGTTCTCGCAAGCTTCTTCCATGACGAGTTCGACAAAGGCGTCACGCGTGCCGGACGTCGGAGGCGGGCCGAGAACCTCGATCTTCTCATTCGGAAGCGAGGCGTCGATGTCCGACCAGTTCTGGTTCGGGTTATCGACAAGCTGACCGTCTTGCGGCAGTTTCGCGGCAAGCGCCTGGAAAACCTGCTCACGGGTCAGGTTCAGGGCCGGACCGGCTTTCGAATTGGCAAGAACGATACCGTCAAAGCCGACCTTGATCTCGGTGATGCTGACGCCGTTCTGCGCGCACATTTCGAATTCGCTCGACTTGATGCGGCGCGACGCGTTGGTGATGTCGGGATGCTCGACGCCGACACCGGCGCAGAAGAGCTTCAGGCCACCGCCCGAACCGGTCGATTCAACAACCGGGGTTTGGAAGTCGGTCTTTTGGCCGAACTGTTCAGCGACCGCCGTTGAGAACGGGAACACGGTCGAAGAACCGACGATCTGAATACGGTCACGCGCTTCGGCTTCACCGGCGACGAGCGCACCGGCGAGCACAAGCGCGGCAGCACTTGCATAAGTGGTGAATTTCACAGGTTGTCTCCCTTCGTGGATCACGGATTGCGTGGATCACATATGTTCGGTCTGCAGGAGCTTTCTTTAGTTTTACCGACGGAATCGCACCCGCATGTGAACTATGCCGTCAGCGCTCACGGACCGTATTGACCCCGCATAATTCCCTTATGACGTCCAGATGACAGTTCGATGACAGCGGGCGATTATGCATTTGACGTAAGGTAAACCTAAGCTGCCGGTCTCACAGATGCGCTGGCGTCCACCGGTTCAAGGCGCACCGTGAAGACGGCACCGTCACCCGGTTCACTCTCGATGAGCAACTGGCCGCGGTGCCGGTTGAGAATGTGCTTGACGATGGCCAGCCCCAACCCCGTGCCGCCTTTTTCGCGGCTATAGGCCACGTCGACGCGGTAAAACCGCTCCGTCAAGCGTGGAACATGCTCAGGCGGAATGCCGGGTCCGTAGTCACGCACCTCGATCTCGATACGGCCAAGACCATCCACTGCAACCGGTGGAACGCGGCGGACGGTGATGTCCACGCGCTTGCCGGCCTCGCCATACTTCACGGCGTTATCGACAAGGTTCTGAATGACTTGCGTCAATTCATCGCGATCGCCCTGCACCCTGAGCGGACCGTCATCCGGCAGTCGGACTCTCAACTCGACACCGTGCTCTTGGGCTAAAACACTCATGGCATCGGTCACATGGCCGATGATGCTGTTTAGGTCGATGACTGCCTCTGGGCGGACATGGGCGTTCTGCTCAATCCGGCTCAATGACATGAGATCGGTAATCAGCCGGGCCATGCGGGAGGCCTGCTCGCGCATGATCTCAAGGAACCGGGCTCGCGCTTCCGCATCGTCGCGGGCGGGACCCTGGAGCGTTTCGATGAAACCAAGAAGAGACGCCAGCGGGGTGCGCAATTCGTGACTTGCATTCGCCACGAAATCGGCGCGCATGCGCTCCACCCTTTGCTGCTGTGTCAGATCGGTAAGAAGGAGGAGAAGCCAGTCTTTTTCAAGTTCGCGCGCGCCCTCAACGCTCTCTGCGCCGGTGCTATCCGAACCGATGTAGGCGACATGGGCTTCCAGCCAGCGGTTCACCGGAACCCGTTCGAAATAGTTCACCGACTGGGCCAGGCGCTCCGCCGCCGCCTTGCCAATGGCTTCCAGAACGTCCGGTGCACGCAGGACCGCAGAGATGTGCTGGCCCATTTCAACCGGGGCTGTCAGGCGGCGCGCCGCTTCGTTCTGAGAAATGACCTCGCCATCGATGCTCAAGAGAAAGCACGCGCCGGGAAGGGCCGACACCACCTCGGTCAATTCGGTGGCCGGTGCGTTGACCGCGAGGTCGGAAGCGATGCGCTCAGCTTCCGCCTCATCGATTGAGACGGTCTGGAACACCGGCGCGATGAGATAAAGCAGAATGACAACGCAAAAACCGAGGGCGGCCGAGCCGGAGCCAACTTCTTCGAAAACCGCCAATGCAACGAAAACGGCGGCGGAGCCGCCAATAAAAAGTGGATTGCCGGCTCTTTGAAGGGATTTAAACGAGAAAGACAGCACACGGCTTGCGCGCGCAGCCGGGATCTCTTGAACGCCACCTTCAGGGTGCGTTTCCGTCTTATTGCCCTTCACCTCTGACACGTCGGACATTGTATGCGGCCTTTGGCCTCCGGTCTGCAATCCCTTCACGATAGGGCAGGTTTATGTCATTACCAAAATAGCAGAATTTGCGCCGGAGGGGCTTCCGGAGGGATCATGCGCCCGCCCGTTCTTTAGCCGTCTTAAGCTGCGCCGCTTCGACACTGTCCCTCACAGCGCAGCCCTCCAGATGATCATTGACAAGCCCCATGGCCTGCATGAAGGCATAGGCCGTGGTAGGGCCGACAAACGACCAGCCCAGCTTCTTCAAATCCTGCGAGAGACGAATGGAGGCGGGCGTCTTTGCGAGCCTTGCAAGCGCCGCCTTATCGAAGCGGTCCGGCCTTTCGTCGTCCATGGGACGGTAGCGCCAGACGAAGTTAGCAAGCGACCCATGAGTGTCCACAAGCTCAATGCAACGCTTCGCATTGTTTATGGTCGATTCAATCTTCCCGCGGTGGCGTACGATCCTTGCGTCATTCACGAGCCGTTCCACATCGGTTTCACCGAACTTAGCCACCTCGCGGAAATCAAAGCCTGCAAAAGCATTCCTGAAATTCTCGCGCTTTCTCAAAATGGTCAGCCATGAGAGACCGGACTGGAAGCCTTCAAGGCAGATTTTTTCGAAGAGCCGCGTGTCATCGGTGACAGGCCAGCCCCACTCCTCATCGTGGTAGGTCATGTAACCGGGATCTTCGCCGCACCACCAGCAACGCACCACACCGTCCGCACCTGCGACCAGTCCATCTCGTACCGCCTCCGCCATATCCATCCCCGCTGTCCTCAAAAAACGCGGCACGATTACAGCGCGAGGCTGCCCCGCCGCAGTATGTCGTCAGCCTCCAGCGCCTCGAAGGAACCATCATAGCGTACAACACCCGATTCGAGGACAAGCGCACGGTCGGCCAGGGGCCGGGCAAAATGGATGTTCTGCTCGCACATCAAAATGGTGAGCCCTTCCGCCTTCAACGTCTTCAAGGTTTTTGCCATACGTTCGACAATGACCGGCGCAAGCCCTTCCGACGGCTCATCAAGGAGGAGGAGTTTCGGATTGCCCATCAGCGTACGGGCGATTGCCAGCATCTGCTGCTCACCGCCAGATGTGTCGCTTGCCTGGCGGTGGCGGGCCTCGGCAAGATTGGGGAACAGGTCGAACAGCCGTTCCGGTGTCCACGCGGCAGTGCCTTCGCGAGGCGGCAAACGCCCCACTTCCAGGTTCTCCACCACACTCAAGCCTTTGAAGACGCGGCGTTCTTCGGGAACATAACCGAGGCCGAGCCGGGCGATGGCGTGCGGCTTCATGTTAAGCAGCCGCCGCTCGTCAAAGCGTATTTCTCCCGAATGCCGGACAAGGCCCATGAGGCTTTTCACCGTCGTCGATTTGCCCGCGCCATTGCGGCCCATCAACGCGACAACCTCGCCCTCAAAGACTGTGAAACCCAAATCGAACAAAATCTGCGCGGCACCGTACCAGGCATTCAGCCCCGATGCGGTCAAAAGCGGATGCTTTTTCGCATGCCGCCGGCCGGCCACTACACCGGACCGCTCTTAGCAGGGCTTATTACCGCGTTCGCCGTGTCAGGCTTAGCCGCTTTGGATTCCGAGGGGTCTGTTTCCGGCGGCTTTTTTTTGGGTTGGCGGGACTCCGGTTGCTCGGCCTTTCGGCGGCCGTTCTTGGCTCCTCCCAGATAGACGGCCCGGACATCAGCGTTTTCGCGTACCGCCCCAGGGGAGCCATCGGCAATGATACGGCCGCGGTCGAGAACCAGAACGCGGTCGGCATGGGCGAAAACGGTGTCCATGTCGTGCTCGGTGAAGAGGATTGCCATTTTCTTCTCGCGCGCGATCCTGGCCACGAGATTCATCAGGTCGCGCCGTTCGCCGGGAGCCATTCCGGCCGTGGGCTCGTCCATTAAAAGCATGATCGGGTCGCCAGCGACGGCGATCGCCAGTTCGACACGCTTCACATCGCCATAAGCAAGTGTTGCGCAGGGACGTTCGGCCAGATTCTTGATCCCGACGCGGTCGAGAACAGCGATGGCCTCGTCGCGACAGCGCCCGCCCGCCCGGCGGATCATATCGAAAAGATCGCCTCGATGGCTGATCAACGCCATCTGAACGTTCTCCATCACCGTCATCGAAGCGAATGTGGCGGCGATCTGGAAGGTGCGTCCCACGCCGCGCCGCCAGATCGCGCGCGGCGGCAATCCGGAAATCGACCGCCCGTTCAAGATAATCGAACCGGCATCGGGCTTCACCTGCCCGCCAACCATGTTGAAGGTGGTGGACTTGCCGGCCCCGTTCGGACCGATGATGGCCATGATCGCGCCGGGAGCGATATCGAAGCTCACATCCTCGACGGCATGCACCCCGCCATAGCTCTTTTTCAGCCCGATGGCGGTAAGGACCGGGTTGCTGACAAGGGCGCTTTCCCGCCTCATGCCCGCGCCTCTCCCGCCTTGCGCCAAGAGGCATGGCGGCGGAAAAAGCCAGCGATCCCCTCTGGAAACAAAAGAACAAGCGCAATGATCAAGGCGCCTAAGAAGAAGCGCCAGTGATCGGAGAGAGGCATGATGAAGTCTTTGAGAAGATGAAGGCCGGCCGCTCCCACCAACGGACCGAAAAAGGTGTGAATGCCGCCAAGGAGCGCCATTGTCAGCGCGTCGACGGAAATCGGGATCGATAGCGAGACGGGATCGATATTGCCTTTCGAATAGACGTAGAGCCCGCCCGCAAGACCTGCTGCAACCCCTGCCAGCGTGAAGGCGAGCCAACGGTGGCGGGCCACATGGATACCGATCGCGTCGGCGCGTGCCGGCGCATCACGGCCCGCGCGCAAGGCATAGCCAAAGGGCGCTTCGATCAGACGGAACAGGAGCAGAACCGCAATCGTGCAAAGGGTCAGCGTCAAATAGTAGTAAGGCAAACGCTCGGCCGCCCAGGCAGACGGCCAGATGCCGATAAGGCCATTGTCCCCGCCGGTGATCTCAACCCATTGGAAAGCGACGGCGTAGAGAATCTGAGCGAAAGCAAGCGTCAGCATGGCGAGATAGACACCCGACAGCCGCACGAGAAACGCTCCAAGGAGCGCAGCGCCCACACCCGCAAAGACGGGTGCAAGCAGTAATCCGGCCTCCATCGGCGCGTTGAAATGGCGGGCAATCAGCGCCGCGCCATAGGCGCCAAGGCCGAAATAAGCGGCATGGCCGAAAGAAACGACGCCGCCAATGCCGAGAAGCAAGTTGAGGCTGAGTGCAAAGAGCCCAAAAACCATCACCTCGATCATGAGCTTCAGGGTGAAATCATCGGCGAAGAAGGGCAGGAGAACGAGGAAGCCGATGATGACGACGGTAAACAGTCTTGCCGGGGCATCGAAGGGCGGCATGGGAACGGCTTCATTCGCCGGGGCCGCGCCGACGGTCTCGGGCCGTCCAAGAAGGCCGTAGGGCCGCATGATGAGCACCACCGCCATGACGAGAAAAACGAGAACAAGCGTGATCTTGGGAAAGATGACAATGCCGAAGGCCTGCAAAAGCCCAATAAGGACAGCGGCCAGAAAAGCGCCCGGCACCGAGCCCATCCCGCCAATCACAGTCACCACGAAGGCTTCCGCGATCATATTGATGTCCATGAAGGGATTAGCCGGTTCGCGCGGCATTTGAAGCGCGCCTGCAAGTCCGGCCAAACAACCGCTGAGAAAGAGGACAGCCGTGAAAAGCGCGGTCTGGTTGACGCCCAACGTCCCAGCGATCTCGCGGTCGGCGGTCGCGGCCCGCACCAACACGCCAAAACGTGTCTTGTGAAAGAGGAGCCAGATCGCGGCGAGCACGAGGGGACCTGCAACGATCATCGCCAACTCATAGGTTGGGAAACGCTGACCGAGGATAGTCACGAAAGATGAAAGGCCGGGCGCCCTTGGGCCGAGAATATCCTCCGGGCCCCAAAGCCATACGACGAGATCCTGGACGACGAGGACCACACCGAAAGTCGCAAGCAATTGGAAGAGCTCCGGCGCTCGGTATATGCGGCGCAAGAGAAACACCTCCATCAAAATAGCAAGAAGCCCGACGGAGAGCGCGGCGGTGAGGACACCGAACCAGAAGCCGAAAAAGCCCGGCATAACGCCAAGTAGCATCGGCGTGTAGGTTACCGCGAAATAGGCACCCAGCATGTAAAACGAACCGTGGGCGAAGTTCACAATGCGCGTGACGCCGAAGACGATGGAAAGGCCGCAGGCGGCAATGAATAGGAAGGAGGCTGTGGCCAGCCCATTCAGCGTCTGGATGACGATAAAGGAGAAATCCATTGCGCGGGACTTCCAACGACTGCCAACTCTGGGGCCGCGCCGTCTCCTAATTGTTACCGCGCGCGGCAGCGACTGCGGCTTCGGAAGGCATGAAATCCGCACCGTCGGCGTAATACCAATCCTTCATGCGTCCTTCTCCGTCGACGACGGTGAGCGTACCGACCCAGGTACCGAGCGTTGTCTGATGGTCCAGAGCGCGGACGGTCATATCGCCAACAAGCGCATCCACGGTGAGCCCTTCAAGCACATCGACAAGACTGTCGGTTGCGAGTGGATCATCGGGGTGCACATCCATGGAGGTCTCAATCATCGCCGCAATCAGCTTGATGATCTGATAGCCCAAAAGAGAGCCAAGCCGGGGTGTATCGTCCCAGCGGGCGATATAGGCTTCGACAAACGCCTTGTGTTTGGGCTCTTCGATTTGCTCCCACGGGTAGCCGGTGACGATCCAGCCCTCAGGCGCTTCGGCGCCGAGCGGCAAAAGCCATTCCGGTTCGCCGGTGAGAAGGCTCACGACGGTGCGGTCTTCAAACAGGCCGCGCGTCGTGCCTTCGCGCACGAATTTCGCCAGATCGCTCCCGAAAAGCACGGAAAAAATCGCATCCGGATTGGTGCGCTCGATGGCGGCGACGGTTGCACCAGCGTCAATCTTCCCAAGGGCTGGAAACTGCTCGACGACAATCTCTGCGCCCTCAATGGCTTCGGGCATTAGAATAGAGAAATTCTTTGCCGCCGATTGGCCATACTCATAGTTCGGCGCGACAACGGCCCAGCGCTGCGCGCCTGAGGCTTTCGCCGCTTCCACCAGCATCGCCGTCTGCATGTAGGTATTGGGGCGCAGGCGGAAGGTATAGCGGTTAAAGTTCGCCATTGTCAGCGCATCGGTCAACGGCTCGGCTGCGATGAAGAGCGTTCTGCGCCGATTGGCGAAATCGGAAACAGCAAGCCCGATATTCGAAAGGAACGTGCCAAAGAGAAAGGAAACGTTCTCGCGGCTCGTGAGTTCCTCGGCGATGCGTACGGCGTCGCCCGTCGTTCCGCCATCGTCCCGGCTGATGATCTCAAGCGGCCGTCCGCGCACGCCACCCGCCGCGTTGAGTTCTTCAACAGCGAGTTGCCAGCCCTGCCGGTAAGGGACCGTGAAGGCGGCAAAGCGATTGTAGGAATTCAACTCACCGATGCGGATCGGTTCCTCGGCGTTGGCGGGCGTCACCGGTGCGAGCGCGGTGAATGCCAGGAGCCCAACGGCCAATGCCGCGGAACCGGCTTGCGCCCAGCGCCAAATAAAAACCTGCCCAAACCGACCCGCTGTCATCCTTCGGACCCTCATCAAACGTCATCACCACCCAATTTCCGGCCTCTTCGCCGCCGGACCGCCCGCCAATCGCCACCAAACTAGCGCTCCGCCTGCCCATCCTCAATTTCCATTTGCCGGCCAATCAGAATGGGAATGCGGTTTTTTGGCGGTAAAGAGCGCTGACCGCATCATAGCGCCGACACATCGATGTTCGAGGCACCGATGACGCCAGTGGCCCTTGGATCGAGTGTCTGCAAGGACACACCGGCCGCAGGAAAAATCTCCAACAAGGGTTTTCCGAAAAGGACGCCTTCAGGCATTGGCGCGGAAAGGACAATGCGCCAGGACGTTCCGTCATCGATCACCGATATGTCGGCTTCGGACGCCTGGCCGTTGGCGCTTACATCGCCGGTGAGAAGATCGACCATGGCCCCGAAGGTGATCGGATCGCGGGTGAGCGGATAGGCCACCTGCACAAGTGCGAAATTTGCGACGCGGCGATCCACCTTCTCCAAATTGACACTTACGAGGAAGCCGCGGGGAGCAGCCGCCTCGTTTAGGGGCGCCGACACCCGGCCGAGCCTGACCGTGCTATCGTCTATGAGCCGAAAAACGCGGGCGCGGCCGTCTTCGCCGCCCTGCGAACCGCCCGTATCCTCAGCAATCGCATCAATGACACGCCAGCCCTCGCCAGTCAGATCATCGGCTGCCGGGATAAGTCCAGCCGATGCGCCGGGAACATCGCCCCCGCTCAGTTGCCTGACGCCGAAATAGGCGCCAGCACCCACAACACTCATGAGAACGGCGAGCAAGGCGACAGGAAGGCCGTAACGCCTGATAGGGTCCCACACTCCGGCACGCTCCGGCACCTCAGCCGCACCGCTTGCCTCAACCGTTTCAAGCCATTCGGGATCGTTGGCACCGGGCATACCGGCCTCCCCGGCATCACCGCCCGCACCGGCCCGAACCGCTTCCGTCCGAGATGCCTCCAACGGCTGTGCCCGGATCGGTTGTTCAACGTCTTTCCGGGATGCACTCAGACCTCTTGGAAACGCTGTCAAAAATGACGGGAAGCGTTCGCTTGCCGGGTCCGTTTCTCCCTCGCTGAACGGTCGTGAAACGGAGCTTGGCTCCGCGCCGTTAAGGGTCGCGGTTGGCACCGTGTCTTTGGACGACTTTACGGCGGGGCCGAGCGCCTTTTCGAGCGTTTTCCGGCGGGATGTGAGCGGATCGTCATAACCGGGCTCTTGCGGAAACTCCGGAAAGACTGGCGGCGGCGGCGGTTCAATGGAACCAGGCGGCGACTGGCGCGGCACCCCGGCGAGACGTTCGGACGGTTTCTGCGCGCCGCCGCGGGAGGAGACTGCTTCACGCCGTCCACTGCTTTGCGGGCGTGCGGAAGCTGGCTCTGGAGCCGATATGGTCTGCGGCGGTGCAGCGGTACCGCTGCCGGCCGCAAATCTCCGCTCAACCCGATCGACAGCATTTTCAAACTCCAAAAGGAGGCGGCCTGTCGGTTCCGTTGCGATTGCCGCCTTTTTCAGCAGCGTTTCACGGGCATTTTGATAAAGCGCGCGGCGGCGCGACGCATCATCTGCTGCCCCTGCCTGCATAACAGCCCTTTGTAGGAACTCATCAAAGTCAATTTTCGACACGCCGGCCCCATCCTCGCCGAAACGCCCCGCCCCCACGCGTTTTTTTCATCCGGTCGTCACAATGGAGCGCATGGCCTGCACCTGAGAAACGACCTTGAAGGCGCCGCCACGAACTCGTTTTCATCTTCATATGCCGTTCACAGCGTAGCGAATTGGCCGCGATTTCCCAAGAGCGCCAGTCTTCTTCATTCGAAGAGACGGGAATCGGCTTTTGCAAGACGCCGCGGAAATGGACTCACAACGATCAAGGGAGTGAAAAACCGTCTCTGTTTCATCGTGAACGGCACGTTGATCGCGGCTCCGGCTCTTTGTAAAAACTTAAGGTGTTCCCTAGGGTTTTCTGCTAGTCTTCCGCATCAAGAAACGATGGCGGCGGAGCAGGTGATGCGGAAATGTCACGCGCCCATTCTAATTGGGCTCGGAAACGCTTCACCCCCTCTCATCTCATGAGTGATTGTGTTACGCCATTTCCTGCATGCGGTCATCCTGTCCAAAGGCTTGATAAGCAGTATCACGTCAAAAGGGGAATACTAATGAAACTTCGCCACTGCATCGCCGGATGCGCTTCCGCGGTCGCCATTGCGGCGGTCTCGGCTGCTCCGGATCAGGCGCTTGCCGCCGACATCACGGTGCCGGCACCGGTCGCAACCTGCGAACGCCCGATTGAACTTACCGTTTCGGGGCAGGTCAACCGCGCCGTTCTTTATGCCGACAACGGTGATGACAACGACGTCTTCTTTGTTGACAACGACAATTCGTCCACTCGTGTCCGCTGGCGGGCCACGGGCGACATCGACTGCGTCAACACGGTCGGCGCGTTGATCGAAACCCAGTTCGAGTCCAACTCGACTGCCGCGATCAGCTTCGAGCAGAACAGCGCTGCTGGTCCGAACAACTTCACCGAGCGTCACATGACCGTTTGGTGGGAAAACGACAACCTTGGCCGCATCTGGCTCGGTCAAGGCGACATGGCCTCTAACGGCATCTCCGAGATCGATCTGTCGGGCACATCCGTCGTCGCCTACTCGGGCGTTGCTGACTTGGCCAGCGGTCTGGAGTTCTCCGGCACGAGCACACAAGACGTCGGTGATGCGTTCTCGAACTTCGACGGTCTTTCCCGTCAAGATCGTATCCGCTACGATACGCCGACCTTCGCAGGCTTCCGTCTTTCGGCCTCGGTCGAAGATGACGAGGGCTGGGACGTTGCGCTTCGTTATGCCGGCGAGTTCGGCTTCGGTGAAATCGCCGCCGGTGTCGCATACTTCTCCGCTCAGGGCGTGAACGGCGCCGGTGCGTCGCGCGACTTCGACGGTGTCTCCGGTTCGGGTTCGATCCTGTTCAACCCTGGCCTCAGCCTCACCGTTGCTGCCGGTTATGTCGATCCGGATTACTCCGGTGCCGACCCGTACTTCCTCTATGGTAAAATTGGCTACGAAACTCAGCTGAACTCGCTGGGCACGACCGCCTTCTCCATCGACGGTTACTACGGTGAAGACATCACCAATGTTGGCGGCGTCACTGCTGCTGGCAACGGTATCGGCGACGAATCGCTGTCCTTCGGTGCAGCCATCGTCCAGAATATCGATATCGTCCGCACCGAGCTGTACCTCGCAGGCCGTTACTACGAGCTTGATGACGTCTCGGCAGTTGGTGAAGACGAAATCTATGCCGTCATCAGCGGCGCCCGCGTGAGATTCTAATCTCACTTTAGGCCTCTGAGAAAAAAGGCGCCGCGGCTTATGACAACAAAGGTTGTCATCGCCGCGGCGTTTCTTATTTGGAGCCTATGCCCTTGACCCACTCCGTATACGCCGTCCTTTTCACCGCCGCTGCCTTGGGAGCCATCAGCCTCTTGCAAGCACCGGCGGCTCAAGCCGAATCCGCCACGCCCTATCGCATTCAATGCGAAGAGCCTAAGCCGGGCTCCAAACGGGGCCGCGATTGCCGCTTTATTCCGATTGATGCGATGAAACCTGGCCCAGGGCTCATCACCGGCCCGACCGGTGAGTTTCATATTCCACTCGGAGGCTTCACAACACGCGAAGCCATCGATACGCTCACTGGACGCAAGCAGCAAAACAAGTAGCTTCGCTCGCAACCGTGTGTATCGGCGCTTTCAACCGTTCGGTCTGGTCAGCGGGCGTTATCCGGTCATGGCGTCCGACAGCTCTCATCCAAGAATTCCTTTGAGACGGTGCCCCGAAGAGTTCGAAGGGAAAGACATCTTTCTTGCCGGCCGGAACCGGGCCGGAGAGGTTCAGGTGCGGCCGGGCACCTTTCTTCAAAGCCGTGCGGTCGGATGCGAACTTGACGACAAGCGCCAAGCAATCGCCGACAGACGTCTCACCTTTCACGCTCAGATCGGTTACCGCGCGCCCCAATTGAGCCAGATGGCCTGGCGGGACATCCATGACCGGCTGTCAAAAGCCGATGCGGCGCCCAACCGCTATGGGATATGCCTTGACTGGAGTATGGGCTATCCGAAAGAAACCCGTGGAATGCGGCCTTGCGGAACCGGTCTGGTGCTGCAGAATGCGGCCGATTTTGCCGCGCTTACCGATATGGCGCCGGTCGCACCGCATTTCGGCGACTTCATGCTTGGTATGCCGGGCGCGGTCGGGAATACAGAGGCCGCCCTTTCCGCAGGCGCCACGACCATCGGGAACCTGTCGCAATATTTCACATTCCGGCTGCCGAACTGGGATGACGATGCCGCCACCACGCTTGCGACCGTCGAGGCGCTTGGCCTCTTAGCAGGCCAGAAACGCGATATCCTCATCCACTCCAATCTCGATGACGGCTATGCCGCATGGTTTGAGGACATGGCTTCGGCGCTTGGTTTCGCACTCATTGAGAAATGGCTGATTGAGGAGGTGTGCGGACTGAAGCTCGGACATTGCTGGGGCCACACCTACACGGATCCCGTCAAGCGGCTTGCCTTTAAATGCGCGCTTGAAGAGGCGAACCCCACACCCGGCACGATGATTTACGGGAACACCACGCTTTACGGTCCTAGCCACGCGGCAAACCACGGCGCGCTCGCAAGCTATCTGACGATCGACATCATGGGCCAATTCATGCGCCCAACCGGACACGCCATCACGCCAATCCCGGTTACCGAAGCCCGGCGTATCCCTTCGATCGACGAAGTGATAGACGCCCACCTTGCGGCGCGGCGGCTCGCCTCAAGGCTTGAGGGAGCCGTGCCGCTGTTTTCGGCCGAGGCTTCAGAAGAGTTGGCCGGCCCCTTGCTTGAACGCGGCAAACGTTTCGCAGAGCGCATCAGACAGGCACTCTTCGATGCCGGTGTCGACATGGAAGACCCTGCACAGATCATGCTCACGCTCAAGCGCGCCGGCCCGACGGCGCTTGAAACGGCGTTTGCCGATCCCTTCGACAACGATCCTGCTGCCATCGCCAGCCCTTTCGTCGATGAAATCCTCTTTGAAGCGGAGAAGGCTCTCTCCCGCACCGGCGCAGCCGTCCGGCAAGCTTTTGCAGGAAGAAAACCCAAGATCCTTGTGGCGACAACGGATGTCCACTTCTACGGCAAGCGGCTGATTGAAACCGTACTCAGCCGGCTTGACGCAGACTGGATCGACGGCGGGGTCAGCGCCGATGCCGATGATCTGGCCG
>JAKSCL010000347.1 GCA_022360615.1 Hyphomicrobiales bacterium
CCGGAGAACAGGCGGATGCCGTCGGCACCGACATCGATTGCGGGGTCGATGCCGCGGCCAAAAACCTCACCGGCGTTGAAGACACTGGCCGTGACGTCCTCGCCGAGCTGCAAGGCGATGCCGCTGCCGTTATTGCCCTCGCCGGCATCGATCACGCCCGAGCGCTGGTTGAGAACGGCGAAGTCGTCGGCGGTGACGTCGGAGTAGACCGTGCCGTTGCGCTGATCGCCGGTGCCGAGAATGTCGCCGAAATTGTTCAGCACAACGCCCGTGCCGTCGATGTTGACCGCCCGGCTGCCGCTCTGGATGGTGCCGCGGTTGACCGCGGTCGCATCATGGCTGGCATCGCCGAAATAGAGGCCGTTGTTTTCGCCCTCGATCAGGCCGCGGCGCTCGTTGGTGATGGTGCCCTCGAAGCCCACGCCATCGGCGATGCGCAGGCCTGCCGTCGCGCCGACCTCGCTTTCCGAGGAAATGCGGCCCGAATTGGTGACGTCGCCACGGAAGGTGACGCCGCCGCCTTCGACGCCGGAGAAGATGCGCAGCCCGTCGCCGGCAAGTCCGCTGCCGGCGGCACCCTGGCCGCGGCCGTCGATGCTGCCGACATTGGTGATATCGGCATTCACCGTATCGCCGAAGCCGTCGCCGGTCTGCAGGGCGATGCCCGCCCCTTGGTTGCCCAGGCCCGCGTCGATCGTGCCGGAGCGCCGGTTGACGATCACATATTCGTCGGCCGTCGCATCGGAGTAGACCGTGCCGTTGCGCTGGTCGCCGGTGCCGAGGATGTCGCCGCGGTTGTCCAGCGCCACGCCCGTGCCGTCGATGTTGACCGCCCGGCTGCCGCTTTGGATGGTGCCGCGGTTGATCACATGGGCGTCATGTTCGGCATCGCCGAAATAGAGCCCGTTGTTTTCGCCCTCGATCAGGCCGCGCCGCTCATTGTGGATCGCCCCATCGAAATTGACGCCATCGGCGATGCGCAGGCCCGCCGTCGCGCCGACTTCGCTTTCCGAGGAAATGCGGCCCGAATTGGTGATGTCGCCACGGAAGGTGACGCCGCCGTCTTCGACGCCGGAGAAGATTCGCAGCCCGTCGCCGGCAAGTCCGCTGCCGGCGGCACCCTGGCCGCGGCCGTCGATGCTGCCGGCGTTGGTCACTTCGGCTCGCACGGTGTCGTCGGGTTCGTCGCCGATCTGCAGGGCGATGCCTGCCCCCTGGTTGCCCAGGCCCGCGTCGATCGTGCCACTGCGTTGGTTGTTGATGGTGAAGTTGTCTGCCGTCGCATCGGAGTAGACCGTGCCGTTGCGCTGGTCGCCGGTGCCGAGGATGTCGCCGCGGTTGTCGACCTCAATCCCGTCGCCGCCGATGTTAACGGCGCGGCTATCGCTTTCGATTGTGCCGCGGTTGGTCAAGCTGCCGGAGGATTCGCCGCCATTGACGAAGTTCACGGCGTTCACGTCACCGCTGATGGTGCCGCGGTTGTCGACATCGACGTTCTGGCCCAGCACCCGCACACCGTCCACGTCGCCGTTAACGTCATCACGGTTGTCGATCTCGATGTTATCGCCGTCGGCCTGGATGCCGGCGTCGCCGGCGTCGATGTCGCCCCGGTTATCAACCTCGATGTCCTCGCCGGTGACATGGATGCCGATACCGCCAGCATCGATCTCGCCGCGGTTATCGATCTCCGCGTCCTCGCCGGCGACGGCGATGCCAGTCAGCGCCTCGATCTCGCCGTCGTTTCGGACTTCGGCATCATCGCCCGTAATGTCGATACCGTTGCCGCCGGTCTCGATCAGCCCGTCGTTTTCGATCTCAAAATCGTCGGCTTCCACAGCGATGCCGGCCGCCTCGGAGAGGATGACGCCATGTTCTCGATTATCGATGTTGGCCCGGTCGGCCTGCACGTCGATCGTTGGGGTTTCGCCCGCAGTCTGGGCGGTACCGTCGTTGCGAAACGAAACCCGCTCATTGACGATCGTGAGAACGGGTTCATCAATACCAACAACAGTTTCGTCCTTTTTCAGCACGAAACGCTGACCGTCTCTCGTGCTGGTTTCCGGTTTGGTAATCCGGTCGCTCATTGTCTCAATCCTTTGCAGAAGATTTCCCACTTGCGTTCACATCGGCTTGGCCTCGCGGTCGCCATTGCCGGCCTCCGGTCCGTCGGTCATGCAGCGCTTTCGAGGTCAAGCCGGGCGCAAACCTCCCTTGCTGCCGGGCGCGCCTGCGCCGGCATTGGTTCGGCATCGGATGATGCACAGGGTTGTCCTGCCCGGATCTGTTGAAGGGATGACCGAGACGCCTCTTGCGCGGCCGGATTCCCGGCACCCGATGTCAGATTGAGCTTGCCTCTCCGTTTAACCGCATGACCGGAGGACCGCTTTCCTGCTGGCCCCGTTCGCCACATGGGTCGCTGATTGTCAGTCGTCCCATGCCCCGTTATGTGGAGGCGCGGTCTTGAGCAATGAACGGACAAGTTTTTAGGGGGGTATGCGTTTTTCTTGAGCCTCGCGATGCCACAAAATGCTTGCAGATACGCGAAACCGGACATTCACGAGCCGGTTTAGAGGCTCAGTCGCAAGAGCGGCGAATGCTGGCGCAAAAGACGTGCATCGGGGGAGCCATTGAGGTTGATGGATCTCGAAGCTCGCCCTGCGCATATCATGGAGAGCTAAGCGCAAATCGTTCCGCAATACGGTCCGCTGTTGCATCAGGGGCGCTTGCGGTTGACATTGTTGCGTCTCTCACGCTGATCGCCATCATCCTTGTCTAAAACACAGGCGGTGGCCGTAATTGCGCGGTCGGCTACACCGGCACCGAAAAGCATTGATAGCCATGGTCTCAAGCCTTCCTTCCGGATCGCCTGCCCTTGTCGATCTGCCCACCGAAATGCGTCAGGTCATGGGTTGGCTCGTCCTTGTCCTCTGGCCGCTCAAACTCCTTCTCATTCTCACCGACTGGACCATTCTCGGCATGGCCGGGATGGGGCTCCTTCTCCTTTACCTTCTGCTTGCGCTTGTCACGATCTCCTGGGGAAACCGGGTGTTGTGCCTCGTGCTGGCCGCCGCCGCGCTGGCCGTCACTTTCGTGGATGGAAATCTGGGCGGACTGGCAGACAGTATCGAGGGCGCGCTTGTCTTCATGGCTTTCATTCCGACAGCGCATTTCCTCAGAAACGTTGCGAAACGCGAACCACGTGTCCTGTACTTCCGGGAACGCTTCATGGATGCGCCCATGGCGGAACGGCCGGGTTGGCTCTTAATCGGGTCGAATGTGCTTGGAAGCGTGCTCACGGCCGGTTCGCTGGCGGTCCTTTCGCCGGTGTACACGGCACGGGCCGATGCCACGGCCCGCCGCAGCGGGGCGCTTGCCGCGGTGGCCGGTACGGCGCTCGCCTGTGTTTGGTCGCCTTTTTTCGTGGCGATGGCGCTGATCAGCAGTTTCCTGCCGGACGTGTCGCTCTGGCAGGCGATCCTTGTCGGCCTGTTTTTGTCGGCTACGGGCCTTGCGCTGGCGCTCGCGATGGTCGGTACGCCAACGCCGTTCAAAACGACGCTTGCGGCGCTCCGCGCACTCTTGCGGTTTTTGCCTCTGGTTCTGGTTGCGGGCCTTTGCGTCGTCACGCTTCGCGGTATCACGCCGCTTTCGACACTCGAAGCCGCGTGCCTTGCACTTCCACCCTTGTGCCTCTTGCTGATCCTGTTACGCGGCCGCTCCGCGGCGGAGACGGTGTTCGGGCTTCGCCGCATTGCACTCAGCACCAGGCGCGAGTTCGACGGTATCGGCGGCGAGATCAGCGTCGTATCGTTCGCCTTTATCCTCGCCCTTGTGATGCGCGAGAGCCCGGCCGTCGGCGCCACGGTCGCCGCTCTCGGGATTACCGAGCTTCCAGGCTTTGCGATCCTCACAGCCGTTGCCTGCGGAACGGCGGTGGCCGCGATGTTGAGCATTCACCCGATTGTCGGCACTTCGGTCATGCTGGCCATCTTTTCGGGCGGTCAGGCGCCTGTCAGTGATTTGGCATTGATGGGCGCCGCGCTTCTCGGCTGGTCGTCGGCGGCGATGCTCGCCTATTCCGGCCTTCTAGTGATCATGGCAACGAGCATGTTCGACGTCAGGCGCGATCAGCTCATCTTTGGGCGTAACATGGTGTTTGCACTCGCCTTTGCGGCCATTGGCACACTGATGCTTTCCATCCTGGACCTCTTTCTGACCTGATCCCCGCCACGTCGCCAATTCCAGAAAATGAATACGGTCTCAAAGTTCTAGACGGCCAATTGCAGCGAAATCGCGTGCTGCATCGCGCGGGCCCGCAAAACGATGGGCATTCCCGTTTTCGGGAGCGGACAATGCAAGGGCAGGGCCTCGGCTTCTTTGCGCCGCACAATGCGGTCATTCCCCCGGGAGCCTGGCCATACCGGTGAGCGTCGCGGCAAGCGGCGAATTCGGCTGCTTCGCCGCCGCCTGTCTTTGGAGGCCCGCCGGTTTCAAGCCGGTTGTGATTTCAACTTGCCATGACCGGCGCAACCTTAGTGCGCCGTAAACTGAAAGTGCCGCCGCGCCGAACAACATCATGTCCATGCCGGCGAGCGCCCACTGGCCTGTGAGAATCGTCCGGAGCAAGTGATCGCCTGTCGTCACCCAATTCAGGATCGGTGCAAGAATGCAGAGGACCGCGAGCAACGCCGCCTGGTCGAACCAGGCTTTTTTCCCGCGCAAAGCGCCATGCGGAATGACGGCGAGCCACACCGCATAGAAAACGATCACCTCCCAGTAAAGCCGCTCGATACCCAGTGAGGTCCATTGTCCAGGAGGCAATGCACGGTTGGCGACGAAAAATGCGGCCGTCGCCGCCAAGAGCCCCATCACCGCCCAGATCGTCAACGCCTCAACGACAGGAAGGCCCCAGCCGCCATTGCGTGCATGTTGCAGCCGGCGCGACGACAGCCAGTAGATAAAGCCGGTCGCGATCATCACACAGCCCGCAGCACCCCCAAAAAAATAAAGCCAGCGCAGAAGCCAGTGGTCGAAATGGATCTCATGCAAACCGACAATAAAAGATTGAACCTCCCTGGCGGTGGTCATTCCAGGCGCCTGGAGAAGTCTGCCTGTACTTGCCTCGAAATATACCCCTTCGCTCTTGGCAGCGACCTCGGTCGCCCCAATGCGCTGCATCCGGACGTATCCTGCCGCATCATCGGGGTGAAAGAGGGCCGCGGCGGTAAAGGGTTGTTCGCCCCAGTACCGTTCGGCGCGGATTCTCATGGCATCGAGGGACGACATTCGCAGCATCGTCTGTCCCGTGGGTTCCGCGCGGTAGATGTTCAAGGTTTCCGCACTGACATGCGCGCGTGGATTATCCTCGTCGGGAAACACGGCGTGGAGTGTCGGGGCAAGGTAGGTGGTGCTGAAGATCACCACCCCCGAAAGCGTGATCGCGATATGGAACGGAAGCGCCAGTACAGAGGTGAGGTTATGCAAATCGAGGGACAGGCGAGGAAGCTTTTTGCCACGCCGGAAGGTGAAAAAATCCACTATGATTTTGCGGTGAATGACGACGCCCGAAAACAGCGCAAGCAGAAGGAACATCGACACCGCACCGGCGATCCATCTTCCGGCCGGCAAATGCAAATGGTAATGCATCGGGTATAGGAAGTAGCTCGCCGATGCGGAGTCGAACGCACCGCGTATCTCATAGGTCTGCGGATCGACGAAATAGCGGTTGAAGCGATCGTTGGCGTCTCTGATCATGAACTGCGGCACGGGTTGGCGCTCCGACGGAGCGAGTAGGCGAATCCATTCGGGCGCCTCGCCCGAGACTTCGCGGCTTACGTCATAAAGCCTGTCGAGCGAGATCTCTTGGACAGGTGCGGCGCTGCGCGCATGGGGCCACATCCACTGGTCGATCTCGTCCTTGAAGACGCTGAGCGTACCCATGAAGAATATCGCGAGCATGATCGCACCGAGGATGATGCCCGACCAGGTGTGCACCCAGTCCATCGAAGCTCGGAAGTCAGACCGCATCAGGTGTCGCCTCCTCATCAATGGTGGTTGTATCCCGGGCAAACTGCGCCACCCCGGCCATCAGCCGCGGGCGGTATGCAATCGTGAGTGAGATGGCAAGGGCGCCGGCAAATGCGGCCATCGGCCACAACAGGAGCCCGAACGACATGCCGTCCCGCGCCAATGTGAGGATCGCGGAAACAGCGAGAAAGGCCATTCCCGCCCGGCGGAGAGCGAAGCGGGTCAGGGGTGGGCACTTCCGCTCGCCCGCGACCGCCGCCCAATGCTTGTCTTGCGAAAGGGCGAGCCCGGCGAAGCCCAGCCATATGCTCCCGCAAAGCAGGACGAGCAAAACGAAATCCGTTAGCCACGCGCCGTAGCCGAAATTTGCGTCTCCGCCGAGCGTCCAAATGATCGCCATGCCCGCGAGAATGACGACGCCGAATGCGGCCTGGACCCTGAGAAGGCTTTGGGCGGAGAACGACCAGACCGCTGCGGCGAAATATACGAAGAAGGCGACGTAGCTCGCCCAGATAAAGGCATTTGCCGGACTGTCCCATCCATCGGCCGCAATGATCAAAGCCAGCGCTGCGGCGGATGCTGCCGCCACGGCGAAGCTACCGAAGATGGACAGGCAAATCCGGTGGAGCGGTTCGATCCAGGGAAACCGCCCCGGTTTAACGAGCGTGTCGCGCAGCGATCGGCATAGTGACGGGACATTTTCAAAAAGCCGGCTGGCACGTGCGGTCAAGCTGCCTGCGGTGTAGCCCGCCAGCTTTTTGTAAAGCTTTGGTTTCTTTGATGGTATGTCGCTTCCTGACAGTAGCATTTTCATCGTCTCAAGCGTGGGCTGTTAGCGTAAAGCCGCGCCGCAGCGAGCCCCTGAACTCAACCGTTCTCCGCGGAAAGATGCCAACCGGACGCGGCTCGTCCGATTGATTGCCCGCGCCTTGGGTGTGTGGCGCGGCTGCCCGTCACGTGCTCCTTGTCCAAAGGCCGCATCATCGAAACCGGGAACCGCGCATCTCGTTTGTCAAAAGTTCCTTTGGACAAACAGTCCTATTGTCCGCGGTTCGCCAATCTCGACGGTTTCAAGCGCAAGGCGGCCGAACCCGCCACTATCGGGACCGGTTCGTGTAATCGCGTAGATTTCATCGAAGACGTTATTGACATAGAGACCGGCGACCCAGTCGTCATCCCGGCTGCGATAGGTCAGCTGCGCGTCGGCCACGAAGAAGCTATCGGATATCTGATCATCGCTGTTGGCGGCATCGCCAAAGGCTTCATCGCTGTAACGTGCGGACAAACCGAGCGAGAAACTTTCAGTGAAGTCGTAGCGTGCTGCGAGTTGCGCCGTGAACGGAGGGGCGTCGGGAAACTCGTTACCGCTGAAGTTGCTGCCGTCCGGCCGCGCGAATTCCAGAAACTCCGTCTGCACGAGCGCAACCGAGCCGCCGAGGAAAAGGCGGTCGGTGATATCCGCATCGACCGTGAATTCGAGCCCGTAAAGCTCCGACTCCCCGACGTTCTCGATATTCACCACGCCGGCGCCGTTGTTGAGGCTGACCTGCTGATCACGCCATAAGGTGTAGAAAAGATTCGTGCGGACGCGCAACCGGTCATCGATGAAACTGCCGCGATAGGCCAGCTCGTAATTGTCGGTGAACTCGGGATCGAATGCGTTCTCTTCCTCCAGCACATTAAGCACTGCCCCGCCCGCGCGGTAGCCCTGCTGATAGGTCAAGCTGATGCGCTGACTGTCATTGAAATCGTAGTTGACCCCGATCTTGGGCAGGAACGCCGTGAAGGACCCGCTGACACGTTCGCTTGTGTCCGCCAGCCGCGGTTCGGCCTGAACGACCGGCGGCGGGAAGCCCGGATCCCATATTACATTCGTGACATTGTCGAATTCCTCGTAATCGTAGCGCGCGCCTAGCGTAAAGCTAAGCCCAGTCAGGATTTCATCGGCGAAGATGTCGGCCTCGCCATAAAGCGCGGCATTTGTGATCGTATTGACGCTGCCTGGTGCGGTCGCTCTCTGGATTGTCCCGACCCCTTGCGGAACCAGTCCCGTGAAATTGAAGGTATCGCCGGAGGATGGATCGACGTCCTCCTCGATTTCCGTATAGAACGCGCCAACCGTGCCATGGATGCGGTTGGTCTCGAAACTCAGGCTAAGATCCTGTTCGAAAACCGTGGTTTGCAACGGGGAGTCTCTGAAAAAAGCCTGCTGTGTCTGGAGGAAAGGCGCATCCTCGGCGGAACCGTCGAAATCGCCGCGGCGCTCCTGGTCCGCGTCGAGATAAGTCGTTTCGGAATTCAGCGTCAGGCCGTCGGCAATGTCATAGGCCCACCGCAGACCATAAATCCACTGCTCCGCTCCTTCCCGGTTTTCCTGGTTGGACAGATTGAAGAAATCGTCGGGGTAGAAGTCTCCCGCGATCTGCGATCCGGAAACGCCCCCGTTGAAGGTTTCGTTGTAGGTCAGAGATAGGACCGCCTCGAACCGGTCCGTCGGCGCAAACAGGAGCTTTCCCCGGTAGGTCTCCTGATCGCTCGGGTCGGATGGCCCGCCGCGTGTGATGTTATCAATGAAGCCGTCCGTCTCCAGAACATCGGCGGAGAACCGGAAGGCCAGTTTGTCGTCGAGCAGCGGGGTGTTGACCATCATGGACCCGCGCCGGAATTCGAAAGAGCCGACTTCCCCCCGCATCGCTGCTTCCTGTTCAAAGGTCGGGTCATTCGATCTGAGAATGATCGCGCCAGCGAGCGCGCCGCGCCCCTGTTGCGTGGACTGCGGACCGCGCAGGATTTCCACCTGCTCCACATCCCAAGTGGAATACGGGCCGTTGGCGACCGAGCGGACATTCGGCAGCGACACGCCGTCGATCTGCACATTGATCGTCTGCGATCCGAAGCCGCCGACGGGCCGGGAGCGGATACCGCGCACCGTAAAGGAGCCATTGCCGAGCGAGTTCACACCTGGCGTGCGTTGGATGATGTCGTTCAGATCAACATCGCCACCCGTTTCAGCGAGTTCCTGTCCCGTTACGACAACGGCCGATGTGGGGCTTTCCTCCAGCGTGCGGTCCCGAATCTCGCCGCGCAGCACAATGCTGTCCAGTTCAAACGGATCCTCGCTTGCGAACTGGGACCAAGGATTGCGCTCGGTAACCACGACACCTGCATTGGGAAGCTGTCTGTAGGTGAGTCCGGAACCCGTGAGAATCGTGGCCAGCGCGTTGATCGGATCCATGGACCCCTGCGCTCCGGGACTCATCTTGCCCTCCAGAAGGCGGTTTGACGCCATGATGCGCAGCCCGGTTTCCTGGCTGAGTTCAACGATTGCCGATGGCAGTGGTTGTGGAGGGATATCGACCGGTTCCGCATCTTGCCCAAAGCCTGGTTCCGATCCCAGAAAAGCCACCAAAGCCGCGGTTGCGGTGGTGGCCGCGTAGCGCGTCGTGTTCATCATTTCCCCTCCATTCGTCAAAGTGGCGTCTTTCGAAGCCATCGGCCCTTAGACGAACGGGGAGCGAAAAGATTCGGCGGAATTGAAAGAATCAGCGCCCAGGCAGGATCAGCGTGACGAGACCGGGTGCTGAAATAACCCTGGCTTCTTCGGCAGCGGCAAGCGTTCGCAGGGCCTGCATCGGCTCATCGAGATCAAGACCGCCGGACACGAGCGCACCGGCGAGGGCGCCGTCATAGATGACGATGCGGCCTGGCAGACGGCGGTCGATGACGTTTGCGACCTGTTCGAATGTCATACCGTCGGCGATCAGCCTGTCGTTCCGCCATGTGGCGACGCTGTCGATTGAGACCGCCTCGACGGTGACGTGGTCATCGGGCGTCCATCGCAGGCGCTCACCGGCGGTGAGATGCCAGCTTGCACTGTTCAAACGCACCTCGACAAGTCCTTCCGAAACGGCGACAAAGACAGCGTCCTGCAACCGCGCGGTCTCAAAAGCCGTCCCGATGGCATGTGCGCTAAGCGCACCGATCTCCACGACGAAAGGTCTGGATTTGGTGTCGACGTCGAAGAACGCGGCACCTTGAAGAAGCGCAACCCGGCGTTGATCGCCATCGGTGCCGTCGATCACTGCCGATCTTGCGTCAAGGTCGATCGAATCGCCCGATGCAAGCCGAAGCTGCGTGCGTTCCAATTCCGTTCTGAAGTCGGCGAGCCAGAAGATGCGTAAAGGCTCATTTACGAAATAGACCGAAGCGACAAGCATGGCGAGGATAAGGATGAGATTGCTGCGGCGCGGGCGCCGTTTGCGGCCCGTGAGCTGCCAAGCGCGCAACAGTTGATCGTAGGCCCGGCGTTCCGCTTCACCTCTGGCAAGGAACGCGTCGCGTTCCTCGATCAGTCGCTTATTTTCCGGGTCCTCGCGCAGACGGAGAAAAAGCCGCGTCGCTTCGCGCACAAGACCTTCATCACCGGGATCAGACATCGGGTTCGGCTCTCGGCCTCCAGTCCAATACCCATGAAACGAATAATCCGGGCAGATATTCGGATAAAGGAGAAGGCAGGACTCTACGGCCGCAGGCTCAGTGTCACATGAACCAGCGCATTCTCGACCATCGCATACGCTGTCGACGGGGAGATATCCATCTTCTTCGCGATCGCCGCATAGGTGAGGCCGTCGATCCTGTGCATGCGAAAGGCGCGCACAGTGCGATCGGGCAGCGCTTGCAATGCCCGGACAACCCGCTCAAGATCCTGCCGGGCGATAACGATCCTCTCGCTGTCGGGGGCCTCGTCCTGCAAGATGCCCTTTTCCGCCAGCACTTCGCGTTCCGTGCGGTTCCTGCGATACCAGTCGCGGGCGAGGTTGGCGACGATTTGGCGGAAAATGGGCCGGGCTTTCTCTGCGGCGTAGCCACGCTGAACCCACCGTATCCAGCTGTCCTGGACCAGCTCCTCTGCAATCGCTCGATTGTCCACGATGCTGCATGCCAAAGCGATTAATTTTTCTCGCTCTTTGACAAAAGTCGCGGTTACTAAGTCTGCCGTCATGTGTGCAATACCGGATACGATCAAAAACCAAGTTAAAAGCTTGTCTACAGCAGATAAGTTTACCGGTTGCGGAAATTGAAACCGGCTGTAAAGCGTTTAAGCTGATATAAATGAAAGTTCAAATCAAAATGTGATATAAATGCTATGGATGAAAGGTGTGGTTTAATCGGTTCCTTGCCTCAGATAGGCCGTTGACACGACGGTGCTACACTTTAATGCACCGAAATACATTTGAATTATTCCAATTTATGCTACCGGGTAGCCGAACTGCTTGTATAGACAAGGCGCCCTCGCAGAATACCGGACCGCCGCGACGATGTTCTGGATTTGCTAGATCAGGCCCTATGTCATCTCAAATGTGGGCATTGCGCCGATCAGCGTCCTTGCATACGCGGCTTGCGGGGCGGTCATGACGCGCTCGACCGGCCCCGTTTCCACCAACTCGCCGGCGTGCATGATCGCGATGTCATCGGAGATGAAGCGCACCACCTCCAAATCATGGCCGATGAAAAGCAGCGATAGCCTGCGCCGTGCCTTCAGATCTTTCAAAAGCTCCAGAATCTGAATCTGAACATGAGCATCGAGTGCCGACGTTATTTCGTCACAAATCAGAATTGCCGGGTCGCACATAAGCGCCCGGGCAATGCAAACGCGCTGCTTTTGACCGCCGCTTAGCTGGTGCGGATAGCGTTCCGCGAGTGCTGGATCGAGATGCACTTCGCGCAACCCGGCGGCTATGCGATCTCCCATGCCGCCATCCGGTTTCACACCGAGCGACGTGAAGGGTTCCAAGAGCGCCTGCCCGATGCTCAAGCGGGGATTGAGTGCGCCCGCCGGATCCTGCATCACGATCTGGCAAAAGCGGCGTAGTGTTCTGGGTATCCTCCACTGGAGTTTTGCCAGCGACCTCCCATTGAGCCGGATATCGCCATCCGAAGGCCGCACTAGGCCGACCACGGCTTTTCCGATCGTGCTCTTGCCGCTGCCAGATTCGCCCACCAACCCCAGCACATGGGCCTTTCGCAGTTTCAAGGACACCTTGTTAACGGCTCTACGGCGCGGGGCGAGCCAGCCTTCACCGGGATAATCGACGGTCAGATTGTCTATGGAAAGCAGCGGCTCGGGCTTGGCATCGCTTTCGACACGGCCGGACGTACGGCGGTTCAACTGCAAACGCGCATCCACCAGCATCCTCGTGTAGTTCTCGCTAGGCCGCGCGAAAATCTGCCGTGCCGTGCCCCTTTCCACCACCCGTCCCTCGCGCATGACCACGATATCGTCTGCGACCCCGGAGACGACCGACAAATCATGGGTGATGAAGACCATGGCGAGGCCTCGTATTTCCTGCAGCGATTTCAGGAGTCGAAGGATTTGCGCTTGGACCGTGGCGTCAAGCGCCGTGGTCGGTTCATCCGCCACCAGAATGTCCGGATCGCCCGCCAACGCCATGGCGATCATCACCCGCTGCTGTTGTCCCCCCGAGAGCTGGTGCGGATAGCGTTGTCCAATACGCGCGGGTTGCGGAAGCCCCACCTCGTCGAAAAGATCGACAAGACGCGCCTTCGGGGTCGCATCGTCGCTTGAGCGCCCATTCATTCGCCCATGCGCGCGCACGGCCTCGGCCACTTGGTTACCGACGGTGACAAGCGGATGAAGACTGGCCATCGGTTCCTGGAAAACCGTTGCGATCGAGCGGCCCCGAAGCCGGCGCCACTGCGCTTCGCTCAGGGACAATAGATTTCGGCCACGTAAAAGAATACGGCCGGCCTCACCGGCGCGCACCGCGCGCGGCAAAAGGCCCATGAGTGCGAGACCGGTCAAAGACTTACCGGAGCCCGACTCTCCAACAAGCCCTATTGTCTGGCCAGGCTCAAGTTGCCAGGATACGTCGTTCACCAGCCGCCGTTCAGACTGTGCTTCAGGAAGCGTTATCGTCAGATTCTGGACGTCGAGCAGTGGCGCCATCTGGCATCCTCCCGAGTATTCAACGCTGCGGTCGCGGGTCGATCAGCCGCTGGATCAGGTCCGTGGCGGCATTGATCAGCACCACGCTCACAGCCAACAGCAGAACCACGGCCTGGATTACAGGATAGTCGCGGCCATTGATTGCGCTGAAGGCGAGGCTGCCGATGCCGGAAAGCCCGAAAAGCACCTCCATGGTCAGCGCGCCGCCGATAAAGCTGGCGGCGATCAATCCCGTCATCGCCAAAAGGATCGGTGCGGCGGACGGCAGGACATGGAATGCGGCGATGCGGATGGGGTGCAGGCCCTTGGCCCGGGCCGTGCGGATGTAGGCGGCTGTCTCCAATTCCTTCATGTCTTCGTAAAGCGGCTTCACGATTTGCCCGGCGGCATCGAGACCCAAAACCATCACCGGCACGATGAAATTGCCAAGCACCGGAAGCCAGCCGAGCCAAAGGGAAAAGATCAGGATCGCCACCAGTCCAGCGCAAAAGGTGGGCACCGCGATGGACCACATATTGAGCGCATCGACCAGGCGCGGAAAGAGCGAACGAGGCCAAAGCGTGGCTGCGAGCGCGAGTGCGATCGCAAGAAGAAAGCCTGCAAGCAGGCTGGCGCCGGCAAGCGCCAATGTCACCGGCAA
>JAKSCL010000144.1 GCA_022360615.1 Hyphomicrobiales bacterium
ATCTGATACGTGCTGAGACCGAGTTGAGCCGCACTGATGAAACGCTGGTCGAAATGTCGAACGGATGCATCTGCTGCACCTTGCGCGACGACCTGCTGGACGAAGTGCGGCGGCTGGCTGCGGAAGACCGGTTCGACTATCTGTTGATCGAGTCCACGGGGATTTCGGAACCTTTGCCAGTCGCGGCAACCTTTGATTTCCGCGATGAAGATGGAAACAGCCTTTCGGATATCGCCCGCCTCGACACGATGGTCACCGTCGTGGATGCGGTGAACCTGCTCCAGGACTATTCCAGCCACGACTTCTTGCACGATCGCGGCGAGACCATGGGCGAGGAGGACGAGCGCACGCTCGTGCATCTTCTGACCGATCAGATCGAGTTCGCGGACGTCGTGATCCTCAACAAGATCGCCGCTGCGGAGCCGCACCAGGTGGACGCGGCGCGCAAGATCATCCGCAGCCTGAATGCCGACGCGCGGATCATCGAAACCAACCATTCTGACGTTCCTGCCGAAGCGATCCTCGACACCGGGCTCTTCGACTTCGAAAAGGCGCACGAACATCCCCTGTGGTTCAAGGAGCTTTACGGTTTCGCCGATCACGTGCCCGAGACCGAAGAATACGGCGTGACGAGCTATGTCTATCGCGCACGCCGTCCCTTTGAGCCGGAGAAGATTAAGTCCCTGCTGAACGGCGATATGCCTGGCGTCATCCGCGCCAAAGGGCATTTCTGGATCGCCACGCGGCCCGACTGGGTGGCCGAGTTCTCCCTCGCGGGCGCCCTTTCGAGCGTCAAGCCGCTCGGCACCTGGTGGGCGTCCGTACCGAAGGACCGCTGGCCGGAGCATGACGGTGTGCGGTCCTACATAGCCGCGCGTTGGCAGGAACCCTGGGGTGACCGGAGGCAGGAGATCGTCTTCATCGGGGCTGGCATCGATTGGCCACGTTTGAGAGCGCAGCTCGACGCATGCCTCTTGCCCGATCGCCTCGCGCGGGGTCCGGACTCGCTTCCCGACCTGCCGGATCCGTTTCCGGTCTGGCGGCGCACCGAGTCAGCGGCATGACCCTTGTTCGGGAGATCGTGAAGGAAGCCGCCATCGGTGTCGACGTTACGGACACGCCGGAGGGTTTGTCTGCGCTCCACCGCCCGGGCTGCGCCGCCACGATCTGGCGGCGCCATCCATTGCCGTGGTTTCAATCCTGGATCGACGCGCTGCCGCCCGAACAACTGCCGAAAGCGCGGATGATCCTGCGCCCCAAGGATATCCGCGATGCCGCGTTCCAAATCTGCGAGGCGGCCGGTATCCCCGGCTGCGGCGAACGGGAAAGGATGATCGACGACACCGCGGCTCTGGCGGACATCTTCACGGGGCTGATGCGCGCGCCATATCTCCGGCTGCGCTTCGACGTCGTGACGACCAATGCTTGCCGGAAATTCCACCTTGACGCCGTAACGGCGCGTCTCGTCTGCACCTATCGGGGGACGGGCACGCAATACGGCATCTCCACCGATGGGGCCGCGCCTCGACGCGTTTTCACCGTGCCGACCGGCGCGCCGATCCTGCTGCGAGGCACGCTCTGGCCGGAGCGCCCGAAGTCCGGCCTGCTGCACCGCTCACCGCCCATCGAGGGTACGGGCGAAACACGGCTGGTGCGCGTCCTCGACCCCATCAACGACGTGAATGACGAGTGCGAATTGGCGTGATTCAGCCTTCGTAGGGAGCCATCTGAATGCGCTATGCCCTCACAGACGCCGAATGGCATCTTTGGGTAACGCGGGCGGTGAATTCTCTCGCGTTCGCCAAACTCGCGGCTATTCACATCTGATTGCGTGTTTATGAGTCCGCATGCTAGTCGATCCGGATGAGGATCTTTCCAAGGGCCCTTCCCGATTCCTGGTGCTCATGAGCGGCGGCCGTCTCCGGCAGCGGAACAATCCGGTCAACCGGCAAGTCCAGCCGGCCGGCCTTCAGCGCGGCCTCGACGGTTTCAGCAAGAACCGGCTTCTCGTCTTCGGGAATATCGAAGACCGCGACACCGAAAATCGCGATGTTCTTGTACATGTATTTGCCGAAGGGAAAACGCGGCTCGGTCCCCGATTGCGTGCCGTAGGAGGCGATCGAAGCATTCGGCTTAAGATAGCGCCAAGCCTCCGGCAGATGAGCGGCCAGATCGACATCGACCATATGGCGAACGCCCGCTCCGCCGGTCGCGGAAAGCACGGCCTCAGCCACATCCTCGGTTTTATAATTGACAACAGTGTCAGCGCCCGCCGTCTCGGCTAAGGTTGCCTTTTCCGGGCTGCTCACGGTGGTAATGACGCGGGCGCCCGCATGTTTCGCGAGCCTGATCGCGGCGTTTCCGACCATCCCGGCCCCGCCGGTGACAAACACCGTCTCGCCCTCAAGCGGACCGCCAAGGCGCAATGCCCTTGCCGCCGTCATCGCTGGCACACCAATGCTTGCACCGGTTTCAAAGGAGATATCATCGGGAAGCTTCAGAGCCCGTGAGGCTGGCACAGCGACGAACTCGGCCGCCGTTCCGCAGGGTCTGCGCAACTGCCCTTCCCATATCCAGACACGCTCGCCGATCCGGAAGGCGGGAACGCCCGCGCCGACCGCCACGACAGTGCCCGCCCCATCGAAATGCGGGATGATGCGGGAAAACGGCATCTCGCCGCGTACACCGCCGCGCCGTTTCACGTCGGTCGGATTGAGGCCGGACACCATAACCCGGACGAGAACTTCGCCGTCGCCAGCCTCGGGCTTTTCAACCTCGCCAAGGCGGAGCACATCCGCAGCCGGTCCGGTCCGTTCATAAAAGCAGGCCCGCATCATCATGCACCGCGTTTTCCGGCCAGATCATCGATGATCGGGCAATCCGGACGTTGATCCCCATGGCAGTGCTCCGCCAAACGCGCAAGCGTACCCCTCAGTGATTTCAGCTCGGCCAGCTTCCGGTCGATTTCGGTGATCTTATCAAGCGCGACCGCTTTCACATCGGCGCTTGCACGCGCATCATCCTGGTAGAGCGAAAGAAGCGTTCGGCATTCCTCGACGCTGAAGCCGAGGCTGCGCGAGCGTTGTAGAAAGCGCAGCCGGTGCACGTCATCCTCGGAGTAGTCACGATAGCCGTTTTCGGCACGCGCCGGACGGATCAGCGCGATCTCCTCATAGTAGCGGATGGTTTTGGGCGGCAGGCCCGATTTCTCGGCCGCACGTCCAATATTCATGACAAATCTCCTTCAAGTTTCACATTCCGCAAGCGCAGGGCGTTAGAGATCACGGAAACGGATGAAAGGCTCATGGCGGCGGCGGCAATCATCGGCGAGAGCAAAACGCCGAGAACTGGATAAAGCACACCTGCTGCAATCGGCACACCCAGCGAATTGTAGGCGAAGGCGAAGAAAAGGTTCTGTTTGATATTGCCCATCGTCGCCTGGGCGAGCGCCCGTGCCCGCACAATGCCATTGAGGTCGCCCTTCAAAAGCGTGATGCCGGCGCTTTCCATGGCCACATCGGCTCCAGTGCCCATGGCGATGCCGACATCGGCGGCCGCCAGCGCGGGCGCATCGTTCACACCGTCGCCAGCCATCGCGACCGTGCGCCCGAGCGTACGCAATTCATCGACAACCGCCTTTTTGCATTCGGGCAAGACGCCTGCCCGGACATCGTCAATGCCAAGCCTTGCCGCCACCGCTTTCGCCGTACGCTCCGTATCGCCAGTCGCCATGATGATGGCGAGACCTGCCGCGCGAAGGGCGTCAATCGCAGCCTCCGCCTGCGCCTTGATCGGATCCTCAACGGCAAGGATACCCGTCAGGTGGCGATCGATGGCCACCAGCATCACCGTTTTGCCCTGTTCGGAAAGCCCATCAACCCGCGCAGCTCCGGCACGCACATCAACCCCTTCAGCCGCCATCATGGCATGATTACCGAGGACAAGCCGCTTGCCCTCGACCTTGCCCCTCACGCCCATGCCGGCGATGGCTTCGAACCCGTTCACGTCGGGAATCGCCAATCCCCGTGTTTCAGCGCCACCAACGATGGCTTCGGCAAGCGGATGCTCCGAAGCCCTTTCGAGCGCGGCGGCAAGGGCCAGCATGCTGTCTTCGGTTTCGCTGTCCATGGCGATCACATCGGTGAGCACCGGCTTGCCCAAGGTCAGCGTGCCGGTCTTGTCAACGATGAGGGTGTCGACCTTGGCCATGTTTTGGAGAGCGCTTGCATCCTTGACGAGAACGCCCGCCTGCGCGCCTCGCCCCGCGGCGGTTGTAATCGACATGGGCGTCGCAAGACCCAGGGCGCACGGGCAAGCGATGATCAATACGGAGACCCCCGCAACGAGGGCGAAGGCAAGAGCGGGCTGAGGTCCGACCGCCAGCCAGGCGAAAAACGCCAGAACGGCAACGGCAACGACCGTCGGAACAAAAATGGACGCAACCTTGTCGACGAGACTCTGGACCGGCGCGCGCGAGCGCTGCGCCGACGAAACCATATCAACGATCTGCGCAAGCATGGTCTCATCCCCGACACGCGTCGCCTCAACCACCAGGCCGCCATTCCCATTAAGCGTTCCGCCGGTGACCATATCGCCTTGGGCTTTTACGACCGGAACCGGTTCGCCAGTGATCATGCTCTCGTCGACCGGTGAACGGCCCTCGCGCACGACCCCATCGACCGGTACGCTTTCACCGGGGCGGACGCGCAGCAGATCGCCGACGAGGATGTTCTCAAGCGGCGCATCATATTCAGAGCCGTCCGGATTGATCCGCCGCGCGGTCTTGGGAGCAAGATCGAGCAACGCCCGGATCGCGTCGCCGGTGCGCTCACGGGCGCGCAACTCGAGGATCTGGCCCACAAAGACGAGCGCGACAATGACGACGGCCGCTTCGAAATAGACGGGCGCATGCCCATCCATACGGACAGCTTCCGGGAAAAGACCTGGAAAGAAAACAGCGGCCACGCTGAAGAGATATGCCGCGCCGACGCCGATCATGATCAGCGTCCACATGTTGAGGTTCCATGTACGGACCGAGTTCCAGCCGCGATGGAAGAATGGCGCCGCCGCCCAAAGAATGACGGGCGTCGCCAGAACAAACTCAGCGAAGAGCGCCGTACGCTCGCCCATCCATTCGCGGACCGGCAACCCAAGCATCGGCCCCATGGTGAGAATGAGAAGCGGGATGGCCGCCCCAACGCTCAGCCAGAGCCGTCTTGTAAAATCAATGAGTTCCTCGTTCGGACCTTCCGGCACGCCGGACATGGGTTCGAGCGCCATGCCGCAGATGGGGCAGGTCCCCGGCCCCTCTTGCACGATTTCCGGATCCATCGGGCAGGTGTAAGGCGCGTTCGAAGACCCAGCCTGTTTCTTCCTCTTGCTTGCGCCTGAAAGATAAAAGACAGGATCCGCTTCAAACTTTTCGCGGCACGATGAACTGCAGAAATGATATTCGGCGCCCTTGTGAGAGGCGCTCGGCTTGCCTGCTCCGAGCGCGACAGTCATGCCGCAAACGGGATCAATCACGCTGCCCTGAGGCCCCGCCTCATCCGCCCGGCTTTCGGCGCAGCCGCAAGGCGCCTGCGCTTCCGGACCCGCAAAATCCGTATCGGCCATCACACTCCATCCACTTCAAGACCGGCAATCCTGAAGGGACATAAGGATTCCAGCAACTGTAAGGTCAACGGATAAACGAGGACAACACCCTTATGGATGCGCTGAGGATCCAGGCCATGTCGAAGATTTCACAAGGAAACCCGTGCGCGTGACCCCTTCCGGCCCTTTGCCTTCGGGCTTCATCTATTGGATCAGACGCCGAAGATGTCGGAGGTGATGCCGGAATACCAGCCAAGCGACTCTTCATAGGTTGCCTTACGGGTGCCCGCGTCTTCACCGGTCTGGCTGATGAATTTCGATGTCGAGGAGATTTTCTCATCCGTTCCAACATATTGTGCGCCGACCTTCACGCCGTCATCCGTTTCAATCAGGCTCCAGCAGGTATTCGAATATTTCGCCGGGAACACCCTTGAGCCGACGAGATCGCCGCGAATGGCCATGGCGGCCACTTTCGCCTGGCTGTTCGCCGAGAAAGCGGACTTCGGCATATCCCCAGGTATGCACGCATCGCCGACAACAAAGATGTTGTCATCCATTTTCGAGCGCATGGAGTGCGGATCGATGGGGCAAAAGCCGGTCTCGTTCGCAAGGCCCGCCACATGCGCGATGTTTCCCGCCTTCTGCGCCGGGATGACATTGACGAGATCACCTTGGAACGTGTCGAGATCGGTTTCCACCTCACCCGTCGACGGATCGACGCCGACAATGCCGCCATGCACATCCGGGCCGTACCATTCGACCATCCCCGGATAGTGTTTCTCCCAGCCTTCCTCAAAGAGCCCCTGTTTGGAGAAGGTGGGCTTCGGGTCGATGATGACGATCCTTGAATCCGTGTGCCCCTTTGCCTTGAGAACATGGGCGAACATGGACACACGCTCATAGGGACCCGGCGGGCAACGGAAGGGATTGGGCGGCGCAACCATGACGATCTGCTGGCCATCCTCAACAGCATCGAGCTTCGATTTCAAAAGTTTCGTCTGCGCCCCGCCCTTCCAGGAATGCGGCATGATCTCAGACGCTTCCTCGGAATAGCCCGGCACCGAATCCCAAATGAAGTCGATGCCCGGCGACACCAGGAGCCGGTCGTAGGGAACGCGGGGCCCATCGGCCATCACCACTTCGTTCGCATCGCGGTCGATCGCTTCTGCGAAGCCATTCACCAGCGTGATCCCATAGTTCGACTGCAAGGTGTTGTAGCCGTGGGTAATGGAATCGAAGGTCCGGAAATCGCCGAGATAGAGGTTTGAAAAGAAGCACGTCGTGTATTTCGGATTGGCTTCAATCAGGGTCACATCGAGTTCGTCGCCAGCGTCTTTCGCCATATAGCGGGCAGCCGTCGCACCGCCCGCACCGCCGCCGACCACCACTGCGCGCGGCTTGCCCTGCGCCCGAAGATAGGCGGGCATCGCCAGATTCGCGGCCGCCGCCCCCGCCACTAACCCGAACGCCCTTCTTGTCAGTTTAGGCATGGTTTTCTCCCTTTGGTTGATCCTATTGCGGATCGAGACTGCTGAAATACTCAGCCAAGGCGGCAATTTCCTCGTTGCCGAGATTGACTGTCATCAGCTTCATCACCTGGTGTTCACGGACGTTGGTTTTGTATTCAAAGAGCGCCCGCACGAAGTCAGGCTTCGGCCAGCCGACAATCGACGGAATACCGTTCGTCTGCCCAGTGATCTGGTGACAGGTGACGCATTCCGTCGCGAGGTACGCGCCATAATCGCGGTCGCCTTCAATGGCGAGGGCAGCGGCACCCATTTCGGCACGCAACGGAGCTTCAGCGCTGGGATTCTCCACCGGATTGTGGACAGACGCCTGTTTCAAATACGCGATCAGATCAGCCCGTGTGGCCTCGTCCTCCATGCCGCGGAACGACATGCGGGTGCCCGGAATCATGACTCGCGGATCGGCGATATAGGCGTCGAGCGCTGCCTCATCCCAGACAAGGCCGTCCTCGCCATGGGCAAGCATTGCCTTTGAGTACTTGAACCCCTTAAGCGAACCGGCGGCACGCCCGAAAAGGCCGTCAAGATGCGGTCCCACGCCGTTTCGCGCCCCTGCGCCGACCTTATGGCAGGCCTTACAGGCTTTGAAGGCTTTCTCGCCCTTTAGCGGGTCGCCTTCGCCCGAAAAGGCGGGGCTGGTGGCCAACAGGATGGCGACAGGCACCGCCATCCAGGGTGTTCTTCTTGTTCCCGTCTGCATGTCCGCGCCTCCCTTCGGCGCGTGCGTCGCCTCTTTTTTAGTTAGTCGACAGCGCCGACGCCTGCGCCTCCGTCATCCGCATCCCCTGGTGTGACGTCGAGAATGCGGGCGCGCATCACGATTTCTGCCGTTCCCGGCTTGCAATCCTTCATGCAAGGTTCCCTGTCAGCGGCGAAGTGCGGTTCCTCAGCCCGGCCATCTGGAATGAAATTCTCTTCATTCGGCAGTCTTATCTCGGTGAAATTCTCATTCGAGAGCTCGAAATCCTCATCGTCCACGATATCGTTGAGGTAGAGCATATAGGCCGTGAGCGCGTAGACATCGTCATCCGAGAGGGAACGCGCATTGCCGTAAGGCATGGCCCGGCGAATATAGTCATAGACCGTGGACAGATAGGGCCAGTAGGATCCGATGGTCTTTTCGGGACGCTCATCGGCAAGCGTATCATGCCCGCCCGCCAGCACCGGCCAGCGTCCGGCGCCTTCGCCGAAATCGCCATGACAGAACGCACATTGCTCGGCATAAATCGGCTCGCCATCGGCAACCGTGCCCTTGCCCGGCGGCAAGCCTTTGCCATCGGGACGTACATCAATATCCCAGGCGGCGATTTCTTCCGCCGTTGCGACCCGGCCAAGGCCGAAGACGCCACCGTCACGCGTGCTTGAAGTGGGCGGGGCCGGTGCGACAGAGGCGGCCTCCGCCGTCTCCTGAGCCGGTCCCGCGCTCGACTGCTCCGCAGGCTGATCGCTTGCCGCAGCCTCCGAATAACCCGCCAGGTAAGCGAGCACATCCACGATTTCGGATTCTTTTTTCAAGCCGGCAAAGGCCATTCGCGTGCCTTTGATCATCGTCCTTGGAGACGCGAAGTATTCGGCCATCGTGGCCTCGTCCCAGACGAGCCCTGCTTCGCCCGCCGCAAGCATGGCTTTGGAATATTTAAAGTCCTCAAGACCGCCCGCCACGCGGCCAAAGACATCATTGAGATGGGGGCCGACCTTGTTCCTCGCGCCTTCGCCGACCGCGTGGCAGGCCACGCATTTCTTGAAGACCTTCTCGCCATTGGCGGCATCGCCTGCCGCGAGCGCGGGGACGGAGATCAACGCGCCACAAGCCGCAATGATCAATCCTCTAAGAAACTTCGACATTTTCGACCGTCCCGTCTGTCTTCACATGCCAGGTCTGGATGCTGTTGTTGTGATAGATCGAGTTTTCGCCCCTTGCGGCACGCAACTCATTCTTCGTTGGCTGGAAGAAGCCCGCCTCGTCCATGGCGCGCGACTGAATCAAAAGATCCGAACCGTCCCAATCGATATCGAGATAGAAGCGGTGGAGCGCCTTCGGCAGGCTCGGACCGTCGATGCGCGCGGTCGTCCAATTGCGGCCGCCGTCAATCGACACATCGACCCGCTTGACCGTGCCATTGCCCGACCACGCGACACCTGAAATGACGAGCGGCCCTTTGCCATGCGTGACCGGCATTTGCGGACTCGGGCTTGTGATAACGGACTTTGCGTCCATCACCCAAGTGAAGCGCCGCGCTTTGCCTGTGTCGAGAAGGTCGGTGTATTTCGAGGTCTCCTCGCGATGATGCCAGGGTTCATCGCCCACCTCGATGCGGCGCAGCCACTTGACCCACATATTGCCTTCCCAGCCGGGAACGACAAGGCGGAGCGGGTAGCCTTGTTCCGGACGGAGCGCTTCGCCGTTCATCTTGAAAGCGACCAGGCAATCATCGAGTGCCTTTTCGATGGGGACGGAGCGCGTCATGGCAGAAGCGTCCGCGCCTTCCGGCATCACCCATCTGGCGTTCGTCTTGACGCCTGCTTCTTCAAGGAGCGTGCGGAGCGGCACGCCCGTATACACCACGCAATGAACCATTCCGTGCGTGTACTGGCAGCCATTCAACTGGGCGCCACGCCACTCCATCCCGGAATTGGCTGCGCATTCGAGGAAGTAGACCCGGTTCTCGCGCGGAAAACGCTTCAGGTCCGCCATGGTGAAGACGAGCGGTGTGTCGACAAGACCGTTGATCATCAACCGGTGGTTTGCGGGATCGATTTCGGCAATGCCCGCATGGTGACGCTCGAAGCAGAGGCCATTCGGAGTGATGATCCCCTCCAACTCATGGAGCGGCGTGAAATTGACCGAGCTCTCGGTGGAGGCCGTCAGCCATTCGACATCGCGGCGCACGACATGGGCTTCGTACCGCGATGGCTGGCCATAGGGATAGGCCTGCACGCCCTCGCCCAGATAACGGTTCCAATCCTGGATCTCGGTAATCAGCGGATCGCTTTCAGAAGCCCGGGCACCGGTTGCGAGGACCGCGGCACCGCCCGCCGCAATGCCGGCTTTCAGAAAACCGCGCCGGTCGACCGCCTTGGCTTTCGTTTTTGGTTTATCGCTCATCATCTCACCTCGTCCGTCTCGCGGGGTGTCCTTTGGCATCAACTCGCCACTTTCACCGATTGGTTCTCGGGCAACCGCACCACCTTGTTGCGGGCCAGATAGCTCTCCATGACCTCCCAGATCGGCGGACCTTCGGTCTCTTCATTCACGGAGGCCCAGCCCGCGACCGCGTATTCGCGTGCCGGGTCAATCGCCTCGCCTGTCGAAAGAAGCGTCATCGACGAAATGCGCGAGCCCATCGCCGCGTTGGGATCGATGGCGTAGCCCATGCCGCCAACCCGCACCATGTCGCCCCCTTGCTGGTAGTAGGGGTCGGTGTTGAAGAGGTTGTCCGCCACATCTTCCAGGATCTCTTTCAGCATCCGACCGCTCATCGCCGTGCGGTAGGCCGCCGGATAAGTCATCGCGCAGGCGTTATGGACATCTTCGACCGTGATCGTTTGGCCGGGAAGCAGGGTTGTCCCCCAACGGAAGCCCGGCGAGAGCGCAATTTCCGCGTCGCGTTCCTCAATGAGGGCCTGGCAGAAGAGGTCGTCGAAGGTGCCGTTGAAATTGCCACGCCGGTAAAGGAGCGATTCCGTCGTCGCCAATTCGCGCGCGAGTTCGGCTTCATAGGGCGCGCGCACCTTGTCGATGAGCGCGGCCATATCCGGATCCGCCGGGATCGCATCGGAGAAGACGGGGATGAGACGGTAGCCATAACCCTGAACGCGGCCATCGCGCACATCGAGATCGACACGCGACACGAACTTGCCGTTCGAGCCAGATCCGATGACCAGCGTATTATTGACGATCACAGGCTCGGGTAGGGCATCGTGGGTATGGCCCGTGAGGATCACATCGATGCCGTCCACCCTTGACGCAAGTTTGCGGTCGACGTCGAAGCCATTGTGGGAGAGGAGAACCACGACTTCGGCGCCGTCCGCCCGCGCCGTTTCGACATGCCCGGCGATATCCTCCTCGCGGATACCGAAAGACCAGCCGGGGATC
>JAKSCL010000027.1 GCA_022360615.1 Hyphomicrobiales bacterium
GTTTTACCGGCTTGGCTTTTCAACGCGTATTGGCATTGCCGAAACCGTAGGCGGGGCCTGGGCGGCTGCCCGTTACGGCATGACGCCCGTAATCGAACAAGGCATGCTCGAAGAGGCGCTTCTTCCCCTGTCCACTGCCGCTCTCAGGCTTGAAGCGCCTGATATCAAGACCTTGCAGAGGCTTGGCATCACGACGGTTTCGCAGCTCATCAACATCCCGCGCGCACCGCTTGAGCACCGGTTCCGGCAGACGCTCTTAACCCGCATCGATCAAGCCTTCGGGCGCCAGGGTGAATCGATTAGACCGCGCCTTCCCGTACCGGATGCGATTGCCGAACGGCGCTTTTGCGAACCCGCAATCATGGTGGACGAAATCCTTGCCTGTTTGTTTTCACTGGGCATCCATCTATGTGAACGTTTGAAGGAACGCGGTTCAGGCGCCCGCCGTTTCGATCTCATCCTCTTCGGCGTTGACGGAAAGGTCGAAACACTCACTGTCGGCACAAGTCGCCCCTTACGCGATCCCGAACGCATCGCCCGGCTCTTTTCAGAAAAACTCGCCGCCTTGAGCGAAATCCGGCAAGACGGTTTCGATACAGGTTATGGCTTTGATCTCATCAGGCTAAGCGCCTTCGTCCTCGAGCCGATTGCCGTTCGCCAGAGCCACGCAGCATTGAACGATAACCTTGCCGGTACGGGTGACGGCGAGGTCGCGCTCGGCGATCTCGCCGACCGCCTTACCGCCCGCCTCGGGCGCGAGGCCGTCGTTACGCTTGTTCCCCATGAAAGCCATATCCCGGAACGTGCAAACGTCGCGCGTCCAGCGGTCACCGCCCTTACTGACAAAACCGATTGGTCCCGCCACGCCCCGCAAGACACACATGATTACCGGACCCCTTTGCGCCCTTTGCGTCTTTTTGCAACGCCTGAACCCATCGAAGCGCTTGCTGGAATCCCGGATGGCCCGCCGGCCCGCTTTCGCTGGCGCAAGATCTTGCGCCGCATCGCACGTGTGGAGGGTCCTGAACGCATCGCCCCTGAATGGTGGCGCTGCCCAACGCCCATAGAGGCCGTTGGGCAGCAGTCCGGTGAGCGGAAGATGCAGCCCCTGCCTTTCAGCCGCGATTATTACCGTATCGAGGATGAAGCGGGACGCCGATATTGGGTTTACCGTGACGGCCTCTATGCGCGGGAAACGGATACCCCACGCTGGTATATGCACGGCGTTTTCGGCTAGGCCGCGGTCCGAAAAGCATGTCCCCAAAAAGCTCCAAGAAACCTTGATCCGGGGGATGGGAGGCCTTTGCCGACTGTTTCCCGAAGGAATGCCGCGTTCGGAGCAACTATTAGGGGCCAAAATAAAAATTTAGAATAAGCATCCAGTCCAGACCGAATGGATTCCGCCCTAGGAACGAGAAGCTCAAAAATGACGCCCTATGCCGAACTGGCGGTTACATCCAACTTCTCCTTTCTTCATGGCGCCTCGCATCCCGAAGAACTGGTGGTCCGCGCCCACGCGCTTGGCCACGAAGCGATCGCGCTCACAGACACGAACTCCCTTGCAGGTGTCGTGCGCGCCCATGCTGCGGCGAAGGAAGCCGGCATGCGCTTTATTGTCGGCTGCCAGCTCGTCTTTTCAGACGGCACACCCGATATCCTCGCTTACCCTCAGGACCGGGAGGCCTATGGAAGGCTGTGCCGGCTACTCACCACAGCTAATATCCGCGGCGCGAAAGGCGTACCCGAACTCCTCTTAGACGATCTTCTCGAATGGGGTGAGGGCCTTCTCCTCGCGGTGATGCCTCATACCGTCAATGACGCCCTCAGCGGTGTTCTAAATACATTAAACGCGCATTTCAGAGGAGGTTTGTGGCTTGCCGCCGCCCTATCCTACGGTGGCGAGGACAGGGTGCGCCTAGCACGCCTTGAAGGGATCGCCCACCGTCACCGCCTGCCGCTTCTGGCGGTTAACAACATCCTCTATCACGATCCCGCCCGCCGGCCCTTGCAGGACGTCATCACCTGCATACGCGAACATGTCACGCTTTCAGAAGCGGGCCGCCGCCTGTTCATGAATGCCGAACGCCATCTCAAAAGCCCCGATGAGATGGCCCGCCTGTTCCGCAGCCACCCGCAAGCAATCGCCGAAACACTCAATCTTGCGACCCGCGTCCGCTTCTCGCTCGATGATCTGCGCTACGAGTATCCCGAAGAACCTTCGGGTGAAAGCGCAACCCCGCAAGAAGAGCTTGAACGTCTCGCCTGGCAAGGTGCGAAGAACCGCTATCCCGAAGGCGTGCCGGAAAAGGTGGCGAGCGCCATGCGTCATGAACTCAAACTTATCGCAGACCTCGATTATGCGCCTTATTTCCTCACGGTTTTCGACATCGTCCGCTTTGCCCGCTCAAAAGATATCCTTTGCCAGGGTCGCGGATCGGCCGCCAATTCCGCTGTCTGCTTCGCTCTGGGAATCACCGAGGTCAATCCCGAACGCATGGACCTCCTTTTCGAACGCTTCATTTCACCGGAACGCAAAGAGCCACCCGACATCGACGTCGATTTCGAACATGAGCACCGCGAAGAGGTCATCCAATACATTTATGAAAAATATGGCCGGGACCGCGCCGGGCTCGCGGCCACTGTGATCACCTACCGGGCCCGCTCAGCGCTGCGTGAGGTGGGCAAGGTTTTCGGCCTCACGGAAGATACGGTTTCAGCGCTCTCGGGCACGATATGGGGCTGGTCGTCCTCCACCGCCTCGAAAGATCACATCAGGAAACTTGGACTTGACCCCTGTGACCCCACGCTGCAACAGGTGATCCGCTTCTCTCAGGCAATCATTGGTTTTCCGCGTCACTTATCCCAGCATGTGGGCGGTTTCGTCATTACCCGTGGCAGACTCGATACGGTCGTCCCCATCGGCAAATCCGCCATGGATGGACGCACCATTGTCGAGTGGGATAAGGACGATCTTGACCAGCTGGGCATCTTGAAAATCGACATCCTCGCGCTCGGCATGCTCAGCTGCCTGAAGAAGGCTTTCGATCTTCTTGAGACGCATTATGGAAAGCGCCTGACCCTTTCAACCATCCCGCCTGAGGACGCACGCGTCTACGCCATGATCCAGCGGGCCGACACCCTTGGCGTTTTTCAAATCGAAAGCCGGGCGCAGATGACCATGCTGCCGCGCCTGAAACCTGAGAATTTCTATGATCTCGTCATCGAAGTGGCGATCGTGCGTCCCGGTCCCATCCAGGGCGACATGGTCCATCCTTATCTGCGCCGCCGCCAGGGTCAGGAAGAGGTCAGCTATCCGAGCGAGGAGTTGCGCACCGTTCTCGGCAAAACGCTGGGCGTACCGCTGTTTCAGGAACAAGCCATGAAAATCGCCATCGTTGCGGCGGGCTTCGCACCTGCCGAAGCCGACCGGCTGCGGCGCGCCATGGCCACATTCCGCCGTGTCGGCACGATTGGCACGTTCCAGAAGAAGATGATCGAGGGCATGACGGCACGCGGTTATGAGAAAGAGTTTGCCGAGCGCTGTTTCCGCCAGATCGAAGGCTTCGGTGAATACGGCTTTCCCGAGAGCCATGCGGCAAGTTTCGCGCTTCTTGTTTATGCCTCCTGCTGGTTCAAATGCCATTATCCGGACATTTATGCTGCCGCCCTTTTGAACAGCCAGCCCATGGGGTTTTATGCCCCCGCGCAAATCATCCGTGACGCACGCGAGCACGGCGTGGAGGTCCGCGAAGCCGACATCAATCATTCGATCTTCGACAATACGCTGGAGCCTGGCCGGCGCGCCGCCGAACATCTCCATCGAAATCACGCTGGTATGCGGCCAGACATCGAAAGCTCCCATGCCATCCGCCTCGGTCTGCGGCAAATCAAGGGGATCAGCGAAGATGACGGCCAAAAGATTTCAGAGAAGCGGAGGAATGGATACGATTCCATAAGGGATGTCTGGCTGCGCACAGGCCTTCCGCAATCGGCCATTGAGCGCCTTGCGGAAGCCGATGCCTTCCGCTCCATCGGGCTTGACCGCAGGACCGCACTTTGGGCTGCCCGCGGGCTTGACCCGGTTCCGGCGGATGCCGGCCTGCCCCTTTTCAAAACGGAAACCGACCTGCAGAAGGAGCCGGACGTCAATCTGCCGCAAATGCCGCTTGGCGAACATGTCGTCAACGACTATCGCTTTTTGAAACTGTCCTTGAAAGCGCACCCCGTCTCGTTCTTCCGCGAAACGCTCAGAGCGCAGCGGCGTATTCCTTGCGAAGATCTTGCAACCCTAAAGACGGGACGGCGAGTTGCCATTGCCGGCATCGTTCTTGTCCGCCAGCGTCCGGGCTCGGCGAAGGGCGTGATTTTCGCGACCCTCGAAGATGAGACGGGCATCGCCAATGTAATTGTATGGCCAAAGATGTTTGAACGCTTCAGGCCTATTGTCATCGGCGCACGCTTCATCGGTGTCTCCGGAAGGCTTCAGAACGAGCAAGGCGTTATCCATCTCGTTGCAGACCGGATCGACGATCTGACGTCTCTTTTCATGACGCTTTCAGAACGCGGAGCGGATATTGAAGCGTTGGCCAATGCCGACGAAGTTCGCCGGCCGGCCGAAGATATCCGCCAGAAAATCAAACCGCGCTCGCGGCTCATCCGGCTTTTGAGCAAGCATCCTGATCTGGTGGAGGACCTGCCGCCCGATGTCCAAAACCGGCTTGAAAAAGAAGCCGGTTCGATCTTGCCTCGCGGTCGGGATTTTCACTAAGCGGGACCCATATAAGCCCCTTCACTCCAGCTTCGGCTTCAGACCGACGATGTAGGATTGCAAATCCGCCATTTGCTGGCGTGTGAGGCTCAGCTTCGGCATTTGCGGGTGGGGGGCGGCGAGGAAGACCCCGATACCACTCTTTTCGACAATACCCTTTTCCGCGATCTGCTTGAATGTCGGCATTTGGGCCGCTGGCGCTGTGTTTTGATCCTCTGAAACCACATGGCACGCCGCGCACCATTTTTGAGCAAGCTCCTCGCCTGAGATCGGATCGCCTGTCAAACTCCACGCCGGACCGGACAAAAACGAAGCAAGGCCAAGCGGCAAAACCGCCAAACAAAACCGCCCGAACAAAGCCCTTGCAGACACTGCCATCAACGAACCCTCATGAACGAAAACCAGCCGACTCATCATGCCAAGCGATTAAACCGGCAATTCATAAAATTTGAAACAGGGCTTTCATCCGATTTTTCCAGCTTCGGCATATCCTTGGATCGGTTTGACAAAGTCCGTTCATTACCGGCGGTCAAGAACACACCCAAAGGCGCGAATGGCCATCGTTCACCCCATAAAAAAGAGCATGCAACGCAGAGAGATCACAGCCCTTAGCAAAGGTTTTGTCTTTTTCGCGATTGTGGTGGCGGTCTTTGTTGTGCGGCCGCCGACGGCCCTTGCCGAAACACTCACCACAACACGCGTCGGAAACTGGATAGCCGTTTCCGACAAAGGGCACGGGGCCGGCAAAGGCCTTGAATGCAGCGTGACAGCCCGCTACCGCAACGGGCGGTCTTACGCGATTGTTGCCGACAGCTCGCTGCGCTGGTCGCTCCGTGTCGGATCGGCAAACTGGAGATTGCGGCCGGAAACCACCGAACGCGTCATTTATTGGGTGGACGATCAAGAACCGTTCCGCACAACCGCGGTCGCCTATGACGGTCAAACGCTCGGCATCCGCGTCCCCGATGGCGCCTGGCTGTTTGAACGCTTCCGAAACGCCCGTATGCTCCACTTCCGCATCGGCGAACACCAGCAACGGTTTGCCATCACCCACGCAGGCCGCGCCCTGAATTGGATGCTCGGCTGTGTCGACAAGGCAGCCCAGACAGCGCTTGAACGCTCTGGCCCCGCTTTGAGCCGCAAGTTGGCGCCATTCGAACGCCAGTTCGCGTTGACGAAAGATTTATCCGATTCCCCGTGGCATCCGTTCATCTTCCGGGACACGCGCGAAATCGACTGGTCGGTCGCCTCGCGCATGAATAACGCAAAGAAGGAAACCAACGAAGAAACCATCGGCGCGCCCGGCGGAGGACGTTCGATCGCATTCCTGTCGACGGTCCTCGATGGCGCCGGCTTGTATGGAAACCGGATCGACATTCTCGATGCCGAGGGGCGATGGGCGGTTCCCGTCGACGCGCTTTGGCGCACCGAACACTTCCACGGCGCAATACGCCGCCTCGATACGATAAAGAAAGACTATCTGCGGATGATCGCCCAGCAAGTCGCCCAGCGAGACGAGGATCGTTGCCCCGGGCGGTTCAGGATCATCGACATCACTTCGACGGTTGGTGGGCCGAGAGGCTTTCTCACCCTCTGCCGAAACGCTGTCCGATCGGTCGAACGCTATTACGCAGTGGTCCCTGCCGACAATCATGGCGGATATTTGATGATGTTGCGCGCAGTCACCGCCAATAAGAAAACCGCCGAAGCCATGATGGCGGAGATCGTCCGCTCTTCGCTCTCGGTCACCCGTCCGGCAGAATCAGCCGGCAGCGGCTAGAACGGATTCCGAATTCAGCCGCGAACGCCCGGACCGAAGCCGTCGTCCCTTTGTGTTCTCTGCAAACAATAGCCTAGCGCGGTTGGGCCGCTTGGACAAAAGCAAACCGCCTCTAGGCCGCTGCACTTTCATTTTTCGCCAATTGCATGGCGCGCCAAACGGCTTCGGATGTCATCGGCATATCGATTTGTGTAATGCCGTAAGCCCGGTGCAACGCATCCACGACAGCATTGACAAGCGCCGGGCACGCTCCGATCGCACCCGCTTCGCCTGCGCCCTTCATACCGAGCGCGTTGGTTTTCGAAGGCACATTGCGGGTCTCAAAATGGATCTCTGGAATATCGTCGGCGCGCGGCATGCAGTAATCCATGAAGGTGGCGGTCAGGAGCTGGCCGGAACCGGGATCGTAAACGGTACGCTCGGTTACCGCCTGACCAAATCCTTGCGCCACACCGCCATGAATCTGGCCTTCGAGCAGGATCGGATTGAGCGTCACCCCAAAATCGTCAACGACGATATATTTCTCAATGGAGATGACGCCGGTGTCCGGATCGACTTCAAGCTCGATGAGATGGGTGCCATTTGGAAATGTCGGTGCTGATGGCTGCCAGTCCTCGCTTGCTGAGCGATCTTCCTCCGGCATTGACGCGACAACCTCGCCGACACTGATTGACCGATCGGTTCCGGCGATCCGGATTGCGCCGTCTGCGAACTCGAGATCGTGGGCCGAAGCTTCTAGATGGTCCGCCGCTTTTTCCTTCAAACGCTCGGCCAGCGCCGCGCTCGCATGCGCCACGGAGGAACCGGCGACGGGAATCGACCGCGACCCGCCGGTGCCATGGCCGCGCGGTATGAGATCCGTATCGCCCTGGATCACCGAGATCGCCTCGATCGGCAGGCGGAGATGCTCGCTGACAAGCTGGGCATATGCTGTCTGATGGCCCTGCCCCTGGCTTTGCGTGCCGACGAGAACCGTGGCGCTGCCGTCTTCGGCAAGTGTGACCTTGCCGAACTCGGAGGAACCGCCGGCACAGGCCTCGATATAGGTGGCAAACCCAATGCCGCGCAGCAAACCCTTTTCCCGGCTTGCTTCAAGGCGGGCATCGAAACCTGCGCTATCGGCGCGTTCGAGCGCCGCATTCATATGCGCTTCAAATTCACCCGTGTCGTAGGTACGGCCCGTGGGCGTTTTGAAGGGCATCATCGCGGGCGTGATGAAGTTCTTCAGCCGCAACGCCTTGGGTGAAACGCCCAGCTCATGGGCCGCCTTGTCGACGAGCCGCTCGATGACATAAGAAGCTTCAGGGCGCCCGGCGCCGCGATAGGCATCCACGGGAACGGTATTTGTAAAAACACCCCTAATCCGGGCGCTCACAAGGGGCGTCTTGTAGCAGCCCGGTACCATGGCCGCGCCATAGACCGGAATATATGGCCCAAGCTGCGCAAAATAGGCGCCCATATTGGCGAGCGTGTCAACGCGGATCGCTAGGAAATTGAGGTCCTCATCGAGTGCGAGCTCCGCCACCGAAAAATGATCGCGGCCCTGATAGTCGCCAAGGAAGTGTTCTGTCCTGTCCGCAAGCCAGCGCACGGGCCGGCGGAACCTTTCAGCGGCGTGAAGAACAAGGGCATATTCACGGTAAGTGAAGTATTTGGTGCCGAAGCCGCCGCCGACATCAGGCGTGATAACCCGAATCCGGTCCTTGTCCGTCCTAAAAACGAACTCGGCAAGGATCGGTTGGATGAGGTGAACCCCCTGCGAGGAGACGGTCAATGTCCGGCGCTGGGTATGTGGATCATACTCGCCGATTGCGGCACGCGGCTCCATGTAATTTGTAACGATGCGGTTGTTGACGAGTTCAAGGCGCACTTTATGGGCCGCCTTTTCAAAGGCTGCATCGGTCTCTTCCATCGGCGTGCCGGCAGCACAATCGAAGGCCGTATTGGTCCCGCGTTCGGGCCAAACAAGAGGCGCATCGTCCCTAGACGCGGCGACGAGTTCCACGTCATGCGGCAAATCGCCAAAAGTCGCGTTGATCGCTTCCACGGCATCGCGCGCTGCTTGCGGAGTTTCCGCAACCACCATGGCAATCGCTTCGCCCACATACCGCACGGTGTCTTTCGGCAAAATGGTCTGTTCGGGGACTTCAGGCATCGAGCCGTCCGCATTCGGCACATTGCCGACGCATGGCAAAGCGCCGAGGTGCTCCACATCATCAGCCGTAATCACACCCATCACGCCGGGCATCGCAGCGATTCCGTCCAAGTCTTTGAGCTTGAAACGGGCGTGCGGCAATGGCGAACGGAACACGGCTGCGTGCAGCATGCCCTCTTTCGCGATATCGCCAAGATAGCGTCCTTGTCCGGTAAGAAGGGCTTGGTCTTCCTTCCGGCGCACCGGCGCACCGATGCCGAAGCTCTCATGCTTCATGTCCGTTCTCCGGGATTGTCAGCACGATCGGAAAAGTCAGAGCGAAAGCGTCCGTTCGGGCTGAACGGTTTTCACCTTTGAGAGACCCAGGAAAACGACTATTCCCGCCCATCACCGCATATGGCAAGGCATCGGCACCATGCAACACCCGCATGTGTGATTTGGCGGCATTGAAGTGATTGGATTTAAGGTACCGAAAGACTGAGGGCGGACCCATGGTCCGCCCTTCCTCCACATTTCACCGTTCCGGCATCAAACCGGATAGGGCCTACTGGCAAAGACGCCGCGGACCATTGTAAGGCTGGAAAGTGCCGGAGCAGCGATCGTAAGACCGAAACCGCGCAGAGCACTGCTGGTGCAGCCATTCAGGGCGCTGAATGCAGCTATAGCTCTGGACCGGCTGCTGATAGACCGGACCCCGGCTTTGGCCCATGCAATCCGCATAAGCGGCGTTGTAAACACGCTGCCAAGCTTGACTGCCTCGCACCAAACCACCCACAGCGCCAGCGGTGCCGCCAATTGCCGCGCCCCGTCCGGCATTGCCCGAAAAAGAACCGATAACGGCCCCAGCGAGACCGCCGGCAATGGCGCCGCCCGCAACGTTTCCGCCCCGCGCCCCAGTGCTGTCGGCGGTAGCCGTCGCGTAGTTGTGGCATCGTGCGTGCTGCGCCGAAGCAGGTGCGACATCAACAGTTGTGGTTATGAAAACGGCAGCGGCGCCCACCGCTGCGATGCGTGTGATCCAGGAAAAAAACATTTCCACTCTCCGTTCTACCCCGTCTGATTCACGCCGGTATCAAGAAAAAAATTCCAGCGTTCTCACTTGACATTAGATGATTTCCCACAGTTTGGCGATGGACCGTTTGTCTCTCAACGAACGCAGTCATGCCCCGTCAAATGTGTTCGCTTCAAGGCTCTCGGCCGATCTTGGTTCAATCGTATGCATGAAGAGCGAGCGCACCTGAACGTTAGCTGAATGGGAAAAGTCATTCAGGTCCCGGCAAGAGCAGCGGCATCAAGGCCGCTGCCGTCGCTAAAGCGCTTGAACCAAGCGTATTGCCGTTCGCGAACCGCGTTGTCCACGTTTGGCGCACCTGCCCCCGACTGGATATCCGAAAGACGCACGGTACGGGTATCAAGGCTGAAACGGCTGATCCCTGACCGGTCGCCGCGGCTTGCGTGAAGGTGGGCGGAGGAAAAGGCGAGAAGCTCCCCCGGCTGAGCAAGAACCGGCACTGCACTCGACGGCCCGGGTTCAGCATCGACGGCCGGCAGAAGCGGATAGGCTTCACCCTTCGCTTGCGCCGTCTTGAACGCCTCCAGCGACCACTCACCGCTCGAATTGGCAATTGGCATTGAGAATGCATCCGGCCAAAGCACCATCGTTCGCTCTGACGAAAGGGGATAGAGCGGCATCCACCAATTGACCTGGGCTTCGAAACCCGAACCCCAGCTATCGCGGTGCGCAGGAAGGGGCTGATGCCGTAATCCCCGGTGGCTTGCGTGCGAAGGCACAATGCGAAGCCGCAGGCGATCACCGAAAACGTCATCGAGGTTGAGACCGCGCGAGGACAACACGGCGTGCCACAACGCTTTGACTTCGCGGTCGTTATCGACACTCAGCCTGGCCGTCTTCACCGCAGCCTTGAAGCTGCCGGCATCCATGCGGTTTTCGGCGTTCTGAGGAAAATCTATGCCGAAAGTCTCTTCGGCAATACTCCGCACCCGGGCAACGATATCCCCGACACCCTCGTCGCGGATAACGAAAACCGCGCCTTCGAAGATCCGGGCATGCACATCGTCTGGATCGTCTCGGCGTGTCCAATCTTCAAACCGCAATGCGCTCATGATCGCAGAACCTAAGCGGTGATGCCAAAGCCCCCCTGACCGGCGGCCAATTGGAAATCACCGCGTGCAACGGCGTTGAACCAGCGGAAGCTGCGCTCCACACCGCCAAAGGCGAAGACGTGGATGCCGAGTGCGGGCGTGCCCGCATCATTGGGGAAGGCTTCGGCGATGGCAATAAGGATATCGTCCGGCGTCCAGGGACGGGTCACAGTTCGCAAGAAACCGGGCTTGCGTGCCAGGAAACGCGCAGAATTACCGACGCCGCACTGGATTGCGAATTTCAAAAGCGTGCTTGCCGCAACAGGCCCCGGCACACCGATCCGCACTGGCAAGGTATGTCCCCCCGCACGAAGCGCACGATACCAGTCAACGATGGGCTCCGCTGCAAGGGCGAACTGGCTTACAAGGCGCACTTCGGTTCCAGTCGAAGCCGCATAGGCTTCTTTCTCGCGAAGGGCAGATGCCAATTCGGCGGCACTTGCCTGGGGATGGCCTTCTGGATGACCCGCGACACCGATGCGCTGGAACCCCGCCTCAACCAGATAGCCGGAGGCCAGCACCTCGAGTGTATTTGAAAACGGACCGTCGGGCCGGCTCTGATCCCCAGCGATCAGGAGAAGATCGCGGGCGCCCGCATCGAAAAGCCGGTGGAGCCGGTCTTTCAGGTCGTCCCGGCTTTTCAATGAGCGGGCGGACAAATGCGGCACGGGGGTGAAACCGGCCCCGGCAAGTTTGCGAACGGCGGCGATCACCGGCCTGTAGTCGGAGCCTGGAATGTAGGGCACGTAAAGCGGCATCTTCAGCCGAAGCGCATGTCCGTTTGCAATCGCCTTGTCCGCGATGCTGTGCATCACTTCCAGCGAATAATCGGAGACAAGCGAACGGACACACTCGGCCAGACCGGCTGAAGCGCTATCTGTCGTGTTCAGGCTGGCGGACTGATCGGCATTGCCGGAACCGCAACCCGCAAAACCGGCGTCGCCTTTCGTTCGGCTGTCGGCTTCAAGTGACATCGTTGCGGTCTCCTTCGCACCAGACGCACAAGAGATAGGGTAGAACGGGCGGAGCTTGAAGGTTTCAGCCCCGCCGCGTTTCACGCAAAGGATGTTCGGCCGCGTCGCGCCATCAGAACGCGCTGTCGCGGCCTTCCGCCTTGGCGATTTCGCGCGCGTTCGGATTGGCCGATGGCCGGAACGGCACCTCGACCACCACAGCATCGACCGGCGCTCCCGGCACGCTTGCATATTCTTCCGGCAGCCAAACCTTCAGTTTCGTGCCGAGGTCCTTCAGCCCAACCGGCACCCAACCGAGCGCGATGTTCGTTTCCAGCTCCGGCGAATACCAGGGTGAGGTGACATAACCGCAAGGCGCGCCACCGGTCCCATCCGAAATCAGCCAGAAATCGGGAGCATAATCGGTGATCGGCTTTCCACCGAGCACCATCCCGACCATCGTCTTCTTGAACGGATAGCGGCCCTGGTCGATTTCGGCACGGACCTTCTCGAGCTTTGACCGGCCGATGTAATCGGCGTCTTTATGGCGCGGCACCTGATAGGCGAGGTTGCACTGGAAAGGCAGCACCTCCTGGTCGATGTCCTGACCCCAGGAGAGAATGCCCGCGGCGATACGGCGGTGGTGTGCCGGCGCGATCACCATCAGATTATGCTTCACGCCTGCCTCCAGAACGGCGTTCCACATATCTTCGGCGTAGAGCGTCGCATCGCGGAGATAGATTTCATAACCCTTCTCGCCGGAAAAGCCGGTTTGCGAGATAACAACGTCACGCCCGCCAACCTTGGCTTCCATCATCCCGTAATAGGGAAGTTCGCGAACATCTTCGCCAACGAGATCCACCATCAGGGCTTCCGATTTCGGGCCCTGGATCTGCACGGGGCAAACGTCGATTTCGGCGATCGAGACATTGAACTTCTTCGTGCAGTTCACACCACGCAGCCACATTTCGATGTCGCTGTCGGAGATGGAGAACCAGAACTCGTCTTCGCTCAAACGCAGCAGGATGGGATCGTTGAGGATACCGCCCGCCTCGTTGCACAGGATCACGTATTTGCCGTTCATCGGCTTGATACGGGTGGCGTTGCGCGTGATCACGTAGTCAACGAAGGCTTCGGCATCTGGGCCTTTCACCTGGATTTGGCGCTCCACCGCGACATTCCACATGGTCACGTGATTAACGATTGCGTCGTACTCAACCATCGCGCCGCCGTCTTCCGGGCGCACATAACCGCGCGGATGATAAATACGGTTATAGACAGTCGCCCGCCAGCAGCCCGCCTGATGCGAAAGATGCCAATAGGGCGATTTACGAACCCGCGTCGAAATCAGCATCTGAACGGGCGTCGGCCCTGACTGGCGCAGGTTGATCGGTACCGTGCGATCCGATTGGTCAACGGTCGTGCATTGTTGCAGCGGTGCTGCGGTCGAAGCGGTTGCGGTCTGTTGAAGCATCGCACTTCCTCCAAGGCTTCACATTGATTTTTAGAAAAAGTGCTTGAGAAGCCGAAGAACCGATATTCCAAACGCGACAATGCCTGTTATAGAATCGTCACGCGTAGTAATGGGCGCGTGAAAAATGCTGAAACAACTCGGCAATTCTGAACCACGGGATATCGTCTTTCTCCTGATCCCAAGGTTCTCCATGATGGCCTTCACATCGGCCTTGGAACCCTTGCGCGCGGCCAACCGGCTTGCCGAAGCGGAACTCTACCGCTGGCGCATCGTTTCGACGGATGGCGGGCCGGTGAGGGCAAGTGCGGGCGTGTCGATCAACGCCGACGGAAAGTTCTCAGAAACCGAGAAAGCAACCTCAGTCTTCATTTGTGCGGGAATGGGCGCGGAGAGTTACCGCAACCGGGAGACTTTCGGGCTGTTGAGGAACGCCGCGGCCCGTGGCGCGATGATTGGCGGCATCTGCACCGGCGCCCTCATTATGGCTCGCGCGGGTTTGCTCTCAAAAGCGAAGTGCACCATCCACTGGGAGAA
>JAKSCL010000349.1 GCA_022360615.1 Hyphomicrobiales bacterium
GCCGCGGCCGCAACCGGGAGGCCGGCGCGAAACTGTCCGAACACGCCTTCGGGAATGCGGTCGACATCACGGGGCTGAGATTTTCAAACGGTATTGACTGGTCCGTCAGCCCGCTTGAAGAGGATGATGAAAGCGGCGCAGCACAATTCCAGCGCACGGTCCGCGAGGTGTCCTGCGGCCTTTTCAAAACCGTGCTTGGCCCCGGCTCCGATGGCTTTCACGACAACCATTTTCACTTTGACCTGGCACAGCGCCGGGGCGGCAGCACCTATTGCCGCTGAAGACCGGAAAGCCGGAAAACGGCAGGCCCTGGAATTGGAAAGGCGGAGCCGTCAGGCACGCTTGAATCAGAATATTAAGCAGATGAATCAAGCTCTTAAGACGACGATTCAGCTTCTGAGATTATGGCCATAACATGTTGATTCGATGGCAGTTTTGCGCTCCGAAGAGCGCATTGGGACCGTCTGCTCGGATTACCGGCAATGAAGAGATTCGGCCTTACGAACGGTCACAGCCACACGGCCGCCGCGCTCAAGCAACATGTCCACAGGCCGCCGGCCAATCCTTCGCGAGGGACCGGCGATGAGGAGAGTTTGGGGCATTAAACCCTAGCAAACCTTTTATACTTGATCCGCTTCGGCTCGACGGAATCAGGGCCGAGGCGCCGCTTTTTGTCCTCTTCATAGTCGGCGAAGTTGCCTTCGAACCACTCCACATGGCTGTCGCCCTCAAAGGCGAGGATGTGGGTGGCGAGCCGGTCGAGGAACATGCGGTCGTGCGAGATGATCACGGCGCAGCCCGCGAAGTCTTCAAGCGCATCCTCAAGCGCACCCAGGGTTTCCGTGTCGAGGTCGTTCGTCGGCTCATCAAGGAGGATGACATTCGCGCCCGAACGCAGGAGCTTTGCCATATGCACCCGGTTGCGCTGGCCGCCGGACAGCGAGCCCACCTTTTGCTGCTGGTCGCCGCCCTTGAAGTTGAAGGCGGAGACATAAGCGCGGGAGTTCATCTCGCGCTTGCCGAGGGCGATCACCTCATCGCCACCCGAAATCTCTTCCCAGACGCTTTTATTCCCGTCGAGCGAATCGCGCGACTGGTCCACATAGCCGAGCTTGACGGTGTCGCCGACGCGGATCGCGCCATTGTCCGGGTTTTCCTGGCTGGTGATCATGCGGAAGAGCGTGGTCTTGCCCGCGCCGTTCGGACCGATCACACCGACGATTCCGCCCGGCGGCAGTTTGAAGGTCAGCCCCTCGATCAGAAGCCTGTCGTCATAGGCTTTGGAGAGGTCTTCCGCTTCGATGACCACATCGCCCAAGCGCTCGCCCGGCGGAACGATGATCTGCGCGGTTGTCGGCGCGCGCTCCTCGTTGCGTTTCAGAAGATCGTCATAGGCCTTGATACGGGCCTTCGATTTCGCCTGCCGGGCCTTGGGCGAGGCCGCCATCCATTCCGCCTCGCGGGCGAGTTCGCGCTGGCGCGCGGCGTCCTCGCGGCCCTCCTGCTGAAGCCGTTTCTGCTTCTTTTCCAGATAGACCGAATAGCTGCCCTCATAGGGGATGCCGCGCCCCCGGTCGAGTTCGAGGATCCAGCCTGTCACGTTGTCGAGGAAATAACGGTCGTGCGTCACCATCAAGACGGAGCCCGTATACTCGCGCAGATGGTTCTCAAGCCATTGGATGGTCTCGGCGTCCAAATGGTTGGTGGGCTCATCGAGGAGGAGAAGGTCGGGTTTTTCAAGGAGAAGCTTGCACAGCGCCACCCTGCGTTTTTCGCCGCCCGAGAGCTTTGTCACGTCCGCATCGCCCTCGGGGCAGCGCAGTGCGTCCATCGCCATCTCGACTTGCGAATCGAGGTCCCACAGGTTCTGTGCATCGATGATGTCCTGGAGCTTCGCCCCCTCCTCGGCGGTCTCCTCGGAGTAGTTCATCATCAACTCGTTGTAACGGTCGAGGATCGCCTGCTTCTCCGCAACGCCCTCCATCACATTGCCGCGCACATCCTTCGACGGATCGAGTTCCGGCTCCTGCGGCAAATAGCCCACGGTCGCGCCCTCGGCAGCCCAGGCCTCGCCGGTGAATTCCTTCTCCAGTCCCGCCATGATCTTGAGAAGCGTCGACTTTCCCGAACCGTTCGGCCCCAGCACGCCGATTTTCGCATCCGGATAAAAGGACAAGTGGATGTTATCGAGGACTTTTTTACTACCATAGGCCTTGGTGAGCCCTTGCATGAAATAGATGAATTGCCGCGCCATATTCGGTTCCTTCGGAGGTTTCCTCCGCGCATCGTCCGCGTCGTTGATTGGAGAGGGATGGGAAGGCTTCTAGCCGATGGCCGTTTGCTGGGCAACACGGCTTCACATTCAGACTACCGCGGCGATCACACCAGGGCTTCCGCAGATTAGCGTCTGGCCCCAAAGGCCCGCTTTTGGTAGTGTCGAGCATTCTGTGATCATGGAGGGTCGGTGCATGACCCGGAAGAAGTGCTTTGTCGCCATCCTGATCAAGCCGTCGCATTACGACCGCGACGGATACGTTATCCAGTGGATCAAATCGACGATCCCGTCGAATTCGCTCGCTTCCGTTTACGGTCTGATTGAGGACTGCGGCCGCGAAAAAATCCTAGGCGATGACGTTGAAATCGAAATCATTGCCTTTGACGAAACCAACACAATCCTGCGGCCGGAAAAGCTGATCAAAGCCATCAAATCCGCCGATGGCGGCTTTGTCGGCATGATCGGCGTCCAGTCCAACCAGTTTCCCCGCGCCGTCGATATCGGTCGCCAGTTCCGTGCAGCCGGTATTCCAGTCCTGATTGGCGGCTTTCACGTCTCAGGCTGCCTGGCCATGCTTCCCGAAATCCCGCAAGAGATCAGGCAAGCCCAGGGTCTCGGTATGATCCTTTACGCCGGCGAAGCCGAGGGCCGGATGGATGAACTGTTGCGCGACCTCTGGAACGGCACGCCGAAGCCGCTCTACAATTTCATGAGCGATCTGCCGAACATGGAAAACGCGACCATACCAATCCTGCCGGCGGATGTGGTGAAGCGGAACAGCGGGGCCTATACAAGCTTCGATTCCGGGCGCGGCTGCCCCTTCCAGTGCTCCTTCTGCACAATCATCAACGTGCAGGGCCGCAAATCGCGCTACCGCACGCCCGACGATATCGAGCACATCATCCGGCTCAACGCCGAACAGGGCATCAAGCGCTTCTTCATCACCGACGATAATTTCGCGCGTAACAAGAACTGGGAAGCGATCCTCGACAGGCTGATCCATCTGCGCGAAGTCGAGAAGCTGCGCTTCAAGATCATCCTTCAAGTCGACACGCTTTGCCACAAGCTGCCGCGCTTCATCGAAAAGGCATCGCGCGCCGGCTGCCACCGCATCTTCATCGGCCTCGAAAACATCGATCCCGATGCGCTCATGGCGGCGAAAAAGCGCCAGAACAAGATCTGGGAATATCGCAAGATGCTCCAAGCTTGGAAGGACCACGGCGTCCTCACCATCGCAGGCTATATCCTTGGTTTCCCGGACGACACACCGGAAAAGGTCCACCGCAACATCGAGATCATCAAGAAGGAGATGCCCCTCGATATCATCGAGTTCTTTTTTTTGACGCCCCTGCCCGGTTCGGAAGATCATAAGGTGATGCATCTGGCTGGCACCTGGATGGACCCCGACATCAATTTCTACGATCTCCACCACCGCGTCTCGCACCATCCGAAAATGTCGGATGAAGCGTGGGAGAAGCTCTA
>JAKSCL010000350.1 GCA_022360615.1 Hyphomicrobiales bacterium
AGAGACCCACATTCACCGCGGGCCGGATACCCTGATAGAAAAGGTTGGTCTCAAGGAAGATCTGACCGTCGGTGATCGAGATGACGTTCGTCGGGATATAGGCGGAGACGTCGTTCGCCTGGGTCTCAATCACCGGCAGAGCGGTCAGCGAGCCCGAGCCATTGTCCTCGTTCATCTTCGCCGCACGCTCAAGCAGCCGCGAATGGAGATAGAAGACATCGCCGGGGAAAGCCTCGCGTCCGGGGGGGCGGCGCAGAAGCAGGGACATTTGACGGTAGGCGACGGCCTGCTTCGAAAGATCGTCGAAACCGATCACCGCATGCATGGCGTTATCGCGGAAATACTCGCCCATGGCGCAGCCCGAGAAAGGCGCAAGGAACTGCATCGGCGCCGGGTCGGAGGCGGTTGCCGCGATGATGACCGAATAATCGAGGGCGCCGCGTTCTTCGAGCACCTTCACGAATTGAGCGACGGTCGACCGCTTTTGGCCGACGGCCACATAGATGCAGTAGAGCTTCTGGCTCTCGTCATCGCCGTCATTGAGCGGCTTCTGGTTCAAGAACGTATCGAGGAGGATGGCTGTCTTGCCGGTTTGGCGGTCGCCGATGATGAGTTCGCGCTGACCGCGGCCGATCGGGATCATGGCGTCGATGGCTTTCAGGCCCGTCGACATGGGCTCGTGCACCGATTTCCGGGGAATGATGCCCGGCGCTTTCACATCCACGCGGCGCCGTTCGGCAGCTTCGATCGGACCCTTACCGTCAATCGGGTTGCCAAGGGCATCGACGACGCGGCCAAGGAGCCCCTTGCCGACCGGCACTTCCACGATGGCGCCGGTACGTTTGACGGTATCGCCTTCCTTGATCGCCCGGTCATCGCCGAAGATCACGGCACCGACATTGTCCGTCTCCAGGTTCAGCGCCATACCGCGCGTGCCGTCGGCGAATTCGATCATCTCACCGGCCTGAACGTTATCGAGCCCGTAGATCCGGGCGATACCGTCACCAACCGAGAGAACCTGTCCAACTTCGGAAACTTCCGCTTCCTGGCCGAAATTCTCGATCTGCTGTTTGAGGATGGCAGAGATCTCAGCGGCGCGAATGTCCATCATCCAGCCTCTTTCATGGCAACTTTGAGGGATTGAAGTTTGGTGCGAAGCGATGAGTCGACCATCCGGCTGCCGACCTTGACGACAAGGCCGCCAAGGAGCGCGGGGTCGGTTTTTGTTATCACTTCGATGGTTTTGCCGAGGGCGGTGTTCAAGGTGTCTTGAAGCGCCTTCGACTGGTCGTCTGTGAGAGCGTGTGCGCTTGTCACCTCGGCGATGACGATACCTTTCCGTTCGGAAAGAAGCGTCTGATAGGCCTTGATGATGTCGGGCAGCGCGAAAAGCCGCCGGTTCTTGATGACAAGACGGACAAAATTAGCCGTAAGGCCCTCAATTCCGGCCTTTTTCAATAGGACGCCGATGGCCTTTGCCTGGTTTTCAGCGGAATAGAGCGGGCTGCGGATGAGGCGGCGAAAATCTTCGCTCTCGCCGATCATGTCCATGACCGATTTGAGGTTGTCTGCCACCTGATCAAGGCTGCCGGCGCTATCCGCCAGTTCAAACAGGGCCGTGGCGTAGCGTCCGGCGACCCCCGACACGATTGTTTCCTGTCCGCTCACGAAACACCCTGTGTTCTGCCCGGCCCGTCAGTCCTCCTCATGAGCACGGCCCGTTTGCCGGGTCCTAAATCATTGTTTTTGGAGAGCTTTTCTCTCGGAGGATGAGCGGCGGGAATGCTGCCCTTAAAGAAATCGAGACGGAGGTAACACAGCCGTTTCGCACATGCAACCAACTGCGGCGAAACGCAAGGTCAATGCGGCCTTTGTACCGCGTCTTTCCAAGGGATGGTTTCCGTTTAAAGGAAGCTCTGCGGATCGATATCGACCGTGCGCCTGATGCTTCCTTGCGGGCGCGGTGCGGCCTGAAGCCAGGTGCGCAGCCAGGTATGCAACGGCGCCGAACGGGCTGCTTTCACAAGCAGGCGATAGCGGTGCCGGCCGCGGATAACGGCAATCGGTGCCGGTGCCGGTCCCAAAACGCTGATGGCGTTTCCGTGAGGCGGCGCGGCGCGGGCAAGGGCTCGGGCGTCCGCTTCCGTTGCCCGCTGGTCTTTGCCGGTCACGATAACGGCCGCAAGGCGCGCGAAAGGCGGCCAGCCGGTTGCTTTGCGGGCGTTCGTTTCCCGGCCGTAGAAGGCAGTACGGTCCCCAGACGCAAGCGCCATCATGACAGGATGGTCCGGCATATGGGTCTGGATGAAAGCGCGGCCCGGTTTCGCATGCCGTCCTGCACGGCCCGTCACCTGGGAAAGGAGCTGGAAGGTCCGCTCGCTCGCCCTGAGATCGCCGAAGCCGAGCCCCATGTCGCCGTCGACCACGCCAACGAGTGTGAGCTGCGGGAAGTTGTGCCCCTTCGCGATCAGTTGCGTTCCGACGATGAGGTCGACGCGGTGTTCTTCAATGGCCGCGAAACCTTCGCGGATGGCGTGGACGCCATGGAGAAGGTCGCTTGAGAGGATAGATAGACGCGCGTCCGGAAAAAGCGTGTGGGCCTCTTCAGCGATGCGCTCGACGCCGGGACCGCAGGCGACGAGGCTTTCTTCGGCTCCGCAGCTGGGGCACTGCTTGGGTGTGCGCATCTCAAAGCCGCAGTGATGGCAGGTGAGCTTTTCCCGAAATCGGTGCTCGGTTAGCCAAGCGGTGCATTGCGGGCAGGCGAAACGGTGTCCGCATGTGCGGCAGAGCGTAAGCGGCGCATAACCCCGCCGGTTCAGGAACAGGAGCGCCTGGTCGCCGGCCTCAAGCGTTTCCTTGACAGCCGTGACAAGTTGGGGCGCAAGCCAGTTGCCTTTTTCAGGCGGATACGCGCGCAAATCGATGACGGTGATGTCTGGAAGCGCTCGTCCGGCGAAGCGGTCCGGCAGGGTAAGGTGGCGGTATTTGCCGCTTTCAGCGTTCACCTGGCTTTCGATGGAGGGCGTTGCCGAGGCCAGGATGACCGGACAGTCCTCGATGCGGCCCCTGAGCACCGCCATGTCGCGGCCATGATAGATGACACCGTCTTCTTGTTTGAAGGCGGGGTCGTGCTCTTCGTCGACGACGATGAGGCCCAAATCGGCAAAGGGAAGAAAAAGCGCCGAGCGGGCGCCAACCACAACGCGGGTGCCTCCGTTAAGCACGCCGCGCCACACGGTTTCGCGTTGTTTTGCCGCCACATCGGAGTGCCAGAGCGCCGGGCGGTTGCCGAAGCGGCTCTCAAAACGGTCGAGAAATTGAGCCGTCAATGCGATTTCCGGGATGAGAACCAGGATTTGTCTGTTTTTCCGGAGCGCTTCGGCAATCGCCTCGAAATAGACCTCCGTCTTGCCGGAACCCGTGACGCCATCGAGGAGGGTGACGGCGAAGGCGCCGTCGGCGACGCTCTTGCGTAAATCGGCGGCTGCATAGCCTTGCGCTTCGGTTAGCTTCGTATGGTCATAGTCGGGGTTGAGCGGAAGCGGCTTTTGGCTGGGGAGCGGTGCTTTCGTCAGTGTCCCGAGCTTTTCAAGACCCGATACAACCGATGCGGTGACCCCCGCCTCCGTAGCGAGGGTCGCTTTCGGCCAGACGAGCCCGTTCCGCGCGAGCTGCAGCACGCGGGTGCGCGCCGCCGTCATACGGTCGGGCTCAATCCCTGTGATACGCAGGCCCAAATGCTGCTTCGGCGGCAAAAGCGCTTCGGGCGATCGGATAACCATGCGCAACACAGCGCCCGGATCGGAGAGGGTGTAATCGGCAACCCAATCGATAAAGCGGCGTGCCTTTTCGGGCAAAGGCGCGGCGGGAAAGACCTCTGCAACGGGTCTCAGCTTTTCCGGTGCCACCTTGTCCTCGGCTTCGCCCTTCTGGGGTGCGTCCCAGACGGTGGCGATAACCTCACGGGGGCCAAGCGGCACCTTCACCCAGGTGCCGGGCGGGCAGGGCGTTCCTTCAGGCGCGCGGTAGGAAAAGGGCGAGCCGGCGGCAACCGGCAACAGAACCGAAACAGTCTCGGGCGCTGAGCCTCCATGGGCTGCTCCATCTGGGTTAGACTGTTTTCGTGATTTGGCCGATTCGGAGTCCCGCATGGCGGGAGCCTAGCCGAGGGCCGGTTTATCGGGAAACGCCATGTCTGGAAGGCAGTCTGGAATCACAGATAACGTGTCTGGGGACCGTCTTGCCGCGTTTGCGGGCTGGCCGGTCGATGTCGTCCTCAAAGATTGGCTCTGCCGCTGGCTTGCCTACCTGAACGATGAGCGGCGCTATTCCCCCAAAACCGTCGACGCGTATTTGCGCGATGTGCGTTCGTTCCTTGCTTTTTTCGCGGAGCACCGGGGCGGGCGCATCGGCCTTGAGGTGCTGCGGACCTTGAGCGTCACGGATTTGCGCAGTTTTATGGCGGCGCGGCGGGCCGATGGGCTCTCGGGGCGTTCGCTGGCCCGGGCGCTGTCGGCTGCGCGTAGCTTCATACGTTTCCTCGACCGCAACGGAAAAGGCAATCTGGCGCCGTTCAAGGCCCTTCGCACTCCGAAGGTTTCCGAGCGTTTGCCCAGACCGCTTGCCGTTGAGGATGCGCGCGCTGTCGTCGATCCCGTGCTTCACCATGATGGCGCGCGGGAGCCATGGATCGCGGCCCGCGATACGGCCATCTTCCTTCTCCTTTACGGTTGCGGTTTGCGGATATCGGAAGCGCTTGGCATCACGCGGGCCGATGCGCCGGTGAAACCCGGCGCCGACGTTATCCGCGTCACCGGCAAGGGCGGGAAAACCCGGATTGTGCCCGTGCTCCCCGTCGTTTCGGAGGCGATTGGCGCTTACATGAAGCTTTGCCCGTTCACAATTGCGTCCGACCAACCGGTGTTCCGGGGTGCGCGGGGAGGTCCTTTGAATGCGCGGATAGTGCAACGGCAGATGGCGTTTTTGCGCGGCTCGCTTGGGCTGACCGAGACCGCGACACCGCATGCGCTTCGCCATTCCTTTGCAACCCATCTCCTTTCCGACGGGGCCGATTTGCGCACCATCCAGGACCTTCTTGGCCATGCCAGCCTTTCGACCACGCAAGTCTACACCAAAGTCGATACCGAGCGGTTATTGGACGCTTACGAGGCGGCACATCCGCGCGCAAGACGGCACGGCGCGAAGTCTTAACGCCCCGCGTGTCGGGGGACCGGCAACCGGAGCCGATTTTCATGACGCATCCACGGCGGTGGCTGAATCGCATTCCCGCTTTCGTCCTCATCTGATAAAGCGGCTTCATGCTGTTTGCCCTGAGCCCTTTTGAAAGCGATGCCGAACTGCCGAAATCGGTTGATACGGCCATTATCGGCGGCGGCATCATTGGGGTTTGCACGGCGCTGACGCTTGCCGAGCGCGGCGTTTCCGTCGCGGTTTTCGAAAAGGGTGAGATTGGCGGCGAGCAGTCCGGCCGAAATTGGGGCTGGTGCCGCAAGATGGGGCGCGATCCGCGCGAAATCCCGCTCGTCATCGACGCCATGCGGCTCTGGCCGGACATGAATGAGCGCGTTGGCGGGGAAACCGGCTTTCGTCCACGCGGAATTCTCTACGCCTGTGAGGACGATGCGGCGGTCGCGCGCCGCGAAGCCTGGCTGAAGCATGCCGAACCGTTTCAGCTTGATATCGAGATGATCTCCGGCACTGAAACGGCAGAGCGGATGACAGGCACGGGCCGTGAATGGGCCGGCGCGCTCTGGTCGCCGACCGATGGTCAGGCAGAGCCCTCGCTTGCCGCGCCTGCGATTGCCAAGGGCGCGCGCGCAAGGGGTGCTGAAATCTTCACCCGCTGCGCCGTGCGCGAAATCGAGACCTCGGCCGGCGCCGTCGCAGGCGTCGTCACGGAGCGCGGCACGGTGAAGTGCCAGTCGGCGGTTTTGGCGGGTGGTGCATGGTCGCGGCTCTTTTGCGGCAATCTTGGCCTCACCCTGCCGCAGCTCAAGGTGCTCTCATCGGTGATGCGCAGCGAGGCCGTCGCGGACGGTCCCGAAGCCGCCGTTGCAGCGGATGGCTTTGCTTACCGGAAACGCCTCGATGGCGGCTATACGATGGCCCATGGCGGTCTCAACATCGTTGAAATCGTTCCGGATTCTTTCCGTTTCTTCTCCAAATTCCTACCGGCGCTCAAGGAAGAGTGGCGAATCCTTCGGCTGACCGCGACGGGGCGGTTCTTTGAGGAACTCGCCATGAAAAGACGCTGGCGCGGCGATGAGGAGACGCCATTCGAACTCGAACGCATCCTTGACCCGAAGCCCACCCAATGGGTGCTGAAAAGCATCCGCAATACGCTCTCAAGCGCCATGCCACGGCTTGCCAAGGCGCGGATTGTCGAGCGATGGGCGGGTCTGATCGATGTGACGCCCGATGCCATCCCCGTCATTTCGGGCGTGGATGAGGTGCCCGGTTTCTACATCGCCACCGGTTTTTCCGGCCATGGCTTCGGGATTGCGCCCGGTGCCGGGCGCCTCGTCGCTGACCTCATCACCGGTGCCCCGACCGTTGTCGAGCCTGAGCCTTTCCGCTTCTCGCGCTTTTCGGACGGCTCGAAGGTTGAGCTCGTGACGGGATCGGGGGTGTAGTATGGCGCCTGTGGCTTTGGACCACCGGGTCAAGCCCGGTGGTGACGCGAAGTTTCAATACGCGGGATCGGCACACCTTAAGCGTCATTGCCGGACTTGATCCGGCAATCCAGGGTGAAAACCACTTCACTTCACATATGAATGGGCTTTGCAAAGGTTGCGAGGCCTGCTTCACGCACGGCTTCGGATAGTGTTGGGTGGGCGTGGCAGGTGCGGCCCAGATCTTCCGAGGACCCGCCGAATTCCATGAGAACGGCGATCTCGTGGATCATGTCGCCCGCGCCGAAGCCGACGATGTGACCGCCGAGAACCCGGTCGGTCTTTTTGTCGGCGAGGATTTTTACAAACCCATCGGTGTGCAGCATGGCGCGGGCGCGGCCATTTGCCATGAAAGGGAATTTGCCGACCACGTATTCGACGCCCGCTTCTTTGAGTTCCTCTTCCGTTTTGCCGACAGAGGCAACCTCCGGATAGGTGTAAACGACATTCGGAATAACGTTGTAGTTCACATGGCCCACATCGCCTGCAAGGATTTCGGCAATCGCCATGCCCTCGTCTTCGGCCTTGTGGGCAAGCATCGGACCTGCGATCACATCGCCGATGGCATAGATGCCGTCCACATTGGTCTTGAAATGCGCATCGGTTTTGACGCGGCCCTTATCGTCGAGGGCCACACCCGCTTCGGCAAGGCCAAGTCCGTCCGTATAGGGTTTGCGGCCGATCGCAACAAGGACGATGTCGGCTTCCAGCGTGTCGGTTTCGCCGCCGTTTGCGGGTTCGACGGAGACTTTCAGGCGGTTGCCCTCTTTGTTTACCCCGGTAACCTTTGACGACAGTTTGAATGTCATGCCCTGTTTGGTGAGCATGCGCTGGAACTGTTTACCGACATCGCCGTCCATGCCGGGCAGCACGCGGTCCAGGAACTCAACGACCGTCACCTCCGAGCCGAGGCGCCGCCAGACGGAGCCCATTTCCAGCCCGATGACGCCGGCGCCGACAACAATCATTTTTTCAGGGACGGAGTTCAGTTCCAGCGCGCCAGTTGAGGTGACGACGGTTTTCTCGTCGATGTCGATGCCCGGCAGGGCGGCGGAATCAGAACCTGTCGCAATGACGATGTTTTTCGCTTCTATCGTCTGGGTCTCGCCGCTGCCATTCGTGACGTCGACCTTGCCGGGCGCGGCGATCCTGCCGGTGCCGATGAAGCTGTCGATCTTGTTTTTCTTAAAGAGGAAGGCGACGCCGTTGACATTCGCTTCGACCGTCTTGTCCTTGTGGCCCATCATCGCTTTGAGATCGAGTTTGGGTTTGTTGACCTTAATGCCGAGGCTCGCGAAATCGTGACCGGCTTCCTCGAAGAGTTCGGAAGCGTGCAAAAGCGCCTTTGAGGGGATGCAGCCGATATTCAGGCAGGTCCCGCCGAAGGTCTCGCGCTTTTCGACAACAGCGGTCTTCAGCCCAAGCTGGGCTGCTTTGATGGCGCAGACATAGCCGCCCGGGCCCGATCCGATCACAACAACATCGTAGGCGTCAGCCATGGTGGAAGCCTTTCAATCAAAAACGCTTCTTAGAGCGCAACGAACACAATCACGACGATGGCGGCGAGCGCCACAAACCAGATGAGCGACCGTATCCAGGGAACCCCGAAGGCGTAAGCTGGAACATAGGCTATGCGCGCGGCGAGATAAGCCTGTGCGGCCAGCGCGGTCACCCCATTGCTCGCGCCGGTGATATGGGCGGCGAAAACGGCAATTGCAAAGAGCGGCAAGGTTTCGATGTGGTTGAAATAAGCGCGCTTAAGCCGGCCCGCCACCCCGGTTATCGGCTGTTCCTTGTCGCGCGGGCCTGCGGCGTAGTCCGTGCCCGTCTGGGTGATGCCGGGGATGGCGTAAAGGAACAACTGAACGACCGCGAGAAGGACGGCATAAAGCAGGATCGTCAGTTCAGTCGTCACGGCATCCTCCGTTTCGGGGCCTGTGCCTTAGCCTATCTGTCGGTAGGCATCCATGCGGGCAGCGGTGTGCCGCCACAATAGTGGTTCTCCGCGGGGTTCTCCCGGAAAAGAACGTAGACATCGCCCGGATCGATGTTGAGTTCGCTTTTGAGAATGCCGGAAATGGCGTCAACCAGCGCCTTTTTGCGTTCGGATTCGCGGCCTGGGCGAAGGTCGACGGTGACAAGCGGGACACCGTCGCCAATGATGCCATGGACTTCGCGCACGGCGACGTAATCGTATTTGGTTTCCTTCGGTGCGAGCGTTTTGAGGACCGCCTGTTTCACATCCGTCCTGATGCGGTCCTGAACCTCAAGAGGGGTTTGAAGAGGCACCTCGACGCGGATGACGGGCATGCCGGCCGATCCTAAAGATCCAGCACCAAACGGTTCGGGTCCTCCAGTGAATCCTTGACGCGGACGAGGAAGGTGACGGCCTCCTTGCCATCGACGATACGGTGATCGTAGGAGAGCGCCAAATACATCATCGGGCGTACTGCGATCTCGCCGTTCACCACCATCGGGCGTTCCTGAATCTTATGCATGCCGAGAATGCCCGATTGCGGAGCGTTTAGAATCGGCGTCGACATCAAGGAGCCGTAGACCCCGCCGTTCGAAATGGTGAAGGTGCCGCCTTGCATGTCTTCCATAGTGATGGCCCCGTCGCGGGCCTTTCTGCCGAAATCGGCGATCGCCTTTTCGATCTCGAAAATCTCCATGCGGTCGGCATCGCGCACCACGGGAACGACCAAACCTTTGTCGGTTCCGACGGCAACGCCGATGTGGCAGAAATTCTTGTAGACGATTTCATTGCCGTCGATTTCGGCGTTGATCGCTGGAATCTCCTTCAACGCATGGCAGACCGCTTTCGTGAAAAAGCCCATGAAACCGAGCTTTACGCCGTGCTTCTTCTCGAACAGGTCTTTGTATTGCTTGCGGATCGCCATTACGCCCGTCATGTCCACCTCGTTGAAGGTGGTCAGCATGGCGGCTGCGTTCTGGGCATCCTTTAGGCGGCGCGCAATGGTTTGGCGCAGCCGGGTCATCTTCACCCGCTCTTCACGAGAGCCATCTTCGGCGGGGATGGGCGCACGGGCGACGGTTGGCGAGGCCGGTGTCCACGCGGGCGCGGTGATGCCCTTTTCGAGCGCTTCAAGCACATCGCCTTTCAGCACCTGGCCGCGTTTGCCTGAACCCGCGATCTGAGCTGCGGACAGCCCCGCTTTTTCGAGCATCCGCGCCGCTGAGGGCGCCGGCGGCATTTCCGAGGCCGTTGCAGACTGAGCCGCAGCTGGCACTTCCGCCGAGGCAGGTGCCGGTGCCGCAGGGGCCGAGGCGGAAGCGCCTTCTTCGACAATGCCCAGAAGTGCCCCGACCTCGACGGTGGTGCCTTCTTCGGCCTTGATTTCAATGAGTACGCCTGACACGGGCGAAGGGATTTCCTGGGCTGCCTTGTCCGTTTCGAGTTCGACAAGCGCTTCGTCGGCCGCAACGCTTTCCCCGACCTTTTTGAGCCACGTACCCACATCGGCCTCGGTCACGGATTCGCCAGCCGATGGCACGACGATCTCATGCCGTTTGCCTTTGTTTGCAGGAGATGGGCCCGTTGCCGCCTTACCGTTCGATTTACCGTCAGCCTTTGCTGCGGAAGACGGGGCCGAGGCGGCAGCGCCTTCCTGGATGCGGGCCAGAAGTGCGCCAACCTCGACGGTTTCGCCCTGTTTCGCGACAATCTCAATCAGCGTGCCGGTCACCGGAGAGGGGATCTCTTGCGCCGCCTTGTCGGTTTCCAATTCAACGATCGGCTCATCGGTTTTCACCGCATCGCCAACATTCTTGAACCAATTCCCCACATCGGCTTCGGTGACCGATTCTCCCGCCGACGGCACGACAATATCGTGCACCGCCCCCTCACCCGTCGTTTTTCTGGCCATAATCCGCCGTCTCGCTCTTCGTATCCCTATGGCCGCGGAAAGCCGCGCCCTTCCTTGTCACCATCTAGTCCGCAAAGGCCTCATCGAGGAATGCCTGAAGCTGAGCCATGTGCTGACCCATCATGCCGGTCGCGGTCGCAGCCGACGCCGACCGGCCGACATATCGGGCTCGCTGACAAGCCGCGCCCGCGCGCGTCAGGCACCATTCGAGATAGGGCTCTGCGAATTGCCAAGCCCCCATGTTCTTGGGCTCTTCCTGGCACCAGACAATATCGGCCTGTTTGAAGCGTGAGATTTCGGAAACGATGGTCTTTGCCGGGAAGGGATAAAGCTGCTCGATCCGCATGAGATAGACATCATCGATGCCGCGCTTTTCACGCTCCTCCAGAAGGTCGTAATAAACCTTGCCGGAGCAGATGATCATCCGGCGGATCTTTCCGTCCTCCACAAGTTTTGTTGGGCTGTCTTCAAGCGTCTCGGCGTCATCCCATAGGACCCTGTGGAAGGTCGTGTCCGGCCCAAGCTCATTTAAATTGGAGACGCAGCGCTTGTAGCGCAGAAGCGATTTGGGCGTCATCAGGATCAGAGGTTTCCTGAAGTCGCGGTGAATCTGGCGCCGCAGGATATGGAAGTAATTTGCTGGCGTCGTGCAGTTGGCGACCTGCATATTGTCTTCAGCGCACATCTGCAGAAAACGCTCAAGCCGGGCGGATGAGTGCTCGGGGCCCTGGCCTTCATAGCCGTGGGGCAAGAGGCAAACGAGGCCCGACATCCGCAGCCATTTGCGTTCGCCCGATGAGATAAACTGATCGAACAGAACCTGGGCGCCGTTCGCGAAGTCGCCGAACTGGGCTTCCCAAAGGGTGAGCGCGTTCGGTTCGGCGAGCGAATAGCCATATTCAAAGCCAAGCACCGCTTCTTCCGAAAGCATCGAATTGATGACTTCGTAGCGCGCCTGTGCCGGTGAGAGGTTGTTGAGCGGGATATAGGTCGCTTCCGTTTCCTGGTCATAAAGGACCGTGTGACGCTGGGAGAAGGTGCCGCGCTCACAGTCCTGTCCGGACAGGCGGACGGGGTGGCCTTCCTGAAGCAGCGTGCCGAAGGCGAGCGCTTCGGCAAAGGCCCAATCGATGCCTTTGCCCGCCTCGATCACCTTGCGTCGGTTGTCCATGAAACGCTTGATGGTGCGGTGTGCATTGAAGTCCGCCGGAATGGCGACGAGTTTTTCGCCCGTTGCAGTGAGTTTATCGAGCGCGACCGCGGTTGTTCCGCGCCGTGCGCCTTCCTGCTTCGCCTGTTTGAAGCCGGTCCAGCGGCCATCGAGCCAGTCAGCCTTGTTGGGCTTATAGCCCTCGCTGCCCTCGAATTCAGCATCGAGACGGCTTTTCCATGCCGCCCGCATTTCTTCGAATTCGCCGTTCGATAGCACCCCTTCATTGACGAGCCGCTTACTGTAAATCTGTGACGTCGCCGGGTGCGAGCGAATCTTCTTGTACATGAGCGGCTGGGTGAAGGCCGGCTCGTCCGCCTCATTGTGCCCGTAGCGGCGGTAGCAGAACATGTCGATGACGACCGTCTTGCCGAATTTCTGGCGGAATTCGATGGCGATTTTCGAGGCGTATGTGACGGCTTCGGGGTCGTCGCCATTGACGTGGAAAATGGGCGCTTCGATGATTTTCGCCACATCGGAGGGATAGGGCGACGAGCGCGAGAAGCGCGGCGCCGTCGTGAAGCCGATCTGGTTGTTGACGATAAAATGGATGGCGCCGCCCGTGCGGTGGCCCTTCAGGCCCGAAAGCCCCATACATTCAGCCACGACGCCCTGACCGGCAAAGGCCGCATCGCCATGGATAAGCAGCGGCAAGACGCTGCCCCGGTCGGTTTCGCGGGTGTCCATCATCCAGTGCCCGTTTCCGGTGGCGCTGATCTGGTCCTGTTTGGCGCGCACCTTGCCGAGGACAACCGGATCGACGATTTCGAGATGCGAGGGGTTTGCCGTCAAAGACAGGTGGACGCTGTTGCCGTCGAACTCCCGGTCGGAAGAGGCGCCCAGATGGTATTTCACGTCGCCGGATCCCTCGACATCGTCCGGATGCGCGGCGCCGCCCTTGAATTCGTGGAAGATGGCGCGGTGCGGTTTCGCCATCACCTGGGCCAGCACATTGAGCCGGCCGCGGTGGGCCATGCCGAGCACAATGTCCTTCAGGCCCAACTGGCCGCCGCGCTTGATGATCTGTTCAAGGGCCGGAATCATCGCCTCGCCGCCGTCAAGGCCGAAGCGCTTGGTGCCGGTGTATTTGACATTCAGGAAGTTCTCAAAGCCTTCGGCTTCGATCAGCTTGTTCAGGATTGCTTTTTTGCCTTCCGGCGTGAAGCTCACCTCTTTGTCCGGACCCTCGATGCGCTCCTGGATCCAGGCTTTTTCAGCCGGGTCGGAGATGTGCATGAACTCCACGCCGATGGTCGAGCAATAGGTGCGCCTTAGGATCTCGACCATCTGCGGGATGGTGGCGAATTCGAGCCCGAGCACGTGGTCGATGAAGACCGGGCGGTCGTAATCGGCCTCGGTGAAGCCATAGGAGCGCGGGTCGAGTTCCTCCTCGGCCTCGCGTTTCAAAATGCCCAGTGGATCGAGATCGGCATGGAAGTGGCCGCGCATCCGGTAGGCGCGAATCATCATGATGGCGCGTACGGAATCGCGGGCCGCTTGCTGGACGTCCGCATCCGTCAGTTCGATGCCGGTTTCCTGGGCTTTCGCCTTGATCTTTTCGCCGACCTTGGTCTCGGCGGCCATCCAGTTGCCGTCGAGAGCAGACACCCATTCGCCGTTTTCCTGAACCGGCCAGTCCTTGCGCTGCCAGGAAGCGCCGCGCGCTTCTGCGATCACATCGTCGCGGCTGTCTTTCAGGTCGGCGAAGAAACGCCGCCAGTCCGCCGACACCGACGTGGGATCGGTTTGATAACGGGCGTAAAGCTCTTCGATGTAGGCTGCGTTGGTTCCGTGGAGAAAGGATGTTCCGGCGAACAACTCGTTGGCGTCTTGGCTTGCCATTTTGATCACGTCGCGGGGTCAGCCCCCGTGTCCATTTATTGCGCGTTTCCGCTCATTGCGGCTCTGCCATTACACTATGGGATGATTATCAAGCTTTTACCACGGTCAAGCATTCAAAACTTCCTTGAGCGTGCGGCCCATGGACGCCGGACTGTCGGCGACCGCGATCCCGGCTGAGCGCATGGCCTCGATCTTGTCCTCAGCGCCGCCCTTACCGCCGGAAACAATGGCGCCCGCGTGGCCCATGGTGCGCCCGGGAGGCGCGGTGCGGCCCGCGATAAACCCGGCCATCGGCTTTTTGCGGCCCTTCTTCGCTTCGTCCTTGAGGAACTGGGCGGCATCTTCTTCCGCCGAGCCGCCGATCTCACCGATCATAATGATCGATTGTGTCTCTTCGTCGGCGAGGAACATCTCGAGCACGTCAATGAATTCGGTTCCCTTCACCGGGTCGCCGCCAATGCCAACCGCCGTTGTCTGGCCGAGGCCCTCATTGGTGGTCTGGAACACGGCCTCATAGGTGAGCGTGCCCGAACGCGACACCACGCCGACCGAGCCGTCGGAGAAGATGTTCCCCGGCATGATGCCGATTTTGCATTCGTTCGGGGTCAGGACGCCGGGGCAATTGGGGCCGATGAGGCACGAATCGGAGCCGCAGAGCGCCCGCTTCACCTTCACCATGTCCATCACCGGAATGCCCTCGGTGATGCAGCAGATAAGCTCGATGCCGGCATCGATCGCTTCAAGGATAGAATCGCCCGCAAAAGGCGGCGGCACATAAACGGCGGATGCGGTCGCGCCCGTTGCCTTCACCGCCTCATCGACGGTGTCGTAGACCGGCAGGCTTGCGTTTGAGCCGTCGGGCAACGTGCCTTCCCATGTCATTCCGCCTTTGCCGGGCGTCACACCGCCGACCATTTGCGTGCCATAGGCAATCGCCTGCTCGGTGTGGAAGGTGCCGGTCTTACCTGTCAGACCCTGGCAGATGACCTTGGTGTTCTTGTCGACGAGAATGGACATGGGTTTTCCGATTTCAGGTTCGTGTGAGCATTAGCATCGGTTGCGGAAGGTGATGGCGGGCCGGTTCCGGTTCGCTGTGTCAAAGACAATCTTCTTGACGAAGCCTTGGCGCCCATTGAAGCGTGCCCGGCACCACCAGCCGTCAGTCTGATAGGTGCAGGGGCCGACCGGAACACAGGTGTTCTGCGGAATAACAGTCAGAACCGGTGCGGAGAAGGACGGCCATTCCCGCATATTGAGTTGTATGACAATGCGGCCGTTGCGGGTTTGCGCCGGTGTGACCGTGGGCGGTCCGAGATCCCTGAGCTGGGCGCAATTGTTCGTGCGGCCATCGCGCACGCAGTTCTGTTGGGCCGAAGCGCTATCGACTCCGATCAGGGCGACGAAACCGAAAAAAAAGGCCGGGAAAATGGCCTTAACCGGGCTTGTATCTTTTGCGTTCTTGTTAACGGGAATTGTCATGGAATTACCGGTTTGTAGACGCTTCAACGGGAACAAGGATTAGCTTGGCTAAAGATCCGGTGAGGAAGACAACAGCCGCTACGATTGGCGCAGCAATGAATAAGCCGTAGAAGATGACAAAAGCCGCCCAGGTCCATCCGGCCTTGTCCTCTTCATAGAGGAGCGCCGCTTCTCGGGTCCCAATTACTGGGTCTTGGCGAAGACCCCAAATATAAAACTGAATATACAAAGTGATCAGAATGAATGGTGCCGCGCTCAAGACGAGTATGGAAGCTGATTGAAGAGCAACGGCTTTGAAACGTTTTTGTCTCCAAAAGCGGACCAGCCACCATGAAAGACCGGCGGCGAGCAGAAGGCCCGGCACACCGATTGAAAGGATCATTGTGAAGCCTGAAAGCGTCAAAGCGGATTCCCTCAGCCCTTGACCGCCTTCACGATCTTCGCCGCGGCATCGTTGAGATCATCTGCGGCAATGACGTTGAGGCCGGACTGATCGATGATCGCCTTGCCCTTGTCCACATTGGTGCCTTCAAGGCGCACGACGAGGGGGACTTGAAGGCCCACTTCCTTCACCGCCGCGACAACGCCCTCGGCAATGATGTCGCAGCGCATGATACCGCCGAAGATGTTGACGAGGATGCCTTTCACATTCGGGTCGGCGGTGATGATCTTGAAGGCTGCGGTCACCTTTTCCTTCGAGGCGCCGCCGCCCACATCTAAAAAGTTCGCGGGTTCCGCGCCATAAAGCTTGATGATGTCCATCGTCGCCATGGCAAGGCCTGCACCGTTCACCATGCAGCCTATGTCGCCGTCGAGCGCGACATAGGAGAGGTCGTATTTGGAGGCCTCGATCTCCTTCTCGTCTTCTTCGGTCGTGTCGCGCAACGCCATGATGTCGTCGTGGCGATAGAGCGCGTTGCCATCGAAGCTGACCTTTGCGTCGAGGACGACGAGATTGCCGTCCTTCGTCACAATGAGCGGGTTGATTTCAAGAAGGCTCATATCCTTTTCAACGAAGGCCTTGTACAGGGTGCCGCCAAGTTTTGCGGCCTGTTTCGCAAGGTTGCCGCCGAGCCCGAGCGCCTTTGCGATCGCGCGGCCATGATGCGGCATGTAGCCGGAAGCCGGGTCGACGCCGAAGGTGACGATCTTTTCAGGCGTTTCAGCGGCCACATCCTCAATGTTCATGCCGCCCTCGGTTGAGACGACGAAGGAGACCTCGGAGGTCTCGCGGTCGACGAGAAGCGAGAGATAGAACTCCTTCTCGATGTCGGAGCCGTCTTCAATGTAGAGCCGGTTCACAACCTTGCCCACGGGGCCGGTCTGATGCGTCACCAGCGTCTTTCCGAGCATTTGTGCCGCGAATTCCTTCACTTCATCCACTGATTTGGCGAGCCGGACGCCGCCTTTATCGCCGGCCTCCGGTTCCTTGAAACGGCCTTTGCCTCGTCCGCCGGCGTGGATTTGCGATTTGACGACCCATAACGGTCCGCCGAGTTTCTTGGCGGCGTCTTCGGCTTCTTCGGGCGTGAAGGCCGGAAAACCCGCGGAAACGGGCGCGCCGAAATCCTTCAACACGGCTTTCGCCTGATATTCGTGGATGTTCATGGAGTGCGCTCTCTTGGGAACAGGAGAGGAAAAAGACTGATGCGGAAAGGGAAACAATGATCCCGGCGCTTTGCTTAGCGCAGGGCTTCTTCCTTCGCAACCGCACAGCGGAAGATCAACATGCTCCCTTTTCGTCTAAGGCGGGTAGCGGCAGATACGAAAATGCCGAGGCATCGCCCCGGCATTGAATGATTGCAAGATGTGCGCGGGACGCGCTGTCCGCCGCTACTTCCCGAGCTTCGGTGCGATCTTCTTGCACGCGTCGACAAGCGAATTCACCGCGTTAATCGACTTGTCGAGCATCTTCTTCTCGGTTTTGTTGAGCTCGATCTCGACGATCTTCTCAACACCGCCTTCGCCGATCACGCAGGGCACCCCAACATAGATGTCTTTTTGTCCGTATTGGCCGCTCAGATAGGCCGCGCAGGGCAGGACCCTCTTCTTGTCGCGCAGATAGCTTTCGGCCATGGCAATCGCAGAGGAGGCGGGTGCGTAAAAGGCCGAGCCGGTTTTCAAAAGACCGACGATTTCGGCGCCCCCGTCACGAGTGCGCTGGACGATATCGTCAAGCTTCTGCTTCGTCGTCCAACCCATCTTGATGAGGTCGGGAAGCGGAATGCCGGCGACGGTCGAATAGCGCACCAGCGGAACCATGGTGTCGCCATGGCCGCCAAGCACGAAGGCGGTGACGTCTTCGACCGAGACATTGAACTCTTCGGCGAGGAAATAGCGGAAGCGCGCAGAATCAAGAACGCCGGCCATGCCGCAGACCTTGTTCTTTGGCAAACCGCAGGCTTTTTGCAGCGCCCAGACCATGGCGTCGAGCGGGTTGGTGATACAGATGACAAAGGCTTCGGGCGCGTATTTCTTGATGCCGGCGCCGACCTGCTCCATCACCTTCAGGTTAATTTCAAGAAGATCGTCGCGGCTCATGCCGGGCTTCCTCGGCACGCCCGCCGTCACGATCACCACATCGGCTCCCTTGATATCGGAATAGGATGAGGTGCCGGCCATCTTTGCATCGAACGCTTCCACCGGTGAGGCCTCGGCAATATCGAGCGCCTTTCCTTGCGGAACCCCGTCAACGATATCGAAAAGGACCACATCGCCCAATTCCTTCAGGCCCGTGAGCAGCGCGAGCGTGCCGCCAATCTGTCCTGCGCCGATCAAGGCGATTTTATTGCGTGCCATTTCGTTTCCCCTGTTGTGGTCTGGGCGGCTTCCGATCCGTTGTCATGAAAGGCCGTCGTGGATTTCCATGCTGCTTGTTTGTCAAGCGCGGTTCCCGTGAGTATCGGACCTTTCCAAGGCATTCAAGCGGGCGCCTTGCTGGCGGCGGTTACTTTGCGGTCCTCTTCCTGGTGTTCGCCGACACGGCCATGCGGCAGCGCCAGATAATCGTGTGAGCGCATTTCGATTAGGCGCGAGGCGGTGCGCTGGAACTCAAAGGCCGTATCGCCTGCTGGATAAAGCGCGTCCGGTTCGGCTTCGGCGCTTGCAACGAGTTTGACGGCATTGTCGTAAAGGGCGTCAATCAGCCAGACGAAACGGCGCGCTTCATTGCGTTTTTCCGGACGCAGCTTCGGGATCCGTTCAAGGACCACGGTGTGGTAGCTGTGTGCGATCTTAAGGAAATCCGCGGCGCCAAGCGGATTTTCGCAGAGCTCGTCGAAGGTGAAACGGGCGATACCTTGAGCCGTCCGACTAACCTTGAGGGTCCGGCCCTTGAGATGAAGCGTTTCCGAGGTGCCGTGTGCTCCGGCGGTGAGCCTGTCCCAGACTGCTTGCACGGCGGCATCGCTCTCTTTGCCAAGGGGCGTGTAATAGGTCGGCGCGCCCTCAAGCTTTTCAAGCCGGTAATCCATATCGGCCGCCAGTTCGCAAACCGTCATGCGTTCCTTCAACATGGCAATGAAAGGAAGAAAGAGCGCGCGGTTTAATCCGTCGCGATAAAGCTCGTCCGGGGGCACGTTCGATGTCGCGACGACAACAACGTTGTGGGTGTAGAGGCGCTCGAAGAGGCGCCCGAGAATCATGGCGTCGGCAATATCGGTGACCTGAAATTCATCGAAGGACAGGACCCAAGCCTCTTCGGCCAGCGCATCAGCGACAGGCGGGATGGGGTCGTCGCCCTTCACCTGCCCGGCTTTTCGCTTTTGGCGCCAATCGTGGATGCGTTCGTGGACGTCGCTCATGAATTCATGAAAATGGACGCGCCGCTTCCGTTTCACCGGTAAGGTGCCGTGGAAGAGATCCATCAGCATGGATTTGCCGCGACCCACATCGCCCCAGATATAAAGACCTTTGATTGTGTTCTCGGTTTTTCGTTTTTTCGCAAAAAGCCAGCCGAGCGAGGACGTTTTGCGCGCCAGGCGCCCAGTGGTCAGTTCATCGTAAAGCTCTTGGAGGCGGCGGGCGATGCGAAGCTGGGCCTGATCGGGCTCCAGGCGGTTGTCGTTGACGAGCGCGCAATAGCGCACAAGGGGACCAACCGTTTTATGCCGAGCGTCCATCGCGTCATTCCGTCATGAAAGGATGCGATGTAGCGACAGGCGGGCCGGCGGGCAATATGCGAATTGTGCGGTGGAGGAATGCGTTAAGGGGCCTGCGCCGTGCTTTGCGATGATGCCATCAAGCAATCGAGACCGCCGGCCTGATGAGCGGCTATCGAACCGTGAGCAGTTTTATCCGACCCTTTACGCCATCCTGCGGGAAACCACCGTCTTCCCCGCAGCTAGCTATTTGAACTGGTTCTCGATGCTGTTCCGGCGCAAATCTAGGCTGCGGGATCCGGCAGTTTGGCCTTCACCTCTTCCCAGTTTTTGCCGGCTGCAATGATACAGGCAAGGCCCTTCGTCGATGTCAAGATAATCGACCATGTGCCATCGCTGGAGACAAAGACCTCCATCACGCCTTCATTGGCGACAACACCAACCGCGCGGCGCGCTTCCTTGTAGCGGCCAGCAAGGAGCTGTGTGACGTGTTCGTGAGTTCCGCATACCGAGGCTGAAGCATCTTGGGAGGCAATCAGCGGTGCTGCCGCTGTAGTGGCGGTAAAAA
>JAKSCL010000234.1 GCA_022360615.1 Hyphomicrobiales bacterium
ATAGCCTTCAAAATCTAATTTTTCTGAAGCCTTCTTGACCTGAATCGGATCTATTGAGTTTGCCATTGAATACAAAAGCAGGGATTTACCAGATGATTTCCCTCCTATAATTGAATTCAGATTGTCATTTAGGTGTATTTCTTGATTTCCAAATAATTCATTCCCACCGGTAAATTTTACCTTGGAAATTACGTGCCTATCGTTTTTAATCTCAGGACATATAGATTGAATTTTTACTCGTGCTTCCGGCTCGTACAAAGTTTGTTTAAGTCCTTCAAAAGTTGGATTCGCCTTGATCCAACAAAACCTATTTTCGTCCGGGTTGAATATTCTGTCATTAGTGTGCGCATCACTTCCGTGAAAACATGGTTTTAAGGTGCCACACTTTCGTATTACCCCTTCTTTAGAGTCCGGCCCTTCACCTAAGAAGTAACTAGTATCTTTCGGGTTAGCTGAAAATATTCCATCTGAAAACTGATAAATAGTTTGGCGAGTAGCATCAAGCTGAGAAAATCCGTTAACAAAAAACGAAGAATGTTGCAGTCCGCTTGCACCATCATTACTGCTATTAGACACTACAACAATCGTGTTCTCTCTTAAATTGGAATCGTTTTTAAACACCCGTTTTAAATCATCAAATGGAACGACAAATTGGCTAGCACCGATCTCTTTTGCAACTTCATCCTGTAAGGTTTCGTCATTTCTATAGGCTTTACCTAACCTAATTAATTCTCGCGGCTCAGCAGAGTAGGATGTACCACTATGTTCAAAGTTCAACCTGGAAAAAAACCTAGGTTGCAATTCTTCATCAATATCTGGATTAAAAAGACAGTGAATATTAATCGGAGTGGAAGAGCCAGTTACTGGCGATATGCGTAACTCCACATTTGGAATTATCAAGTCAAATTGCTTCGTTACATCACCCCCAAGAACATGGTCTTTAAATCGAAAATAATTATCAATGGATATATAGTCTGTGATCCCAACAACTGAAATATTTTCAGTATGGTTATTAATATCATTGATGAAATTCTCCCATTTTTCTTCTATGGTGCTACCTGTAAATTGGTCGTTTTTTAAGGTGCCAGGAGTATGGATATGTAAATCCCATCGGCGCCATACCGAACCATTCTTATATTTCGTATAATTGTTCATATCACAGTGCGGCTATTGAGA
>JAKSCL010000351.1 GCA_022360615.1 Hyphomicrobiales bacterium
AACCGCGAAAATGCCGAGGCTGCCTGGCGCGACTATGGCGAAATCATCGTGTGCGACAGCCGCGAGGAAGCCGTGAAAGTCTCAGACGATTACGCTTCCGAGCACCTGCAGATCCAGGCCGCCGACCTCGACTGGTGGCTCGAAAACCTCACCAATTACGGCTCGCTGTTTTTGGGCGAAGAAACGACCGTTGCTTATGGTGACAAAGTCTCGGGCCCCAACCACGTGCTCCCCACCAAGGGTGCGGCGCACTACACGGGCGGGCTCTCGGTCGGGAAGTTCATCAAGACCGTGACCTGGCAGCGCTCCACCCGCGAGGCGAACCGTGACATCGGCCAGGCCTGCGCCCGCATCTCGCGGCTCGAGGGCATGGAGGGCCATGCCCGCACCGCCGACATCCGCCTCTCGAAATACTTCCCGAGGGAGAATTTTGACCTCTCAACCGCAGAGTGAACCGGCAGCGCTTTTTAGCCTGAAGGGCCGGGTTGCCGTCGTCACGGGCGCGTCTTCGGGGATCGGGCGGCGCATTGCGGAAGGCCTCAAGGGCGCGGGCGCGGAAGTGGTTGCGGTCGCGCGGCGGCAGGAGGCACTCGATCGCCTGAGCGCGGAATACGGCACAGCCTCGCTTGCCCTCGATCTTGCCGAGTTGGCGGATTATGACGCGCTGGCCGATAAGCTGTCCGCCCCTTTCGGCCCGCCCTCCATCCTCGTCAATGCAGCAGGCGTCAATCTGCGCGAAGCACCGGATGCCATCACGCGTGAAAGCTGGGACCTTACACTCCATCTGAACCTGTCCGTCCCGTTCTTTCTCGCCCGCGCGCTCGTCCCCGGAATGGGAAAGGAAGGGGCAATCCTGAACATCGCCTCCTTGCAATCGATGCGCGCTTTTCCGAACGGCATGGCCTATGGCGCATCGAAGGGCGGGATCGCCCAGCTCACCCGCGCCATGGCCGAGGCCTGGTCGGATCGCGGCATCACCGTCAATGCCCTTGCGCCCGGCTTTTTCCCGACCGAGTTGACCGAAGCCGTCTTCGCCGATCCCGGCCGCGCCGCGCGCAACGCCGCCCAGACCTGCATCGGCAGGAATGGCGAACTCGACGACCTTGTGGGTCCAGCGATCTTCTTCTGCTCCCCGGCATCGGCCTATGTTACCGGGCAGGTACTCTTCGTTGATGGCGGGTACACGGCCAAATGAAGGCGCTGATCTATACGGGCCCCGAAACGCTTTCCCTTGCCATGGCCAAACCACCCACTCCCGCGTCGGGCGAAGTTCTCATAGAGGTGGAAGCAGCCGGCATCTGCGGCTCCGACATGCACGCCTATCTTGGCCATGACGAACGCCGTCCGGCACCCCTGATCCTTGGCCATGAGGCAGCCGGCACGATTGTCAAAGGTCCGAGGAAAGGCGAGCGCGTGACCATCAACCCGCTGGTCACCTGCGGCCGTTGCCGCTATTGCCTGGAGGGCCGTGACAATCTCTGCATTGAACGGCAGATCATCTCCATGCCGCCGCGCGAAGGCGCCTTTGCCGAGATGATCGCCATGCCCGAGCGCAATCTCGTCCCCGTACCGGATGGTGTGCCGCCTTCAAAGGCCGCGCTTACCGAACCGCTTGCCTGCGGCTGGCATGCGGTAAAGCTCGCTGAACGGGCTCTGACCCGCCCCCTCAGCGAAACGCGCTGCCTGGTGCTCGGCGGTGGCGCAATCGGACTGGGCGCCGCGCTGGCGCTTGCGGCAAACGGTGCGGCCGATATCCGCATCACCGACGCCAATCCCGAACGCCGCAAGGCGCTCACGGCGGCAGGACCATTCGAGGTTCGCGATGCGGCGATGCCCGCCGGCCCCGCCGAACTGGTTGTCGATGCCGTCGGCATTGCCGCGACGCGGTCCGCCGCCTTTGAGACCGTCACGCCCGGCGGCGTCATCATGCATATCGGCCTTGGCAGCGCCGAAGGCGGCCTCAACGCCCGGCGGGCGACCCTTCAGGAAATCACCTTTATCGGCACCTACACCTATACGGCTCAGGATTTCCGCGAGACGGCAGCCGCCATTTTCGACGGCCGCCTGGGGCCCCTCGACTGGACGGAAGAGCGCGCACTCTCTGATGGGCCCGCCGCCTTCCGCGATCTGCTTGAAGGCAAGGTCGCGGCCCCCAAAATCGTCCTGCATCCTTAGAGCTTTTCCGGCTTTGAAGAGGTCAAAGCCGGACTCTATTTCTTTAAGTCATCGCATTTTTCGGGCGCAAAACCGCTGCCCACTTTGCAGAAAACGCTCTAGCCGAGCCAGCGCCCATCCGGCAGCGGCACACCCAGAAGGTCCTTGAAGCCGAAGGTGAAGCTCAGGATCACCGCGGCGACGCAAACGACAAGGATCACCAGGGTCTGCGGGCTCATCCGTTCATGCTGTGCGACTATAATGAGGCCGAGCCCCATGACGAGCCCCGCCAAGGCAAAGCCGAAGATCGGGATCAGCGCAACGGCGACGAGCATCAGTGCCGGAACCGCAATCCTGCGCAGCGACGAACCCTCCAAGGTGACGCCATGGCCGCGTCCCGTGAGCACGGTCCGTAACAACGCCAGGACGATGAAGACCATCATCCCGATCGCGATGGTGCGCGGGAAAACGGCGGCTTCCGCGTTCAAGCTGGCCGATTGATAGATGACGGTGATCCCGACCGCAGCAAAGACGACAAGCGAAACGATCTCACCGATCTTTGAACCTTTGCCGACCTGCGGGACTTCATCGGCTGGAGGCGCTTCGCCCTTTTTGAGAAGCCGTCTGATTTGCGGCAGGAATGGATAGCAGAATGTAATCAGCGTCATGGCGATAATGACGAGTGACAACGGCCGCCCGAAGAACTGCCCCCAGAGATCGCCGACGGCATCCCCAATCGTCCAGCTTTGCACGAAACCCTGTTCAGCGATGCGCCCGAGGATAAGGCCGAGCACGATGGGCGAAACGGAAAAGCCGCGCTTCTGCGCAACCCATCCGATAATGCCGAGAATGATCATGATCGCCACGTCGGAGACGCTATTGCGGATCGAGAACGCGCCGATCACGGTCATGAAGGCGACGATGGGAACGAGCGCCGACTTCGGCGCGCGCACGATCGCGCCATAGGCGAAACGCCCGATCATCAAGCCGACAGGCAGCATCAGGACGGTCGCAAGCAGAAGGCCGAAGATGAAGGTGTAAACGATACTCGCGCCATCGGTGAAAAGCGTCGGCCCCGTCCGCACGCCCTGGACGAGAAGAGCGCCAAGGATGACGGCGTCAGGCGGCGTGCCCGGAATGCCGAGCACGAGCGTCGGGATAAAGCCGCCGCCGACAGTCGCGTTGTTGGCGGACTCCGTAGCGACAATGCCGCCCGGCTCGCCCTTTCCGTAGTCCTCGGGCTTTTTCGAGGAGCGGCGCGCTTCGGAATAGGCGACAAGCCCCGCAATGGAACCGCCCGCACCCGGCAGTGCGCCGACAAAGGTGCCGATCACCGAACTCCGCAGCACATTCCACTTGTTGCGAATAAGCTCGGCTGTCGCTTCGCCCAGGCGGAAACCGCGCTGCGCCTCCGGCGGCTGCAAATGCCGCTCCGGCGTTGCGACGAGATCGATGAGGACGGGAATGCAGTAAAGGCCAATCAGCGCCGAGACCACTTCAACGCCGCCCAAGAGGGTCTGCGAGCCGAAAGTGTATCGCACTTCGGCGCTCGTCTCCGAGATCCCGATCATTGCGAGGAGAAGACCGAAACAGGCCGCGATAACGCCTTTCAGGAAATCGCCATCCGAGAGGGCCGCAATAAGCGAGAGGCCGAATATCGCGAGCCAGAAATACTCAACAGGCCCGAAAGCGAGCGCCGCATCGGCAAGCGGCGGAGAGAGAAACAAAAGCGCAAGCGCGCCGACAAGACCGCCGATGACGCTCGACAGGCACGCGACGGAAACGGCAAGGTCGCCATCGCCCCGCTTTGCCATTGGGTAGCCGTCAAAGGTGGTGGCGATCGCCGACGGCGTGCCGGGCGTATTGAGAAGGATGGCCGCGTAAGCACCGCCATAAATCGCGCCCGTATAGATCGCGCCCATGAGAATGAGCGCGGAACCGGGCTCCATGGAAAAGGTGATGGGCACCAGAACGGCAACGGCCATCGTGGCCGTCAAGCCGGGGATCGACCCGATGATCGTTCCCGCCGCAACACCGAAAAGGGCAAAGACGATGTTGAGCGGCGAGAAGGCCGCCGCCAGATACTCCAGCATGAACGCCTCGGCAGATCCCGAAGAAGAAAGGGGGGAAACGCGCGGCCACTGGGACCGCGCGCTGAGCGCTTAGTCGATAACGCCAGCCGTCTTGGCGGCTGCGATGTACTCCTCGGCGCGTGCGGCGAGGAACTCGTCCATCTCCGCGCCATAGGCCACATCGGTGAGGGCGAAACCGCCATCGATCATTTGCTTCTGGAAGGCCGGATCGGCGTTGATCTCTGCGATCATGTTGGAGAGCTGTTGACGCACGTCTTCAGGCGTCGAACTCGGTACGGCAATGCCGCGATAAGCGCCGGACACGATGTCAAAGCCGAGTTCCTTGAAAGTCGGAACCTCCGGGAAAGCCGGGTGACGTTCTTCCATGGCGACTGCAAGGAGGCGCACCTTATCGCCCTGCGCGGCACCGACGGTGGTATAGCCCCATGCGGCGCTGACCTGGTTGCCGAGAAGCGCGGTCACAGAAGCGCCCGTGCCCTTAAAGGCGACGTAGGTCGTCTCGATGCCGGCCTTTTCATCGAAGATCACCTGGGCAAGGTGATTGGCCGTGCCCTTCCCGGATCCCGAGAAGGTGAGCTTCCTCGGATTGGCTTTGGCAAAGTCGATGACATCCTGCAACGTTTGGAAATCGCTGTCGGCGTTCACCACGATTGCATCCGGTGTATAGTGGAACATGTAGATCGCGGTGATGTCGTCGGTCGTGAAGCCCACATCGCCCTGGCGCGGCTTCACAATGATATGCGGCAGGTTGATACCCATGAGGGAATGGCCGTCACCCGTCATCGCGTTGAGCTGCGCCCAGCCCACGGCACCGCCGCCGCCGGGCTTGTAAGAGATGACGAGATCCTGCCCGAACTTTTCCTTGAAGAAGGGCTGCTGGAAGCGCGCGGTGATATCGGATTCGCCGCCCGGCCCGAACGGGATCACATAGTCGACGGATTTTGAGGGGAAATCCTCAGCCATCGCCGGTGTCGCGGCGAAAGCGAAAGCCGCAACGGCGGCAGCGATGAAAGCATGTCTCATGATTGTTTCCTCCCACTCATGATGTTGCTTTGGTTGCTTTTTGGCTTTGGCCTCTGGAAAAGGCTTAGCCGGTTGATGAATGCGTCTCAATCACCTTTCTGATGTCTGATAGAAGATGGGGCGGCACCAAAACGCCGTCTTTGTTGCAAATGGCCCGTTGTTCGAGCCTGCGTTCACCTGGCAGCCGGGCGCCGTCCTGATCGCAAATGGCGGACAAAAGAACCTCTAGCCGAGCTGGAAATCCAGCACCCGCAACCCTATCCGCATGGATCGCGATGATGAGGTGGCCGACACCGGGCGGTTCGCCCTCGGCATCGAAAAACGAGGCCGCCTCGAAGCTGTAGCACGCTCCGGTCAGGCTCGCAGCAAGCACTTCCACGATTAAGGCAAGCGCCGCCCCTTTCGCATCGCCTGCGGGAACCATCGAGCCTTGAAGCGCCGCTTTTGGATCGGTGGTCGGGTCGCCGCTTGCATCGAGCGCCCAGCCTTCGGGAATGTGCTCGCCGCGCTGGTTGGCAGCCATGACCTTGCCGCGCGCAACTTTTGAGAGCGAGAGGTCAATGACGAGCGGCGGTTGATTTTCGCGCGGCGCGGCAAAGGCAATCGGGTTGGTGCCGAAGAGCGGTGCAATGCCGCCCCAAGGCGCCATCGCCTTCGGCGTATTCGATACCATGAGTGCCAGACAGCCGCGTTCCGCAAGCCGCTCCACATGTGCGCTCAATTGCCCGCAGTGGTGCGAACGGGTAATGCCGGCTGCCGCGATCCCGGTGTCCGGGGCAAGACCTGCGAGTTCCTCAATGGCGCGGTCTATCGCTGGAAAAGCAAATCCGTTTTTCGCATCCAACGAAAGAAAGGCCGGGGCTGTCCGTGTGACATCCGGCTCAGCGTGGCCATTCACCTTGCCCGAGCGCGCCTGCGCGGCATAGGCAACGACACGCGAGAAGCCGTGTCCCTTCTGGCCGTCGATCTCAGCGGCAACCAGCGCTTTCGCGACGGACACCGCATTGGCGTCAGACACATTGGAGACCACCAGCGCATCGACGATGAGCGCTTCCGCTTCTTCACGGGACATGGCGGCATCAGGCGCGTGCACGTTGAAGCTCCTCAATCACGTTGGCAACCGTGACGCTGCTGACGCGGACGTTCCCTTCCTCCGTCACGCCGGCGATGTGCGGGGTCAGAATGAGATTGGGAATGCCGTCGAAAATTTCAGCCGCTTCAGCCGTCAAAGGTTCCGCCGCAAAGACATCGAGTGCGGCACCAGCCAAGCGTCCGTCTTCAAGCGCTCTCACAAGCGCGGCCTCGTCGACCACGCCGCCGCGCGCCGTGTTGATGAGAACGGCACCCGGCTTCATCATGGAGATTGCGTTCGCGTCGATGAGATTGCGCGTCTCTTCGGTCAGCGGCACGTGCAGGCTCAGGACGTCGGCCTGACCAAGCAGCGTAACCGCATCGCAGCGTTCGACACCTTCCCAAGCAGGGTCGCCCGCGGGCAGATGCGGATCATGCGCGGCGATCATCATGCCGAGCGCACGGGCGCGTTCGGCAACCGCGCGGGCAATGCCGCCGAAACCGTAAAGCCCCATGACGCGGCCCGAAACCTCACGGCCCATCAACGCATTGCGCGGCCAGTTCCCGGCAATCATCTGGGCGTTGGCGAACCAGACGCCGCGGGTGAGCACAAGAGCGGCCGTAATCACATACTCGGCAACGGAGAGACTGTTTGCCCCCGTTGCCGGCCTAACGGCGATGTTGCGCGCCGCGCAGGCCTTCATGTCGATGTTATCGAGGCCGACCCCCAAGCGCCCGACGGCGATGAGGTCAGGCGCTGAGGAGAGAAGCTCCTCATCCACCTGAGTGCGGTTGCGCACGATAATCGCCGCCGCGCCTTTGACAGCTTCCAAAAGCCTTGGCCTGTCGTCAACGAGCGCCGGCTCATATATCACGGTGACGTCGGCGCCGAACGCATCGAGCGCCGTTTCATCCATGAACTCGGACACAACCACACGCATCAACCCGGGCACCCGCGCGTCCTCAGGCGGAGCGGTAGAGCTTCGTCATAACGAACTCTTTGTGGCCGAGGGCTTCGGCCGCCGTCGCGCGGCCATTCGCCGTGCGGCAGATCATGTCGATGAGATCGTCGCCAGCCTCCGAAATGGTCTTCTCACGGGTGAGAACGCCCGTCACGTCCACATCGATGTGCTCTGACATGGTGCGCAGCGTACGCGGGTTCCCCGATATCTTGATTACCGGCACAATGGGATTGCCGACCACATTGCCCTGGCCCGTTGGGAAGGTGTGGACCACATAGCCGCCAGCCGCCATCAACGTGACGCATTCCGCCGCCGCCGACGACGTGTCCATGAAGTAAAGGCCGGGGCCTTTTTCCGGCTTTTCCGCCGGGCCCAGCGCATCGATATAGGTCGAAGTGCGGCCGATCTTCTCAAGATTGCCGAGGGCCTTTTCCTCAATCGTCGAAAGGCCGCCAAGAATGTTTCCCTTGGTCGGCTGGCTGTCGGAGAGGTCCGACGTCTTGAACGGCTCGATCACTTCGTCCTGATAAGCCTGAAAGATCTTCATGAACTTCTCGCCGGCTTCAGGCGTGGCCGCGCGTTTGACGCAAATGTGCTCCGCGCCCGTGATCTCGGATGTTTCGCCGAAGCAGCCGTGAAGCCCGTGCGGGAGGAGCTTGTCATACATATTGCCGACAGTCGGGCAGGAGGAGAGGCCCGTCGTTGTGTCGGACTCGCCGCATTTGGTTGAAACCCAAAGATCGGAGAGCGGGCGCTCCTCGCGCTGAAGCTCGCTCGCCCAATGCACGAACTCTTTCGCCTTCCAGCTGGCGGCTGCAATCGTTGCGATGTCGCCGTTTTGCTCGATGGAGAACTCGGCAACCGGCTTGCCCGTTTCGCGGATGCCGTCAGCGATCACCTTCGTCCATGAGGGCTCAATGCCGATGACGATGCAAGCCGCAACGTTCGGGTTGGAGCCCGTGCCGATCATGGTGCGGAAATGCAGTTCCAGATCCTCGCCGAACTGCAGCCGGCCATAGGAGTGCGGCAGCGCCATCGTGCCTTTGATGTTATTGGCAACCGCCTCGCAAGCAGCATTGGAGATATCGTCGACCGCCAGGATCACCACATGGTTGCGCACGCCGACACGGCCGTTTTCGCGGACATAGCCGCGCACAGTTCTGTTCTCATACATGGGGCCTACCACCGCTTGGTCTTGAGGTTGTGGACATGGACATGGC
>JAKSCL010000366.1 GCA_022360615.1 Hyphomicrobiales bacterium
GAAAGCCTTGGCACGCCGGATGATTGGCGCTGTCTATCGCCGGAAACCGCCTATGAAATCAACTTCTCGATGCCAGGCACCACGGCATTTGAGGCTGAAGACTTGGTCCGGGCAGCCCTGGGAAGCCGGCAGGTCGACGTTGCCATGGTTCCCGCCGAAAACCGGCGCAAGAAACTGCTCGTTGCAGACATGGATTCAACCATGATCGAGCAAGAGTGCATCGACGAACTCGCCGATGCCGTGGGCGTCAAGGAGCAGGTATCCGCCGTTACCGAACGCGCCATGCGCGGCGAAATCGCCTTTGAACCGGCGATACGCGAACGGGTGGCCCTTCTTGAGGGCTTGGACCGGACGACGCTTCAATCGGTTATGGAGACACGCATCAGCTTCACGCCGGGCGGCAAAAAGCTCGTACGGACCATGCGCGCCCACGGTGCCAAGACCGCCCTCGTTTCAGGCGGCTTTACACTCTTCACAGGCTTTGTGGCCGGCGAACTGGCCTTTGACAGTCATCACGCCAACATTCTTGAGTTCGACGACGAAAAGCTCGCTGGCACGGTCCGTGAGCCCATACTGGGCCGCGAAGCAAAACTTGAGACCATGCGGCGGATCGAAGGCGAGCACGGCATCGCGCCGGTCGAAACACTGAGCCTCGGGGACGGCGCGAACGATCTCGCCATCATCGAAGCGGCAGGGCTTGGTGTGGCGTTTCGCGCCAAACCCGCACTTGAAGCCGCAGCCGATGTGAGGATCCGCCACGGGGATCTCACATCGGTGCTCTACATCCAGGGATATGCCGAGAGCGAATTCGCGGCCGTATGAATAAGCGCCCTATTCGTCCTTGATCTCGACCGCAACGAAGCGCTCGCCATCGGCGTTTGAGACAAGAAGAAGTGCGTAGCGGCGTCCCGCCTCGCGCAACTCATCGACACGCCGGACAAGATCAGCGGGACTCGCCACCGGTTCCTGCGCCACCTCGAGGATCACCTCGCCCGCAGACAAGCCCTTTTCGGCGGAGGGCGAACCCGCTTCCACATCGGTGATCACGACGCCTTCGATCGTCTCGCCGATGCTATGCTCTTCACGCAGGGCCTGTGTGAGCGGTGAAATGGTCAGTCCAAGCGCGCCCTTCTTCTCATCGGCGGTGTCCTCGCCGTCACCGCCATCGGTGCGCAACGCCGCCTGTTCGGCCTCCTCTAGCCGCCCGACGAGCACTTCAAGGTTGACCTCCTCGCCACGACGCAGGACGATGACATCAACCGTATCGCCCACCGGCGTATCGGCAACGATGCGGGGAAGGTCGCGCATCTCCGGAACAACCCGGTCTGCAAAGCGCAGAATCACATCACCATCTTCAATGCCAGCCTCTTCCGCCGGACCGCCTGGAATGACCTGGGCAACAAGTGCGCCTTGCGGCTCATCCATGCCGAGGCTTTCGGCCAACTCGTCGGTGAGCTGCTGAATGCGCACCCCAAGCCAACCGCGGCGCGTTTCACCGAACTGCACAAGCTGGTCGAC
>JAKSCL010000033.1 GCA_022360615.1 Hyphomicrobiales bacterium
CGCGCTTCTTCGAGGCATCATGCCGGAGGACGTGGACCGGATCGGCGCCTTGTCCGGTTCGATCACGCAGGGCGATCTTCAGGCTTTCCGGGAAGGGCGCGGTGTGATTGTCGGCTCGCGCTTGGCCCAATCGCTTGGGGTGCTTGCCGGCGACAATGTCACGCTTGTCACACCACGGGGCGCGGTGACGCCTTTCGGCACAACCCCAAAAGTCCGCGCCTTTCCCGTCACAGCCATCTTCGAGATGGGCATGTCGGAATATGACGGCACCTTCGTTTTCATGCCCATGGGCCTCGCCCAGAACTATCTCAACATGGAGGATGTCGCCCAGGCCGTCGAGGTCTTCATCGATCATCCCGATCTGGTCGACACGGCGCTTACCGAGATTGCCAACACCATTGAGCGGCCGATTTTCCTCTCCGACTGGCGGCGCCAGAACGCGACCTTTTTCAACACGCTCCAGGTTGAGCGCAATGTCATGTTCCTTATCCTCACCCTGATTGTGCTGATTGCCGCGCTCAACATCATTTCGGGGCTGATCACGCTGGTGCGCGACAAGAGCGGCGACATAGCCATCCTGCGCACCATGGGGGCCGGCAAGAGCATGATCCTGCGCATTTTCTTCATTGCGGGGGCAAGCATCGGCGTTGTCGGCACGATTGCCGGGTTCATTCTGGGTGTCATCGTCTGCATCAATATCGAGGCGATCCGTCAAGGGATATCCGCCATCACCGGCGCCGAACTGTTTGCGCCGGAGGTCTATTATCTGAGCCAGCTTCCAGCCGAAATGGACCCGGGCGAGGTATTGGCCGTGGTCCTTATGGCGCTTGGCCTCTCCTTCATCGCGACGCTTTATCCTTCGTGGCGCGCCGCAAGTCTCGATCCTGTCGATGTCCTCCGTCAGTCCTGACGCACCGCTCGCAACCCACACAATGGAAAGCTCTCCGGTCATGTCCGTCCTTGCGCTTAAGGGCATTTGGAAAGGTTTTGCCGATGCCGGCGGGCGGCTGGAGATCCTGCGCGGTGTCGACCTGGAGATCGTGCCGGGCGAGATGGTCGCGCTTGTGGGTCCGTCCGGTGCCGGGAAATCGACGCTTTTGCATGTTGCGGGGCTCTTGGAAGCGCCCGACAGAGGCGAGATTTGGCTCGCCGGTGTCGACGCATCGCGCGCGCGCGACACGTTGCGTACGCGGTTGAGGCGCGATGCCATCGGCTTCGTCTATCAGTTCCACCATCTTCTCCCGGAATTCTCGGCACTTGAGAACATCGTCATCCCGCAGCTTCTTGCGCGGAAAAACGAGCGCGAGGCCCGCCGTTGGGCTGAGGAACTGATCGCCCTCGTCGGTTTGAGCGATCGTGTCGAGCATCGGCCGGGCCAGCTTTCGGGCGGCGAGCAACAGCGCATTGCGATCGCCCGCGCGCTTGCAAACCGGCCAAGGCTTCTTCTTGCCGATGAGCCGACTGGAAATCTCGATCCGCATACCGCCGAGACGGTCTTCGACGTGCTGCATGCAGCCGTGCGCAATACCGGGTTGTCGGCGCTTGTCGCCACGCACAATCTTGAAATGGCAGCCGCGATGGACCGGCGCGTGACGTTACGCGGCGGGCGAATCGAAAGCTTCTGAAACGGAATTTGGAAGGGACGGAAAATCGGCGCTTGACGCCGTTCTCAAATGAGAACAAAATAAGAACATTGAAAGAGAACGGGGATAAGTGATGACCGATCTTCTTCGTGATGTCGCAGCGCTCGGGGCAATTGCCCTATTCCTGTCCATGGTCTCCTTATGGTCGGTGATTGCCATCTAACGGGTAGTCCTGATGGGTAAGGATTTCATAAACGCGTGAATGGAGCGGGCAATGGCGGATCGGGAACGGGCGTTTGTTCATCTTCGCGCGCGAAGTGTCTATTCGCTTCTTGAAGGCGCGCTCCAGGTCAAAGCGCTTGTCAAGCTCGCAGGCGCCGAGGCCATGCCGGCGCTTGGTCTTGCCGACAATGGAAACATGTTCGGAGCGCTGGAGTTCTCCGAGGCCGCCGCAAGGGTGGGCATCCAGCCTGTCATAGGCACGGTCATCGCTCTTCAGATGGATGCCGTCGCCGAAACACCGCAAAGAGGCGAGCCGGTTGATCTGCGCCTGCCGAAAGTCGCGCTCTATGCCATGAGTCCCGCGGGTTATGAGAACCTCATGGCGCTCTCGTCCTGGTCTTATTTGGAAGGCGCGCCGCAATCGCCACGCGGCGAGGCTTTCATTACCTTCGACAGGCTGAAGGTCCATGCGGATGGTCTGATTGCGCTTACAGGGGGCGCGGGCGGGCCGCTGGAGCGCCTGGTGCTTGATGGTAAACCGGAAGAAGCTGCGCCGCTTGCGCGGCGTCTGCAAGAGGTTTTCCGCGACCGCCTTTACATCGAATTGCAGCGTTATGGCCGGCCGGACGAGGGGATGGTCGAGGATGTCCTTCTTGATTGTGCCTGCGACCTCGGCATTGGCGTTGTCGCGACCAATGAAGCCTATTTTGGCGCCCGGGACGATTTTGAGGCCCATGATGCCCTGATGGCGATCGCCCAAAGCACGGTCATTTCCGATGACAGCCGCTTCCGCTTGACGCCCGAGCACTATTTCAAGACGGGCAAGGAGATGGCGGCGCTCTTTGCCGATCTGCCGGAGGCACTGGAGAGCACGGTAGAGATCGCGCGCCGCTGCCATGACCGTCCAGTCACGCGCGCGCCCATCCTGCCGCGCTTCGCGGGGCACGGTACGGATGAGGATGCAGCTCTCGCAACAATGGCCGAGGAGGGGCTGGAGGCGCGCTTCCGCGAGGGGATCGAGGCATCTCAGGATGAATGGGGGGCTTACCGGGAACGGCTGGCCCATGAACTGGCCATCATTAAGCGGATGCAGTACTCCGGCTACTTCCTGATCGTCGCCGACTTCATCCAATGGGCGAAATCGCGTGACATTCCAGTCGGGCCGGGGCGCGGTTCGGGGGCAGGTTCGCTTGTCGCCTATGCGCTTCAGATCACCGATCTCGACCCGATCCGTTTCGGACTTCTTTTCGAGCGCTTTCTCAATCCGGAACGCGTTTCGATGCCGGACTTCGATATCGACTTCTGTCCGGAACGCCGCGACGAGGTCATCCGTTACGTTCAGGACAAATATGGGCATGATCAGGTCGCCCAGATCATCACATTTGGAACGCTGCAAGCCCGTGCGGTGATGCGCGATGTCGGCCGCGTGCTCCAGATTTCCTATGGCCGTGTCGATGGCTTGTGCAAGCTTGTGCCCCACAATCCGACGAATCCCGTGACGCTTGCCGAAGCGATCGGCTCGGAGGCCGAGTTGCAAGCCGAACGCGACAAGGACCCGGCAGTCGCGCGGCTTCTGGAATTCGCCGTCAAGCTTGAAGGCCTTTACCGGCACCCCTCGACCCATGCCGCCGGCATCGTCATCGGTGACCGCCCTTTGCAGGAATTGGTGCCGCTTTTCCGCGATCCACGATCCGACATGCCGGTGACCCAGTTCAACATGAAATGGGTGGAAAATGCTGGCCTTGTGAAGTTTGACTTTCTCGGTCTCAAGACTCTGACCGTGATCGAAAAAACCGTCGAACTCCTGAAAGAGCGCGGGGTAGACGTCGACATCAACACGCTACCGCTCGATGACGGGAAGACCTATGAACTCCTTTCGGCAGCGGACACGGTCGGCGTCTTCCAACTGGAAAGCGCGGGCATGCGCGATGCGCTTAAGCGCATTCAGCCGGACCGTTTCGAGGACATCATCGCGCTCGTTGCGCTCTACCGGCCGGGTCCGATGGAGAACATCCCGACCTATGGCGCACGAAAACACGGCCAGGAGCAGCCGGAATATCTCCACCCTAAACTCGAACCGATCCTGATGGAGACATTCGGCGTCATCATCTATCAGGAACAGGTGATGGAGATCGCCCGGACGCTCTCGGGTTACTCGCTCGGCGAAGCCGATCTCTTGCGGCGCGCCATGGGCAAGAAGATCCGCGAGGAGATGGATAAGCAGCGCGTCCGTTTCGTCGACGGCGCTGTCGAGGGCGATATCGAAAAGGCACGGGCCGAGCATATTTTCGATCTTGTCGCCCGTTTTGCCGACTATGGCTTTAACAAGTCGCACGCGGCCTGTTACGCGCTCGTCGCCTATCACACCGCTTATTTGAAGGCGAATTACCCGGTCGAGTTCCTAGCCGCGTCGATGACGCTCGATATGGGCAATACCGACAAGCTTGCGGAGTTTTTCCGCGACGCCGCGCGCATGGGCGTGAAAATCGCTCCCCCGGATGTCAACCGCTCGCGCGCCGGTTTTTCGGTCTCAGGCGGTGAGGTGGTTTACGCGCTCGCCGCCTTGAAGAATGTCGGCCGTTCTGCGGCAGAGGCGGTTGTTGCTGCGCGGAACGGTGATTCCTACAGCGGTCTTCAGGATTTTGCGGGCCGTATCGACGCCGGCATCATCAACCGCCGTTCGCTTGAAAGCTTGGCGGCTGCTGGCGCGTTCGATTCACTGGAATCCGATCGCGCCAAAGTATTCGAAAGTGCTGAAACCCTGCTCGCCTCCGCAGCCCGCGCTTCGCAGAGCCGAAGTAACGGGCAGTCGGAGCTGTTTGCCGGGGGCGGCGCGCCTGTTGTCGCTTTGGCGCGGGACACCGAGAGTTGGGGCATGGTGGAGCGGCTGAACCGCGAGTACAACGCCGTCGGCTTTTTCCTTTCAGGCCATCCGCTCGATGAGTACGGCACGCTGTTGAAGAAGAAGCGTTTAAAGACGCTTGCCGAGCTTGAAGCCGATGTGAAGCGCGGCGCAGCCGGCGGACGGGTGGCAGGCGTCGTCACAAGCCGTCAGGACAAGCGCGGCCGGAACGGCAACCGCTACGCCATCATTCAGCTATCCGACACGACGAGCCAGATGGAACTGTTCATCTTTTCCGACCGCCTCGCCGAAGCGGGCGCGCATCTCTCCCCGGGCAGCATGATCATCGCGCAGATCGAAGCTGAAATGCGGCGCGGCGAGGTGAGGGCAACGCTTTCAAGCTGTACGCCCCTCGATCCGTCGGCGTCTGCAGTTGGCTGCGATTATCGCTTGTTCCTGGACAGTGCCGCGGCCCTTGACCGGATTGCCCGTCATCTGGGCGAGGAGGGAGAAAGCGAGGTTGAGGTGGTTGTTACACTGCCGTCGCCCTTGCGCGACGTGATCATCCGCCTGCCGGAACGCTATCAGGTGACACCTGCAGTCGTCGGTGCCTGGAAGATGGTGGAAGGTGTGCGCGCCGTTCACGAGCGTTAATGCAAGGGGAGCGGACGTAGAAGCGCAGGCATTGCGGCATCGAAGCGCTTTCGCCTATTTTCTCTGGGCCTTTGTATTGCCGCAAGTCCCGACGGAAAACCGGTTCCCGCTTTTCCGGAATCCGCTCTAGCCCTTGCATTTGGAAGTGAAAACCGCTAATAGGCGCGCCATTCCACACGCGATGCATCGTGCGGTGAACGCACACCGGTGCCATGGATTTGGAAGAATCCGTGGTTTTCGTCGCGGAGGCTCAACCGGATGAAAGGATTGCGGCCATGGCGCTGCCCACATTCACCATGCGTCAGTTTCTTGAAGCTGGCGTGCATTTCGGACACCAGACGCACCGTTGGAACCCCAAGATGGGGGAATACATTTTCGGTGTCCGTAACAACATTCATATCATCGATCTGGCACAGACAGTGCCGATGTTCCACCGCGCGCTTGAGACCGTCAGCGACGTTGTTGCCGAAGGCGGCCGCGTGCTCTTCGTTGGCACGAAGCGGCAGGCGGCGGAGCCGATTGCGGATGCGGCACGGCGTTCAGCGCAATACTTTGTGAATTCGCGCTGGCTTGGCGGCATGCTGACCAATTGGAAGACCGTTTCGAATTCGATCCAGCGGCTGCGCAATCTGGAAGAAATGCTCGAAGGCGAGGCACTCGGCTTCACCAAGAAGGAGAGACTCCGCCTCACCCGTGAACGTGAGAACCTTGAGCGCACGCTTGGCGGCATCAAGGACATGGGCGGCATCCCGGACCTTTTGTTCGTGATCGATACGAACAAGGAGGCAATCGCCATCCAGGAAGCCAAGAAGCTTGGCATTCCGGTTGCTGCGATCCTCGATTCCAATTCCGATCCCGACGACATCACCTATCCCATTCCAGGCAATGACGATGCGGGCCGGGCAATCACTTTTTATTGTGACCTCGTCGCCCGTGCGGCCATCGACGGCATTTCGCGTGCCCAGGGCGGCGCCGGTATGGATATTGGCGAAGCGGCCGACCCACCGGTCGAAGCAGCGGTTCTGGAGGACAGTGTCGCCGCCGAAGGCGCGGAAGGGGCAAGCGCTGAAACGGCAGCGGAGGGCGTAGCAGCACCGGAGGTTCCCGCGCTTGTCATTGAGCCCGTTGCCGGTGACCCCGATGATCTGAAGCAGATTGGCGGTATCGGACCTGCACTTGAGAAGAAGCTGAATGCGCTTGGCATCACCACCTTTGCCCAGATCGCCGCGCTGAACGAAGACCAGATCAAGGCAATCGATGAGACCTTGAACTTCCAGGGCCGCATTGAGCGCGATAAGTGGGTCGAACAGGCGCAGACGCTCACCGCGAACAAAGACGCCGCCTGACTGTTGACAGCACCGTTCCGGTGCGGCACGCACGGGCGGTGATGCGCTGAGCTGTTCCACGCGCCGCTGCAATGGGCGGCGGCTCGGCAAGGCAAGGGCACAGCCTGAATGACGTTCGCTTAACAATTTGATTTTTAACGATTGACGCTGAAGGGAAACCGCCATGGCGACCATTTCCGCGAGCATGGTGAAAGAGCTCCGCGAAAAGACCGGAGCCGGAATGATGGACAGCAAGAACGCCCTCGTCGAATCGGGCGGCGACATGGAGGCTGCGGTCGATTGGCTGCGTAAGAAAGGGCTCGCCCAAGCGGCGAAGAAAGCCGGCCGTGTTGCAGCAGAAGGTTTGGTCGGATTGAAGGCCGAGGGCGGTTCGGGAGTTGTCGTCGAAGTGAATTCGGAAACGGATTTCGTCGCGCGCAACGAGCAGTTTCAAGACTTGGTCCGCACGGTTGCGGCTATCGCGCTTGACAAGAGCGGTGATTTCGACGCGACCGCGGCCACGCCATATCCCAGTACCGACAAGACGGTCGCCGATCACATATCGGAAATGGTCGGGGTCATCGGCGAGAACCTGAGCCTGCGCCGGGTTGGTGGGCTCACGGTGGAACCGGGTGTTGTCGCAGGTTATTTGCACAACGCCGCCGCCGACGGTTTGGGCCGTATCGGCGTCGTTGTCGCCTTAAAATCGACGGCTCCGGCCGACGCTCTCCTTGAATTGGGACGCAAGGTCGCCATGCACGTTGCGGCAACGAACCCGCTTTCGCTTTCGCCTGAAAGCCTCGACCCGGGTCTTGTTGCGCGTGAACGCGAAGTTTTGAGCGATCAGGCGCGTGCCTCCGGCAAGCCGGAGAACATCATTGAAAAAATGGTGGAAGGGCGATTGCGCAAATTTTACGAAGAGGTGGTGCTCCTTCACCAGCCCTTCGTGCTTGATCCGGATAAGACAGTCGGCAAGGCAGTCGAAGAGGCCGGAAAAGAGCTTGGTGCTCCAGTTACGGTTGAGGGCTTCCTGCGTTTCGCGCTTGGCGAAGGTATCGAGAAAGACGAAACGGATTTCGCCAGCGAAGTGGCCGAGGTTGCGGGGCGGGCCTGATTGTCCGTTCCAGCACCCGAGACTGCCTTTTCGGGCAAAGCGATGATGAAGGCCGGCCAGCGCGTTCTCTTGAAACTGTCGGGTGAAGCGCTCGGCGGGGCGAACGGGTCCGGCATCGATCCGGCAACGCTTCAAACCATTTCCGGTCAAGTCAAAACGGCGGTCGATGCAGGTTACGGTGTTGGCGTCGTGATTGGCGGCGGCAACATCTTTCGCGGTGTCAAGGGTGTTGCTCAGGGGATCGGCCGCGCATCCGCCGACTATATGGGCATGCTTGCCACGGTGATGAACGGCGTTGCGCTCGTGCACGCCTTGAATGGCAGAGGGACCGAGGCGGCGCTTGTTTCGGGGTTGGAGGTTCCTGCGGTCGCAGAGACGTATCAGAGAGACTCAGCGCTTTGCCATTTTAAGGAAGGGCGCGTAGTGGTCTTTGCCGGGGGGACGGGCAACCCCTTTTTTACCACCGACACGGCTGCGGCGCTGAGGGCGGCTGAGACGGATTGCGCAGCAATTCTCAAGGGCACTCAGGTGGACGGTGTTTATGACGCCGATCCGAAAGCGAAACCCAACGCCATGTTTTACGAGCGGGTGAGCTATGATGAGGTTCTGGCAAAGCAACTCAATGTCATGGATGCCGCCGCGATCGCGCTTGCCCGTGAAAACAATATTCCGATAATCGTTTTCAACATTCACCGCGATGATGCGCTCATTCGTGTCCTCAAAGGTGAGGAAATCTGCACGATTGTCGATCACGTTGCGTGACCGGGCGGTTTCTGGCCCGGAAAAATGATAAGAACAACATAGAAGAAAGCATGGGGTAGGCCATGAGTGAAGCCGGTACACTTGATGAAAAAGACCTTCGGCGGCGCATGGATGGCGCTTTGTCGGTTTTGAAGACGGAGTTCGGTGGTCTGCGTACCGGCAGGGCGAGCGCCAATCTTCTCGATCCGATCGTGGCCGATGCCTACGGCACCCCCACGCCAGTGAACCAGCTGGCGACGGTTTCAGTTCCAGAGCCGCGTATGATCAGCGTCCAGGTGTGGGATAAATCGGTGGCAGGTGCGGTTGAGAAGGCTATCCGCGAATCGGACCTTGGCCTCAATCCCATCGTTGAAGGCGCGCTTTTGCGCATTCCGATTCCCGAACTCAATGAAGAGCGCCGTCAGGAAATGGTGAAGGTTGCGCATAAATATGCCGAACAGGCGCGGGTCGCCATCCGGCATGTGCGGCGGGATGGCATGGAACAGCTTAAAAAAGCCGAGAAAGATGGTGACATCGGCAAAGACGAACACCACACGCTTTCAGAGAAGGTGCAATCCATCACCGATGAAATGATCAAGAAGGTTGATGACGCCCTCGCGGTCAAAGAAACAGAGATCATGCAGGTCTAATCCTGCGACGACAGAACGCCGCCATGGTCAAAACGATTCTGAAGCGCATTCCCGAGCCCGCCGTCGCCAATGCTGCGGACGCGCCCGCCCGGCAGGAAGGGGATATCGCGGCGGCGCGTCCTTGTCGCGAAGAGGCGTCAATGCCCCGCCACATTGCCATCATCATGGATGGCAATGGCCGATGGGCGCTTCAGCGCGGTAAACCGCGGCAGGAGGGGCACCGTGCCGGGGTCGAAACGCTCCGGCGCGTCGTTCAATGGGTTGCGGAGCGCGGCGTTCACTATCTGACGGTTTATAGCTTCAGTTCGGAAAACTGGTCGCGGCCGCCCCGGGAGGTGGCGGCGCTTCTGCAATTGATGAAGCATTTCGTCACCCGCGATCTGGCCGATCTTAAAAAGCGCGGCGTTCGCATCCGCATCATCGGCAACCGGGAGAATCTGAGCGGTGATCTGTTGGACATCATCTCGCGAGTCGAGCGCGAAACGGCGGATAACGACAGCTTCAATCTGAACGTCGCATTCAACTATGGAGCACGGGATGAGATCTTGCGCGCAGCCCGCAATGCGGCGGAAGACGCAGCCGCCGGGCGTCTTGACCCAAGCAGGCTCGATGAAACGGTGTTCTCTGGATACCTCGACACAGCCGGTGCGCCCGAACCCGATCTTTTGATCCGCACGAGCGGTGAACAGCGGCTCAGCAATTTCCTGCTATGGCAATGCGCTTATACCGAATTTGTTTTTGCCCCGGCCTATTGGCCGGACTTCAGCGAGACGTTGCTGGACGGGGCCATTGACGAATACCGTGGGCGCAAGCGCCGTTTTGGCGGTCTTCAGCATCGCGCGGAATAGCGTTTACGGTGTCGGCTTTGTAAGATATGAGCCAAGAACCGCAGAAACCAGCCAGCCCGGCCAAACCGTCTTCCGGTCAGGTGAGGTTGCGCGCCGCGACGATGCTCCTCACGGCGCCACTGGTCATTGCCGTCACGGTTTTCGGCGGTATGCCATTCACGGCCATGGTTGCGGCAGTGGCCGCTTACATGTTCTTCGAGTGGAACCGTATGATCCGTACACGCCGCCGCGATGTGCGTGCCTTCACCGCGATCGGGGCGATCGTGGTCGCCTGCGTTGCTGCGTGGCAAGGGATGTGGTGGATCACCGCGGCGGCACTGGCTTCGGGCGGTCTCATTGCGCTCACCTTTTTTGCGCTTCGCCCGCCCTTGTCGCTGTGGTTTGCGGCGGGGATTCTTTACTGCGGGGGCGGCGCGGTGGCATTGCTCTTCCTCCGCTATGGCGGAGCGGAGGGCCACATTCAGGTTGCCTGGGTGTTTCTCATGGTCTGGGCGTCGGATACCGGCGCCTTCGTCGCGGGCCGCTGGTTCGGCGGGCCCAAGGTCATGCCGGCCGTCTCGCCCAACAAGACCTGGTCAGGCATTGCGGGCAGTTTGATATGCGCTATGCTCGCAAGCGCGGCCTTCGCCATGCTGTTTGGGAATCCATGGTCATCGGAACCGGCCTTAACTGGTCTTTTAGTAGGAATCGCAGCAAATTATGGCGACTTTCTCGAGTCTTGGATAAAGCGGCAGTTCTCTGTCAAAGACTCAGGTGCGATCCTACCTGGCCATGGCGGGCTGCTCGATCGCCTTGATAGCTTCGTGGTGGCCGTTTTCACCGTTGTGGTCTTGAGCAAACTCGGAATCGTTTTCACAGAAGCAGCGAGGGTCTCCGCCGCATGACCATTATCCCGATTGCGGCCGATCCAGATGGTGATTCCTTAGCTGGTGCACACTGTGCCGAAGAAATGCGAACCGTTTCCATTCTGGGCGCCACCGGCACCATCGGGCAGGCAACAGCCTCATTGATTGTCAGCGATCCCGGCCGCTTCAGGGTGGAAACCGTCGTCGCCAACCGCAACGCCGAAAGGCTGGCTGTTGTGGCGCGAGCCGTTGGAGCAAGGCGCGCCGTGGTCTGCGATGAAAAGGCGTTCCCGGCGCTGAAGGCCGAACTCTCCGGATCGTCCATTGAGGCTGACGCAGGGTGGGATGCGGTAGCGGCGGCATCCGAGCCGCCGGTCGATTTCGTGATGGCGGGCATTGTGGGGTTTGCGGGACTGGCGCCAACCCTTGCCGCCATCGACCGGGGGATCACGGTCGCACTCGCCAATAAGGAGTGCCTGGTTGCCGGCGGATGCTTTTTCACTGACCGCGTGAAGGCGGCGGGGGCTCAGCTTCTGCCCGTTGATTCGGAACATAATGCCATCTTTCAGGCCCTTCAGGCCGGCCGCCGCGATGATGTGGCGCGGATTATCCTCACGGCCTCCGGCGGCCCATTTCGCACCTGGGCGCGCAAGGATATGGCCAGCGTCACGCCCGAGCAGGCTCTGAAGCATCCGAAATGGACGATGGGGGCGAAAATCACGATTGATTCCGCCACCATGATGAACAAGGGGCTTGAGGTGATCGAGGCGCGGCATCTTTTTGATATGCCGCCCGAGCACATTGACGTGCTGGTTCATCCGCAATCGGTCGTGCATGGGATCGTTCAGTATGTGGACGGCTCCCTGATTGCCCAGATGGGTGCGCCGGACATGCGCACCCCGATTGCCCAAACACTGGCCTGGCCTGGGCGTATGCCGGTATCTGATGTTTCTCTTTCATTCACCGATGTCCTGCAGCTCGAGTTTGAGCCGCCTGACGACACACGTTTTCCTGCGCTGCAAATCGCCCGCGATGCGCTATATGGGGGAGATTGGGCAACATGCGTGCTAAACGCCGCAAATGAAGTGGCTGTTGCAGCTTTTCTGTCCGGCCGCATCGGATTTCTAGATATCTGTGCGAAAGTTGATGATACTCTTGAAAAGATGGCTGGCCAGGCCATGACAAAAACGTTCCACAATTATGATGCTATCGTGGAAGTGGATCGTGAAGCCCGGCGGATCGCAAACGGCCTGACCAACTGAACCGCACCGCAGTTTTAAGAGAGGCTACCGCGACGGGTGCCAACGCATCGCACAGTTCAACAATGCGAGAAAAAACGGCAAACAAAGAAGGCTGAACCGCAATGGAATTCATTACCTCCGCTTTCGGACTCGGAGGGGGCCTTTTGGGCTATCTCATCCCGTTTATTTTCGTGCTGTCGATTGTGGTATTCTTCCATGAACTGGGCCATTTCGCTGTAGCGCGCTTTTTTAATGTGAAGGTTCTGACCTTCTCCGTTGGTTTCGGGCCGGAGATTTTCGGTTGGAACGACAAACACGGCACCCGCTGGAAGGTCGCCTGGGTGCCGCTTGGCGGATATGTGAAGTTCGCGGGCGATGAAGGGGCTGCCAGCACGCCCGACAATGACGCCATGGAATCGATGTCGGAAAGCGAACGCGATCAGGCGTTCCATTTGAAGCCGGTTGGCCAGCGCGCCGCGATTGTCGCGGCCGGTCCGATCGCCAACTTCCTTCTCGCAATCGTGATCTTCGCTTGCCTGTTCACCTTTATCGGGCGTGCGGTGACCGCGCCGGTCGTTGACGAAGTGCGTCCTGACAGCGCGGCCCAGGTGGCCGGTTTCGAGCCGGGTGACTTGATCGTTTCGATCGATGGCCGCGACATCGACAGCTTCTCCGATATGCAGCGGATCGTCTCCGGCAGCGCCGGCCGGACGCTGACAATCGTCGTCGAGCGCGGCGAAGAGCTGGTCACCCTGACGGCTGTCCCGGATTACCGTGAAATCACGGACAGATTCGGTAATACGACCCGCGTTGGATTGCTCGGTATCTCACGCTCGACAACGGCTGAAAACGTCGTGGTTGAGCGGTACGACCCGCTCACCTCCATTGCGGAGGGAACCGGGGAGGTGGTGTTCGTCATCACCCGGACAATGTCTTATCTGGGCGGTGTCATATCCGGCCGCGAGTCGGCCGATCAGCTTGGCGGACCTATTAGAATCGCCCAAATGTCCGGCCAGGTTGCGACGCTTGGGCTCGATGCGCTTCTTCAGCTTGCCGCGATCCTTTCCGTCTCAATTGGCCTTATCAACCTTTTTCCCATTCCCATGCTTGATGGCGGGCATCTTGTGTACTACGCCATTGAGGCCGTGCGTGGCCGGCCGTTGAGCGAACGGACCCAGCAAATGGGCTTTCGCTTCGGTCTCGCAATGGTGTTGATGCTGATGGTCTTCGCCACCTGGAACGACCTGACGCAGCTTCTCTGAAATCCGCTCCAAAACCGCCTTAAAGTGAACCATTCTTGCAACACTGCTCGCCTTAGCCGGACGTTCGCGCGCCAAACGTTTGCCTTGTGATTGAATCAGGGTTATTCACGCCAAACGACGCGGTTCGCAGACTCGCCTATAGTTCTGAAAGATTAAAAGAAATCGGGTTTTCAATGTACGCGCCTCGCTTGCATCGCTCCGTTGCTTGCTTTCTTGTCCTCCTCATTGCCGCTGTCAGCGTTTCGATGGCGTCAGCCCTTGTCTTTCCGCGCTCGCATTCTGCCGAAGCGCAGGCCGTCGTCCGCGCCATTAATGTGGAGGGAAACCAGCGCGTCGATGACGCGACGGTTATCTCTTACATGACGGTTGAAGTCGGCCGCACCTACACCTCCGCGGCGGCCGACCAATCGCTGAAAGCGCTCTTTGACACCGGCCTTTTCAGCGATGTGACGATCTCGCTCAGAGGCTCGACGGTTGTCATCGTGGTGGTGGAGAACCCAGTCGTGAACCGCGTGGCCTTTGAGGGCAACCGTAAGTTGAACGACGATTTTCTGTCGGAGCAGGTTCAACTGCAGCCGAGCGCCACCTTCACCCGCGCCAAGGTTCAGGCCGATACCCAGCTCATCCAGGCGCTCTACCGCCGCTCCGGCCGCTTCGGCGCGCGCGTGACGCCGAAAATCATCGAGCTTGACCGGAATCGCGTGAACCTCGTTTTCGAGATAGACGAAGGTGACAAGACCGGCGTCCGCCGTATCAGTTTCATCGGTAATCAAGCCTTCAGCGAAGGTACGTTGCGTGAAGTTGTCTCGACAACAGAGACCAACTTCCTGAGTTTCCTCCGCTCCACGGATATTTATGATCCGCAGCGGCTTGAGGCCGATCAAGAAGCCCTGCGGCGCTTTTACCTCACAAAAGGCTACGCGGATTTTCGTGTGATTTCCGCGATCGCTGATTTTGATCCGGAAGAAGGCGCGTTCTTCATCACGATCACCGTCGATGAAGGCCCAAAATACAAATTCGGCGATATCACCATCGAGACATTCCTGCGTGAACTCGATCCAGACCAATTGATGCGTTTCGTCGAGACGGAAACCGGTAAGACCTATGATGCCGAACTCGTCGACGAGACACTTGAGGCGCTGACGGTCGAGGTTTCCACGCAAGGCTACGCTTTTGCGCGGGTGCGCCCGACCGCGAACCGCGATGTGGAGACCCGGACGATCTCGATTGTCTACACGATTGAAGAGGGTCCGCGCGTTTTCGTCGAGCGGATCGAGATCAGGGGCAATACCCGCACCCTCGACCGCGTCATCCGGCGTGAATTCGATATTGCCGAAGGCGACCCTTACAATCAGGTCCTGATCGACCGCGGTGAGCGCAACCTCAACAGGTTGAACTATTTCGAGCGCGTCCGGGTCCGGCGCCGTCAAGGGTCTGCTCCCGATCTGGTCGTCGTGGTGATCGATGTGGTCGAGCAACCAACGGGTGAACTCTCGCTTGGTGGCGGTTTCTCCACAAGCGAGGGCGTCATCGGCGATGTCAGCATCACGGAGCGGAACCTGCTTGGCCGTGGCCAGTCCGTCCGCTTGGCGTTAGGGCTCAGCAGCCGGCGCACCAACATCGATTTTAGTATCACCGAGCCGTGGTTCCTGGACCGCCGTGTCTCGGCCGGTATCGATCTCTTCTACCGGGATATCGACCGCGAGGATGAATCGAGCTTCAACAATGAGACCTGGGGTGGCGGTTTCCGTTTCGGGTTCCTTGTTGCGCGCGATCTGACGATGAACCTCAGATACCGGCTTGAGTTCGAAGACATTACACTTTCCAGCGATGACAAGCCGGACTTTGACGAGGACGGTGACGGCAACCTCGAGGATCCGAACGAGTCGGGCTTCGATGAAACGGGCCTTTCAGCGGATGATATTCGTGCTCTTGCGGCCGCGGGCACCACCGTCGTTCCGACCGAGGTCTCGCCGTTCATCCTCAATATCGAGGGGGAATCGACAACATCGCTTGCGGGTGTCTCATTCGTCTTCGACAGGCTCGATTTCCCGCGTAATCCCCGCAACGGTTACATCATCACCACCACGGGTGATGTAGCCGGACTGGGCGGCGACCAGTTCTATGTGCGCGGCACTGCGGAAGCGCGCGCTTATCGCGAGATTTTACCGAACATCATCCTTGTGGGCCGGCTGAGAGGCGGTCTCATGGAATCGCTCGATGATGACGAGGTGCAGATTCAGGACAGCTTCTTTGAAGGTCCTGACCTCGTACGCGGTTTTGAAACCTCGGGTCTTGGCCCGCGCGCCCAGCGCACGCTTGCCGGCTCCGATGGCGTTCTTGGTACGGGCGACGACATTGTCAGCTCTGAAGACGCGCTTGGCGGTACCGCATTCTGGGGTGCCACGGCCGAGGTCCGCTTCCCGGTGCCGCTTCTGCCGCGTTCGGCGGGCCTTGGCGGTGCGGTTTTCACCGATGTCGGTTCTCTGTTCAATGTGGGTGAACTGGGCGATCTGCCAACCTCAAACTCGTCCGTTTCCTGGTCGGTTCTCGATGAATCTGCACCGCGTGCATCGGTCGGTTTCGGGGTCTTGTGGAATTCGCCTTTCGGTCCGCTGCGCGCCGACTTGGCTTGGCCGATCTTGGAAGAAGACTTCGACGAGACCCAGGTCTTCCGGTTCTCGGGCGGCACGCGCTTTTAAGGCAGGTCCAGGAGTGAGGCCGTTGGGCCGAACGGGAATCAGTTTTCTGTCCGGATTTGCGGCAACACAAGGACCTGGAGTGCTTGAGCGCTTCGCAGAGAAGCGAATACGCTCTTGCCCACCCCGGAACCTTCCAAGTTCACCCGTGCGGATGCCGGATTGTCCAGGGACAAACCGCTCTTAGAGCGTTTCGATCCGTGCCGGCGTTCACAAGGCGATCAGCCCGGTACTGCTTGTTGATTTCAATTTGAGCCTGCTTGTGTAGCCGTATGACCGCCTTTTTCGAGCTTCAGGAGCAGCCCACGGCAGCACAGATCGCGGAGTGGACCGGGGGCGAAATCGCAACGGGAGGGGATGAAACCAAGCGCATCACCTCCATTGCACCGCTTCATGCGGCGCGCGACGGCGATCTCTCCTTCCTTGACAACACAAAATATCTTCAGGCCTTCCTTGAGACGAAGGCGAGCGTTGTTCTGATCGCCAAAAAGTTCGCGGACCGTGTGCCTGAAAATGTGACAGCGATCGTTGTCCGGACGCCTTATGCAGCCTATGCCGAGGTTGTCGGACGGCTGATTCCGGCGGCGCTGAAGGCGCGGGCCGAATTCGCCGGTGTTCAATCAACAGCCCATGTGCACCCCGATGCACGTCTTGAAGAGGGCGTTCGGATTGAGCCGGGTGCGGTCGTAGGCCCGGATGCGCAGATAGGTATGGGCACGCTTATCGGCGCCAATGCTGTGATTGGACGTTCGGTCTCGATTGGAAGAGAATGCGTGGTTGGTTCTGGCGCAACCATAACCCACGCGCTCATCGGCGACCGGGTGATCATCCATCCCGGCGTACGCATGGGGCAGGACGGTTTCGGCTTCGCGCTTGGCCCGTCCGGTCATAAAAAGGTGCCGCAGATCGGCCGCGTGATTCTACAGGACGATGTGGAGGTGGGGGCCAACAGCACCATCGACCGCGGCGCGAACCACGATACTGTGGTGGGCGAGGGCACGAAGATCGATAACCTCGTTCAGATCGGGCATAATGTGAAGATCGGCAGGCACTGCATTATCGTTTCCCAGACCGGAATCTCGGGAAGCGCCGAACTGGGCGATTTTGTATTGTGCGGCGGAAAATCAGGGATCAACGGCCACGTGAAAATCGGCGATGCGGCCCAGATCGCAGGTACGTCGAATGTTGCCGACGATGTGCCGCCGGGCGAACGCTGGGCTGGAACGCCGGCAAAACCTTTGCGCGATTACATGCGTGAGGTGATGGCGCTGCGCAAACTTGCCATCTCCGATAAAAACAAGAAGGAAAGCGGTCAACACCCCCCCGAGAAGGGGAATTGACCCGGACCTCTTCCTGCGCGATGACGGCGTGCGGGAAGGGTGGGAGACCTCGACAATGGATCAAACAAGCGGTCATCAAACGCAACTCGATAGCGCGGATATCGCCCGCATCATGCAAGCGCTGCCGCACAGATACCCTTTTTTGATGATCGACAAGATCATTGAAATGGACGACGACAATTCATGCATCGGCATCAAGAACGTTACGGTGAACGAACCTCATTTCCAGGGTCACTTCCCCGAACGCCCCATTATGCCGGGCGTGCTTCTCATTGAGGGTATGGCGCAAACCGCCGGCGTTTTGTGCATTATTGCGCGCCAGCAAAGCAGCGCGCCTTTTTATGTGTACTTCATGACCATCGACAAGTGCCGGTTCCGTAAACCCGTCGTGCCTGGCGACGTTGTCCGCTATCATGTGGAAAAGGTCCGCAACCGGGGCGACGTCTGGAAGTTTCGCGCTGAGGCAAGAGTGGATGGCGCAGTCGTTGCCGAAGCGACCGTCTCCGCCATGATCAACGACAAGTAGAACGCGTGAGCAAAACCATTCACCCCACTGCCGTTGTCGACCCGGCAGCGCAGATTGACGGCAATGTCGAAATCGGCCCGTTTTGCGTGGTTGGCAGCGGCGTCAGACTGCACGATGGAGTTCGTCTCCTGTCCCATGTTGTCGTTGAAGGCGATACGACGATCGGGGCCGGAACGGAGGTTTTTCCATTCACCTCTCTCGGACACCGGCCACAGGACCTGAAATTTCAGGGCGAGCGGACCCAATTGGTGATCGGCAGCAGCAACACCATCCGCGAACATGTGACCATGAACCCCGGCACGGAAGGCGGCGGCGGCGTCACTCAAGTGGGCGATCAGTGCCTGTTCATGGCCGGTAGCCACGTCGCCCATGACTGCCGCATCGGCAATCAGGTGATTCTGGTGAACAACGCCACCCTTGCCGGCCATGTGAGCCTTGGCGATCATGTGATTGTTGGCGGGCTTTCGGCCATCCACCAGTTTGTGAGGGTCGGGAAGCATGCCTTCATTGGCGGGATGACGGGCGTTGAGGCTGATGTCATTCCCTATGGCATGGTGCTTGGGGAACGCGGCTTTCTGGGTGGCCTCAATCTCGTTGGCCTGAAGCGGCGGGGCTTTGACCGCGAAGCCATTCACACGCTGCGCAAGGCTTATCGGATGATTTTCTCCGACGAGGGTACGTTGAAAGAGCGCGTTGAGGATGTGGGCGGTGAATTTGCAGGCGAGGAGGTCGTCGAGGACGTTCTTTCCTTCATCCGGGCGAAGTCAGACCGGTCGTTCGTCCTGCCGAAAGGCTCAGGCGGTTCGCAATGAACCGCGATGGCCGCGCAAATGGACGCCGCTAACGCCGCCTCGGAAGCCGATCATGAGCGCGGACCCTTGGGGCTCATTGCCGCCGGCGGCCGGTTGCCGCTTGATGTCGCGAAAGCGGCAAGGTCCGGCGGACGCCGTGTCTTCGTCCTTGCGGTCAAGGGCCACGCCGATCCTGCCATTGAAGCCTTTCCGCATGCCTGGGTTGGTATTGGCCAGATTGGGCGATGTCTGTCGCTCCTTCGCGCGAATAGCGTCAAGGACGTTGTGCTTATCGGCGGGATTCAAAAACCGCACCTTTTGTCGATCCGCTTTGATTGGGCGGTATTGGGCATCGTCCCTCGGCTTTTGAGAACTTGGCGCGGCGGCGACGACCATCTTCTCTCCGGGGTTCTCGATTACCTTGAGGATAAGGGGTTCAACCCTGTTGGGGCGCACCAGGTTGCGCCGGAACTGGTCGCTCCCTTGGGGTTGCTCACCCCATCAAGGGGACCCAATACAGGCGAGAAAGCCGACATCGCATTCGGGCGGAAATGTTTGACGGCGCTTTCCCCGTTCGATGTGGGCCAAGCCCTGGTGGTTCATGACAGACGGGTTCTGGCGATTGAGGCGGCTGAGGGCACCGACCGGATGTTGAAGCGCATAGCCGGCCTCCGCAAGGCGAAGGCGCTGGCTCTCAAAGGCATCGCGGGCGTTCTCGTTAAGACGCCAAAAGCCGGGCAAGACCTTCGGGCCGATATGCCCGCCATTGGTCCCGATACGGTCGAACACGCCAAGACCGCCGGATTGGCGGGCATCGCGGTCGAGGCCGGGCGCGTGCTCATGGCCGATCCGCAGGCGGTTGTCGCCGCTGCGGAGAAGGCAGGGCTCTTCCTGGTCGGTGTAGCCGCAGAGCCAGAGGAGGGTGGCCGATGAACGCGGTAACCCAAATCGGCGACGAGGCTCAGCCGGGGCCTCTCAAAGTGTTTCTCGTGGCCGGGGAACCTTCAGGCGACAATCTCGGCGGGGCGCTTGCAAAAGCGCTTAAAGCGCACGCGCCTTATCCGATCGAGATCAAGGGCACCGGCGGCGAAGCAATGGAAAAGGCCGGCGTGTCGCCCCTTTACCCTTTGTCGGATGTCAGCGTGATGGGGTTCGCCGATGTTGTTCCGGCCCTGCCGCGCATCATTCGGCGCGCTTACTCCGTGATCGGCGCGATTGAGGAGTTCGAACCCGACGTCCTCGTCATTATCGACAGCCCGGACTATACCCACGAGATCGCAAAGCGGGTGCGTAAGCGCCTGCCGGCGCTTCTCATTGTCGATTACGTTGCGCCAACGGTGTGGGCGTGGCGCTCCGGCCGCGCGCGCGCCATGCGCCGCTACCTCGATGCGGTCCTTGCGCTCTTCCCGTTCGAACCGGATGCATTTCAGCGTCTGAACGGTCCCGAATGCCATTATGTCGGGCATCCGCTGATCGAAAGGCGCGAGCTGCTTCCCGGTCCGGGGGGCAAAAGGGGCGGGGACAGGCGGACTATCCTCCTTCTTCCCGGCAGCCGCGCCAATGAGATCCGCAGGCACATGGCCGAGCTCGGCAAGGCGGCCTCGCTCATTCTGGAACGCCATCCGGAGGCGGAATTTGTCCTTCCCGCCGTTGCCGCGCAACGGACGCTCATTGAAAACGCGCTGGAAACCTGGAGGGTGAAACCGCGTCTCGTCATCGGCGATGATGAGAAATACGCCGCTTTCCGCGCCGCCCATTGCGCCATTGCGGCGTCGGGGACGGTCACGCTTGAGTTGGCGATCGCCCGTGTGCCGATGGTCGTGATCTACGCCATCGATTGGTATCTGGAGATTGGGCGGCGTTATTTCCTGCGTGCGCCGTCCATCGTACTCGCCAACCTCATTGGCGGCGAGAATGTCGTTCCCGAGCTTGTTTACCGCAACTTCAATGCCGAGCGCGTTGCGCAAGAGGCTGCCGCGCTCATCGGCGACACGCCGGAGCGAAGCCGCCAATTGGCGCTTTTTGAGAAGGTTGCGGAAAATCTGGGCATCGGCGGCGACGCACCGAGCCAGCGCGCCGCCAGGGTCGTGTTTGAGCTGGTTTCAAGCCGGAGCTAATCAGCTCCGCATGCTGAGCGGGACATAGTCGCGCTGCGTCTGGCCGGTGTAGAGCTGCCGCGGCCGGCCGATTTTCTGCCGCGGATCCTCGATCATTTCCTTCCACTGGGCAATCCAGCCCACGGTGCGCGCGAGCGCGAAGAGAACCGTGAACATCGTCGTCGGGAAGCCCAGCGCTTTCAGCGTGATGCCTGAATAGAAATCGATGTTCGGATAAAGCTTCTTCTCAACGAAGTACTCATCGTTCAGCGCGATTTTTTCAAGTTCAATGGCGACTTCGAGCAGGGGATCATCGTTCATGCCCAGTTCGCCCAGCACTTCATGGCAGGTCTTCTGCATGATCTTGGCGCGCGGATCGTAGTTCTTGTAGACACGATGGCCGAAGCCCATCAGCCGGAAAGGATCATCCCTATCCTTAGCCCGGTTCACATATTCCGGAATGCGGTCGACGCTGCCGATCTCCGACAGCATATTGAGCGCTGCTTCGTTGGCGCCGCCGTGGGCCGGACCCCAGAGACAGGCAATGCCGGCTGCGATGCAGGCGAACGGATTTGCACCGGATGAGCCTGCCAGGCGGACCGTTGAGGTCGATGCGTTCTGCTCATGGTCGGCATGGAGAATGAAGATGCGGTCGACGGCACGGGCAAAGACCGGATTGACCTTGAACTCCTCGCAAGGCACGGCAAAGCACATGCGCAAGAAGTTCGACGCATAATCGAGATCGTTCTGAGGATAAACAAAAGGCTGGCCGATGGAGTATTTATAGGCCCAAGCTGCGATCGTCGGCATTTTCGCGATCATGCGAAGACTTGCCACCATGCGCTGATGCGGATCGGAAATGTCGGTGGAATCGTGATAAAACGCAGACAGGCACCCAACGACACCGACCATAATGGCCATCGGGTGGGCGTCGCGGCGAAAACCGGTATAAAACCGGCTCATCTGCTCATGCAGCATCGTGTGATAGGTCACACGATCGTCGAAATCCTTCTTCTCCGCTGGTGTCGGCAGTTCGCCGTAAAGGAGCAGGTAGCAGGTCTCGAGGAAATCGCCGTGTTCGGCGAGCTGATCGATCGGGTATCCGCGATAAAGAAGCGTGCCTTCATCACCATCAATGAAGGTGATGTCGGATTCGCAGCTTGCCGTGGAGGTGAACCCCGGATCGTATGTGAACGCGCCTGAATCCCGGTAAAGCGTGCTGATATCGATAACCTCAGGGCCGATCGTCCCGCCATGCACCGGCAGCTCAATCACCCTGTTGTCATAGGTTAGGGTTGCGGATTTTCCGGACATCGTCACCTCCCGTAAGCGTTGGGGAACCTTGAAGGATCGCCCGCGCGGAACTGATCCCTAGCGCATATGGTTCCACCGAGCGGAAACTTAGGTTCCGGCAAGACCATACGCCCATTCACACTAGATGCCGCATTATCGCGACGCTTCACGTGGCAATCCCGTCAAATGCACTTAGCGTCACGCATGAGGCGAAGGATTTCGCCTCCAACGGCGAAAAGGTGGACTTTCGGTAGCCGATTTCGGCCATCCCCGCAAGTTTGGGCGAACCCCAAGAGACTCAGATTTGATCGCCGAGCCGGGCGAGGCTTTCATCTTTTCCAAGCGCTGCAAGCACGTCGGCAAGGCCGGGTGAGGGGGTTCCGCCGGTCAGCGCGGCGCGTAAAGGCTGACCCACCTTGCCGAATTTCAGCCCGCGTTCCTCGATGAAGGCGTGAAGGGCTGCCTCAATTGCTTCTTTATCCCAGTTGCCGAGCGCTTTCAGTTTCTCGGACAGACCTGAGAGGATCGCTTTTGCATCCTCGGATAATGTGCCGCGGGCTTTTTCCGTTAATTCAAGCGGCCGCTTCGCAAAAAGAAACTGCGCCGAGGTGAGAAGATCGGGGATGATTTTCGCCCGTTCCTTCAGTTGAGGCATCAGCGCGGTTAACGCGGCTTTATTGGCCTTAACGGTACTGGCGGAGAAGGTCGGGGCTTCTTGAGTGTTCAAATACCCGATCAGCGCTTCAAAGAGATGGTTATCGTCGCCCGTCCGCAGATAATGGCCGTTGAGGTTCTCAAGCTTTGCGAAGTCGAAGCGCGCCGCGCTTTTGCCCATGCCGTCAAAGCCGAACCAAGCGTGAAGCTGCCCGGTTGAGAAGATTTCA
>JAKSCL010000353.1 GCA_022360615.1 Hyphomicrobiales bacterium
GAAAATTTTTCCTCATTCGTTTTCTAAAGTCTGCCTCACAGAAATGCTTGGTATCCAGATGGTAGACCCTTAACATCCTCTCCCTGGACTTCTCTCACTTAAAACTCCTCTCCTTTTGCTTCTGTTGTTGTTCCTCCGCGTAGTACCCTTAGTCTTTGGGAAACTTCCCACTTTGGCTCTGAAAATAGTACGTCATGGGCTGCTAGTCGGTTTTCTGCTTTTCGCCAATAGAGAGCTACAATGTTGTCCAAGGCTGCTGTACATAATAACGACAGCTTACGGCTTAAAAACTCTACTAACGAAGTTCACACAGAATATTGGAAGGGAGACGAATAAAGACACACGCTACAGAAAACAGAATCACTGCAAAGTTGTTACAATACGCACATTTGGTTCACTGAACTATCAAGAAGAAGAGTAGCTCCGACCAAGGATCAACCATCATGTCCACATATTGAATCGAAGATAACCACCAAATCTTCTCATCTATCCCACACCCGATCATTCCATATCTTCTACTATAAACTGAAACGTGTCTTGGGTAAAAGGTCATTGCCCGAAAGCTCATTGCCACACGTCCTAGACTGCCCTGAACCACAGCACATTAGACTCTATCATCAATGCCCTCCGTGCCGCGTCATCTTCCAACGGATGGCTGGCGCGGGCCACTGAGCTAGTGATGGCCATGGTCTTGTCACACTTCCCATCATGGCTTATTGACACCCTAGCGAGTCATTAAAACCATTAATCAAAACATTAGCCATCAGATGGGCTGGCTTCAATGTTGTGCCCCTACAGCAGTTCAAGGATTCACTCCATTCCACATCTTGGATCATAAAAGATACATTAATTTATATTACTAGCTACCCTTATAAAACGATTCTTCTTGCCGTGATAGGATACGTATCCCACAATACGAGGGGCCTGTATCTTGATACGTCTATGCGGTTGTTGTGAAGTTGTTTGTTCCTTATTGTATTCCCAAATGTTTTGGGCGTTTCATTAAGCCATTGCTCGTGTTGTGCACATTCCGACATTCTTACATCCCCTCTGTGAACCGATCTACATTTCTACTAGCTCGCAAGGCTTTACTCGTACGTCGTTATAGCGTTTGTTACCATTTTGACAATACGTTAGAGGTCCAAAGCGTCAAAGAACGTGACAGCTTGCAGTGCTGACTTCGATTACTCCAAGATTATCAACAATGCATTGGAAGCCC
>JAKSCL010000324.1 GCA_022360615.1 Hyphomicrobiales bacterium
CACCGCGTCTCGCACCATCCGAAAATGTCGGACGCGGAATGGGAGAAACTCTACCGCGACTGCTGGCTGCAATATTACAATCTCGAGCACATGGAGACGGTGCTCTACCGGGGCGCGGCGAGCGGTTTGAAGATCAAGAATCTCTGGCTCACTCAAGTCGCGTTCTACTGTTCGATCATGTATGAGGACGTGCACCCGCTCGAATGCGGCGTCATCCGCCGCAAGGTGCGCCGCCAGCGCCGCTCGGGCTTGCCGATCGAGCCGGCGATCACCTTCTACCCGAAGCGTGCTTACGAGACCGCACGCGCCCTCACTGGCTGGCTGTCTTATTATTTCAAAACGAAACCGGTCTACGAGAAGGTGCGCAAGGACCCCGACGCCAAAACCTACGCAGATCTGGCGCTCACCCCGGTCTCCGATGAGGAAGAGAACAACATGGACCTCATCAAGGTGTTCGAGGATGCGATCCCCGACACCTATGGCGCGCCGACCAAGAGCGGACAGGAACTGACCAAAAAAGCGAAGCAAGGCGTCCGCGCAGGCCGGGCATCCCTCATCGATGCAGCCGGGTAACCTGGGATTTCGGATTTAAGGCGCTCAGACTTCGTCGAGAACGCGGTGAACGAACTGGATGGCGATCGAGCCTTCGCCAACCGCGGATGCCACGCGCTTAACCGAATCGGAGCGCACATCGCCGACGGCGAAGATGCCGGGCTGGCTCGTCTCCAGCAGATAGGGCCGCCGCTCCCTCGGCCATTCCTCACACAACGCGTGCTCCGGCCCGCAGCAGACAAAGCCCTTTTCATCGAGTTTAAGGCAGCCGTCGAGCCACTCTGTGTTCGGCTGGGCCCCGATCATCAAGAACACATTGGAGATGCCGCGGGTTTCGGTTTCCCCGGTCTTGTTGTTTCTCCACGTGACGGCTTCGAGATAGCGGCCGCCGCTAAGGCCGACGATCTCCGTGAAGGGGTGAAGCGTAATCCGGTCGCTGCTGTCGATCCGTTCGATCAGATAATTCGACATGGATGACGCAAGGCCCTCGCCGCGCACGAGAATGTGGACGTGCTCCGCCTGGCGCGAAAGGAAAACGGCGGCCTGCCCGGCCGAGTTTCCGCCGCCGACGACGATCACCTCCTCGCCCTGGCACAACCCGGCTTCGATGGCGGTCGCGGCGTAGTGAATGCCATTGCCTTCAAATGCTTTGATATTATCCAGATTGAGCGAGCGATAGCGCGCACCGCTTGCAACGATCACGCTTCGGGTCTTGACCACATTCCCGTCGTCGAGATGCAGCTCATAGGGATATTGGGCGCAGCAGAGCCGGTCGGCCTTGCGGGCAATCGCGATATGGGCGCCGAATTTCTGGGCCTGGACCTGCGCCCGCCCGGAAAGCGCCTGGCCGGAGATGCCGGTTGGAAACCCAAGATAGTTCTCGATCTTGGAACTCGTGCCCGCCTGCCCGCCGGGCGCCTCCTTTTCGACCACCAGCGTATCGAGCCCTTCCGAAGCGGCATAAACCGCGGCCGCAAGTCCCGACGGACCTGCCCCGACAACCGTCACGTCGAAAACCTTTCCGTCTTCGATCTCTTCAATAAGGCCAAGGGCATCGCCAAGCGCCCGGTTTGTGGGGCTGCGGAGAATTTGGTCTTCACCGGCAATCACCGCCGGCAGATCGGCGGGTTTCAAGCCATAGCGTTCGATCAGTTCATGCGCCGCCTGATCGGAGGATGCATCGAGAAACCGCAAGGGATATCCGTTCCGGCGCAAAAACCGCTCGATCCTGAGTGCCTGGCCGGATTGGCGCGATCCCAAAAGCACGACGCTACCCTGAGCATATTCGATCAATCCCACGCGGCGCAGAATAAACGCGCGCATGATGATTTCGCCGATGTCGGGCTCCGCGGACAACAGCCGCCGGAACTGCGCACGGTTAAGACGCGCCACCGTACCGTCAGCGCCCATACGGCCGCTGACCAGAATTTCCCGGTTGTTGAAGAGATCGAGTTCGCCGGTGAACTGGTTCGGACCATGGACTGTGAAGACGTTCGGTCCGTCTTCGCCCGTGTCGAAGATCTCGATGCTGCCCTTCAGCACCAAAAAGAAATCGACCGTCCGTTCGCCACGCGCAAAGACCATAGCGCCCTTTGGAAGGTCCTCAATCCGGGCGAAAGGCTTCACGCGCCCGACTTGTTCCGCGGTCAGTGCCGGAAAAATCTGCGCCTGGCGCTTGTAAGGGTCCCTCGATGCCGCCATGGGATCGCGCGGATCCTCCGCCGCTTGATCGGGGCGCATATCGGATGTCTTCATACGTAAATCGTCGGTCATGGCGCGGGACTGTGACGTGAGATCAGGACACTAAGAACGCGAAGACAGCATCTGGCGCTGGATTCGTGATCTAGGCGGTAACGCGGCGGCGGCCAAGGCCAAATATTGCGCAGGACAAAAGGCCGCGCAGGCGCGCCGAGACGGCGCAGCCCGGCGTCGATCCAAGCCCATCTCCAAACATTTTTCCGTGAATGCCTGAAAAGGGGGTGTGCAACGCACAAAAGCATCCCATATCATCCCCGTCTATTCGATCGTTCCGAACAATTGCATCATTCTCAGACATCAAGGAGATTCCACGGATGTCCGACCAGACTTTGTTCTCGCCACTGAAACTCGGCGCACTCGATCTGCCGCACCGCGTTTTGATGGCGCCCCTCACCCGCAACCGCGCGCACCCCGACGGCACACCGGCCGATCTCGCGGTGGAATATTATCGCCAACGCGCATCCGCCGGCCTCATCATCACGGAGGCAACGCAAATCTCAGCAGAAGGCAAGGGCTATATCAACACGCCTGGAATTCACGGCGACGCCCACGTAAAGGCTTGGAAAAAGATCACCGACGCAGTGCATGAGGCAGGCGGGCGGATCGCACTTCAACTTTGGCACGTCGGCCGTATCTCGCATACGAGCCTTTTACCGAATGGCGAGTCGCCGGTTGCCCCCTCGGCCATCCGGGCCGACAGCCAGACCTTCACCGAAAACGGCCCGACCGACGTTTCCGAGCCACGTGCACTTGCGCTCTCCGAGATTCCGCGCCTGATCGAGGAGTACCGGAAAGCCGCCGAGCGGGCGAAAGAGGCGGGCTTCGATATGGTCGAGGTCCATGCCGCGAACGGCTATCTGCTTGACCAATTCATCCAGGACAAGACGAACACCCGCGACGACGCCTATGGCGGATCCGCCGAAAACCGCGTCCGCTTGATGAAGGAAGTCGTTGAAGCCGTCGCGGAAGTCTGGGGCGCGGACCGTGTCGGCGTCCGGCTTTCCCCGCTCGGCCAATTCAACGATATGGGCGACAGCGACCCCGAAGCGACCTTTACCGCCGCCTATAAGGCTTTGAATGGGTTAGGTCTCGCTTACCTGCACGTCGTCGAGAAATTCCCTGGCAGCCAGCCGACTTCGGAGGAGGGCGCAATCCTCGACCGCCTGCGTACCCACTGGACCGGCACTTATATCGCCAACGGCGACTTCGACGCAGAAACCGCAAACGCCTGGATAAAAAAGGGCCGGGCCGATGGCATCACGTTTGGCCGCCCGTTCATTTCCAATCCGGATCTGCCGGAGCGCTTCAAACGCGGCGCGCCTCTGACGGAGCCCGACCAGTCGACCTTTTACGGCGGCGATCATCACGGTTACACGGACTACCCGTCCCTTGAAGAAGCCGCCTGACACCGGTGCGGCCATCCCGGGGCCCGGCCCGGGATGGCTATGTCATGGACTGGGAAGACCAGCCCAAAACTTTCCAATTCCCGCACCCTTTATGTCGCAATTGTTAAAGACGGCGCCTGGTCAAGATGTTTGAGTGACATCAGACAACGCAGTCTCCCGCGGGGCAATGGGAGCGTTTGAGCGGGAGAAGCGCCATGCGCCGTGGCGATGCGATCAATCTGTCGAACCGTGTCCGCCGGTCGCCGTTTTTCGAGGCGACGCTTGCCGCAGGCGCCCAGGATTTCACCATCTACAATCACATGTGGATGCCGACGCTTTATGCATCCGCCGAAGAGGATTACCGCGCCCTCACCGAACGCGTGACATTGTGGGACACCGCCGCCGAACGGCAGGTGGAAATCAGGGGCCCAGGCGCCGAAGACTTCGTGCGCCGCCTCACACCGCGCAATCTCGACCGCTGGGCCATCGGACAGTGCAAATATCTTTTTCTGTGCGATGAGACGGGCGGCATCATCAACGATCCCGTCGGCCTGAAACTCGCCGAAGACCACATCTGGCTATCGCTCGCTGACGGCGACATTCTCCATTGGGTCAAGGGTCTGGCGCTTGGCTGGGGGCTCGATCTGTCGATCACCGAGCCCGATGTTTCACCGCTTCAAGTGCAAGGCCCCCGCGCCACCGAAGTGATGGAGGCGGTGATCGGCCCCTCGATCCGCGATCTGAAGTTTTTCCGCTTTATGGAAACCGAGATCGACGGCGCACCGGTCGTCATTTCACGGACCGGCTGGTCGAACGAACGCGGTTACGAGATTTTCCTCCGCGATGGCCGTTTTGGAAACGCGCTATGGGGGCGTTTCATGGCGGCCGGCGAACCCCTCGGTGTCGCACCGGGCGCGCCCAATCAGGCGAACCGGATCGAAGCGGGCATGCTCTCCTACGGCGCCGATATGAACTGCTCGAACACACCCTTCGAGATCGGTCTCAGGCAGTTCGTCGATCTCAGCCAGGAGGTGGATTTCATCGGTAAAGCTGCCTTGGCTGAAACCCGGGATAAAGGGCCGGACCGGTTGATCGTGGGACTCAGGATCGCGGGCGAGGCGCTGCCGAGCAATACGACGCGCGATCCGGTGTTCTTCGGCACGGAGAAGGTGGGCGAAGTCACGTCCCGCGCCTTTTCGGCACGCGCCGGGGCAAACATCGCGCTGGCGTACCTGCGCCCCGATCTCACCGAGCCGCGGACGCGCCTTTCAGTGGACGTCGGCGATCGCCATGTCGACGCCACCGTCCACTCCCTGCCGTTTATCGTGACCGACAAGCGCGCCTGACCGGCTGCAGGCTAAAGTCGGTCGACAGAGAGGCCCGCATGCCTCCCTGTTGACCGGCGGAACATGGCGTCCAAACAAGGCGCATGAGCAACTAATTCTTGAATGTGGCGTTGGGCTGAATCTTCGGCGTGAGCTTCAGATCGGGATTGCCCTGCGCGCCCTTGTAGCCAAGGCCAGGCTGTTGTCCCTCGAAGGTGCACTTATACCCCACAGGGATTGGATTGTTTGGGTCCTTTGCCGGAATCGACTCAAGTTTGCCGCCATAATGGTTGCAGGCGTGGATAAACTTGGTGCAGGCCCTGGCTGGCTTGCAGGTTTCGGTCTCTGCCGCCGATGCGGGCATCGCGCCATTGACAGCCGCAAAACCGGTGACGGAAAGCACTGCGGCTAAAACGGTTTTCCTGATCATTTCCATTTCTCCTTTGTCGCATGTCTCCGTCATGGAGACAGTGAGTTGCTGCTAACGCTGGGAGTTATGGATCACGCGCGCTGAACGCGTTGTGAGATGAGGTTTCACCGGCGGTTCAGACATGCGCCTGTGCTCTCATGCGAAGAGAACCGGTTCTTTACGGCCGAGAAACAGCTCGCGTCAGAACGCCATTGCATAACGGATGCCGTCATAGATGGCGGCGTGGATATTGCGGCTTTGGACAGCATCGCCGATGCGGAAAAGCTGAAACGTGCCTTGCGGGTTCCGGGTCATGCGCTGGGGCTGGCCGAGGACGAGCGCCTTCTGGTCCACCGCCCCGCCATTCGATGAGGCCGGTTTAAGCGCGAAGTAAAGATCGTCGAGCGCGAGCGTTCCCGCCTCCATCACGATCTGGTCGGCAATGCGCTCCTCTGTCTCCTTGGCATATTCGCTGTAAAGCGTTGCGGCGAGGCCGTTCCCCTCACGGCGCACCTTTGTGAGCCGTTTGTTGAGGGTAAGTGTCACGCCTGTCTCCTCGAAAGCTTTCATGTAGACTGGATGATTGGTGCCCCCGATCTCCGCAGCCACCATCCGGTCGGGCGTGACATAGTCAAGCCGAGCTCCCGAGCGGGCAATCATCTCCGCCGTCTGCAAGCCGGCATGGTTTCCGATTTCGTCGAACAGGAGAACGCGCTCGCCGGGCTTGGCCTCACCGGAGAGAATATCCCAAGTCGAGGTGACGAGATCCGCCCCTTCATCGAGGATCGTATCGTTCGGTAGTCCGCCCGTTGCAATCACCACGATGTCGGGACTTTCGGCCAAGACGTCATCGGCCTCGGCAAAGACGTTGAAGCGGATGTCGACGCCGAGCCGTCCGCATTCCTCAAGCCGCCAATCGACGATGCCGATCATCTCCTGCCGGCGCTTCAAGCACGCGGCAAGCCGCACCTGCCCGCCCGCTTCCGGCGCGGCCTCCATGAGTACGACATCATGGCCGCGCTCACCGGAAACGCGCGCCGCCTCAAGCCCGGCGGGTCCTCCCCCGACGACCACGATCCGTTTGCGCGGCCCTTCCGACTTCGCGACCGCATGGGGGATGACGGCCTCCCGGCCCGTCGCCGGATTATGAATGCAAAGCGCCTCCCCCTCGCCGTAGATGCGGTCGATGCAATAGCCCGCGCCGACGCATGGCCGGATGCGCGCCTCCTCGCCGCGCGCCACCTTTGCCGCGATATGCGGATCGGCGATATGGGCGCGCGTCATGCCGACCATATCGAGCTTGCCTTCCGCGACCGCATGGCGGGCCGTCGCCACATCCTGGATGCGGGCGGCATGAAAGGTCGCGACCTTCGCAACCGCCCTCACCTCGCCGGCGAAATCCAGATGTGGCGCGGACGGCGTTCCCATATTGGGGATCACGTGAGAGAGCGCTTCGTCGGACTCGATGTGGCCGCGGATGACGCTCACGAAATCGATCTTGCCGGTTGCAACGACCCTCCGCGTGATCTCAAGGCCGTCCTCCTTGGAAAGGCCCCGGTCCCAGTCCTCGTCGCAGACCATGCGTGTGCCGACGATGTAATCGGGACCGACGCGTTCGCGAATGGCATCGAGAACCTGCATGAAAAGCCGCATCCGGTTTTCAAGCGAGCCGCCATAATCGTCGTTCCGCTTGTTTGTCGCCGGAGACCAGAAATGGTCGAGAAGATGCCCATAGGCCTCGATCTCAATCCCGTCGAGCCCGCCTTCCTTGCACCGCTCCGCCGCATCCGCATAGGCTTTGATCACGCGTTCGAAATCCCAATCCTCCATGGGCTTGGGGATGGCGCGGTGAGCGGGCTCGCGGATGGGTGACGCGGCGATCACCGGCAGCCAGTCGCCCGTGTTCCAGGCGGTGCGGCGTCCGAGATGGGTGATCTGGCACATAAGGGCCGCACCGTGCCCGTGCACAGCGTCCGAAAGCTCCCTCAACCAGGGCACGACCTCATCGCGGTAGACATGGATATTGCCGAAGGCGGGCGGTGAATCCTCCGCGACGATGCAGGATCCGCCGAACTGGGTGAGCGCGATGCCACCCTTTGCCTTTTCCGCGTGATAAAGCCGGTAGCGCGCCTTCGGCAGCCCGTCATCCGTGTAGGCCGGTTCGTGGCTTGTCGACATAAATCTGTTGCGCAACGTCAGGTGGCGGAGCTGAAAAGGCTGAAGAAGCGGATCGGTGGATGCCATTCGCGACACATCCCAAACAGGTTGAAATCCGTTTACGGTTAGAAGCGAAATCCGTCTCATTTGCCGCGTCAATCGGAAAATGCGGGTGGAATGGGTGCGGCGCATTCTCATAGCCCTTGATGCCCCGCAGCGCGGACCGTATCTCTTCGCACCGGCGCGAACAGTCTTGCGTCACTCACGGGAGACATCCATGCCCCGCCTGAACGCTCTGCCAGCCCTCCTCGCGCTCGCCTTCTCCGCACTGGCTTTCGCGCGCGCGCCGGCGCTCGGCGAGGAAACAATCACCTTGACGGTACACCATTTCCTGAGCCCGCAAGCCGTGACCCACAAGGACATGATCGTGCCCTGGGCGAAGCGGATCGAAGAGGAATCGGGCGGAAGGCTGACGTTCGAGATTTTCCCCTCGATGACGCTCGGCGGCAAAGCGCCCGACCTCTACGGCCAGGTGCGTGATGGCGTCGCCGATATTGTCTGGACGCTGACGGGCTACACGCCGGGTATCTTCCAGCGGGCCGAGGTGTTCGAATTGCCGGGCGTCCACCGAGGCAATGCGAAAGCGACGAACCGCGCGATCCAGGAGCTTATGCCCGAAATCGCGGCTGATTTTGAGGGCATCGAACCGCTTCTTATCCATGTCCATGGCGGCAATGCGCTCCACCTCGTGACCGAGAACGTGCGCAATATCGAGGACCTGCGCGGGCTGAAGATCAGGAGCCCCTCGCGCACCGGCGCCTGGATGATTGAAAGCTGGGGCGCCGAGCCGGTCGGGATGCCGGTACCCACCCTCCCCCAGGCGCTTTCGCGCAACACGATCGATGGCGGCCTCATCCCCTTTGAAGTGGCGGTACCGCTCAAGATCGCCGATATCACCAAGCATTCCGTCGAACTCTATGGCGGCGACCGCTTTGGGACGTCCGTGTTCCTCTTTGCCATGAACAAAGCACGGTTCGAAAGCCTGCCCGGCGATCTGAAAGCCATCATCGAACGTAACTCGGGACCGGAATTCGCGGACGCCATGGGCGATCTATGGGACGGGATGGAACCCGCCGGCAAAAAAGTGGCCCTCGACGCGGGCAACACCGTCACCGCCCTTGGCGCCGAAGAGAGCGCCGCCTTCGACAAAGCGCATGAGGCCGTCATCGAACGCTGGGTCGAGAGCGTCTCCAAAAACGGCATTCCCGGCGCCGAACTGGTCGAAACCGCGCGCGCCCGCATCGACGGCCACATGTGACCGAGTGGACGGCGGGTGCCTCTCATCCTTCAAAAGGTCACCAAGGGCTGGGCGCTTCTCGGCGGCGCAATGCTCGGGCTTATTGTCCTCCTCACAACGCTGAATGTGGCGGGCTTTGCAATCAACATGGCCGTGCGCCCGTTCGGCGGCGCGTTTCCTGGGCTTCCAGGGTATGAGGAGGCGGTCCGACTTCTTGTGGCGCCTGCGGCGTTTGCCTTTTTCCCCTATTGCATGGCCAAGCGCGGCCATGTCTCGGTCGCCCTTTTTTCCGCCTTTCTGCCAAGCAGGATCCAGAACGGGATAGCGCGCTTCAGCGATGCCGCGATGGCCGTCGCCGCCCTTTTTCTCGCCTTAATGCTCGCCTGGGGTGCCTGGCAATCCCTTCAGGACGGTGTGGTAACGCCTGTGCTTGGCTGGCCGGAATGGCCGTTCCAGCTTGCGGGGCTCTTGTCGCTTCTCCTTTGGGCTGCCGTGGCATGCGTGCTCGCCATCCATCCGCTGGCCGCGGAGGACGACCATGGGTGAGCGCGAACTCATCGGCCTTGCCGGGGTGATCGTCTTCATCCTTTTGACCGCGCTTCGCGTGCCCGTGGCGCTCGGCATGCTGATCGTCGGCATCGGCGGCTCCTATGCGCTCAGCCTCGCCGCACCCTTCCTGCGTTTCGAGCCCTACCTCTTGCAATTCAAGACCCTGTTCTTTTCAACGGTCGCCAATTACGAGCTTTCCGTCGTGCCGCTCTTCATCCTGATGGGCTATCTGGCGGCCGCGGGGCAATTGAGCCGCGACCTGTTCCAGGGCCTGAACGCTCTCATCGGCCACATCAGAGGCGGGCTTGCGATGGCGGCGGTCGCGGCCTGCGCGGGTTTCGGTGCGGTGTCCGGGTCCTCGCTCGCGACGGCGAGCGCCATGGGCAAGATCGCGCTGCCGCAATTGCGCACGCTTAAATACTCAGAGGATCTGGCCACCGGCGCGCTCGCGGCAGGCGGCACGCTCGGCATCCTCATTCCGCCTTCGGTGGCGCTTGTCCTTTATGCGGTCATCGTAGACGCCTCGATCATCGAGATGTTCCAGGCCGCCGTTGTTCCGGGGGTTTTGGCGGTAACCTTCTTCATCGCGCTGATCGCCTTTCTTGTCCGCGCCTTCCCGCACCTTGCCCCCGAAGCCCGGCCCATGCCGCGCGACGAAGCGAACGCCGCCCTGCGCCGCCTCATCCCCGCCGCCGCCATTTTCCTTGCCATGATCGCCGGGCTGGGGCTCGGGCTCTTCACACCGACACCGGCGGCGGCCATCGGCGTTTTCGCGGTCTTTTGCTACGGGCTTGTCCGCCATCGCCTGACCGGCGAAGGGCTGACGCGCAAGGGCATCAGGGACTCCGTTCTTTCGGCCGCCGTCACCGCGGGCATGATCTATTTCATCATCTTCGGCGCGGAGATCCTGAAGGGCTTTTTCGCCCGCACCGGCCTTCCAGCGGGGCTGAGTGAAATGGCAGGCGCAAGCGGCATCGACCCCTGGCTCATTCTCGTCCTTGTCCTTGTGGTTCTGATCATTCTCGGCTGCGTGATGGAATCGCTGTCGATGATCCTCGTTGTCGTGCCCTTCTTCTGGCCTGTGATGCTGGGCCTGAATGGCGGGCCGGACGTTCTGGCCGCCGACGCCGCCTTCGGCATGACAAGCGACGAGTTGCGCATCTGGTTCGGCATTCTCTGTCTTGTGGTGGTCGAATTGGGACTGATCACGCCCCCCATCGGGCTCAATGTCTTCGCCATCAAATCGCTGACGCCGATGACGCCGATGACGACCATCTTCAGAGGTGTGATGCCGTTTTTCGGGGTTGAACTTTTGCGCGTCGCGCTGCTTCTGGCCATACCGGCGCTGACGCTTGCCCTGCCCTATTGGCTCGGGCGCTGACAGCCAAAAAAGGAAACGCCTCGCCATGCTCGATTGCACCGCCGCCAACGGCATCAACATCCACTACCGCCTGAGCGGGCCGAAGGATGCGCCGCTCATCGTTTTTTCCAATTCGCTCGGCACCGACTTCCGCATCTGGAGCGCGGTTGAGGAGATCATCGTCCCTCACATGCGCTGCCTGTTTTACGACAGCCGCGGTCATGGCCTGACCGACTGCCCGCCAGGGCCCTACACCATCATCGACGAAGTGGGCGATCTCTCCGCCCTTATCGATGCGCTTCATCTCGACCCAACGATCCTTTGCGGCCTCTCGGTCGGCGGGGTGATCGCGCAGGCCTTCGCCGCTGCCCATCCGGGCCGCATCGAAGGGCTTGTCCTTTGCGACACGGCGGCCAAAGTCCTCGATGCCGAAACCTGGACCGGCCGAATGAAGATAATCGAAAACGGCGGCATCGAAGCAGTCGCCGATGCCACCATGGAGCGCTGGTTCACCGAGCGCTTCCGGGCGGAGGAACCGGAACGCCTTGCCGGCATGCGCAACATGCTGAACCGCACGCCGAAGGACGGCTATCTCGCCACCTGCGCCGTGCTGCGCGACACCGATCTGAGGGAGAGTTCCGCAAAGCTCGACCTTCCAACCCTTTGCCTGTGCGGCGATGAGGACGGCTCGACCACGCCCGATGTTGTACGCGCCACCGCTGACCTCATCCCGCACGCCACCTTCCACCTCATCGAAGGCGCAGGCCACATCCCTTGCGTCGAGCAGCCGGAGGTGACTGCCGGTCACATTCTCGCTTTCGCCCGCGAGCACAATCTGATGTCATAAACCAAAGTTTGGCTCCGGGGCACAAAATGAAATCCGCTCACGTCTTTCACCGCCACACAAAGGCCGATCTGCCCGTCGCTGTGAGAGGCGATGGCGCCTACATCTTGGATGCGGACGGTAAGCGCTATCTCGATGCCTCCGGCGGCGCGGCCGTCTCCTGTCTTGGCCATTCGGACAAAACGGTGGTGGACGCCATCAAGGCCCAGCTCGACGCCCTGCCCTATGCGCATACGGGCTTCTTCACGACCGAAGCGGTCGAGACGCTTGCCGACAAACTGGTTGAGCATGCGCCGGACGGCATCGACCGCGTTTACTTCCTCTCCGGGGGATCGGAGGCCGTCGAAGCCGCGCTAAAACTCGCCCGTCAATACTTCTTGGAGACCGGCCAGCCTGAGCGCCGCCATGTCATTGCCCGCTGGCAGAGCTATCACGGCAACACGCTGGGGGCGCTGTCCGCGGGCGGCAACCGCTGGCGGCGCAGCCAGTTCGAGCCCATGCTGACGGGAGCGATGCACCATGTCTCGCCCTGCCATGCCTGGCGCTGGAAAGAGGCGGACGAGACGGACGGGCAATATGCCGACCGCCTGGCGCAGGAACTCGACGATAAGATCAACGAACTCGGTCCCGAGACCGTCGCCGCCTTTGTCTGCGAGCCGGTTGTCGGCGCAACCATGGGGGCTGTGCCCGCGGTTGAGGGTTATCTGGGAAAGATCAAAGCCGTGTGCGAACGTCACGGCGTCCTCATGATCCTCGATGAGGTGATGTGCGGGATGGGCCGCACGGGCTGGCTCTATGCCTGCCTGGAAGATGGCGTTCAACCCGACATGATCGCCATCGCCAAGGGGCTGGGCGCGGGTTATCAGCCCATTGGCGCGCTGCTCGTCTCCGGCCGGATTTTCAAGGCGGTGGAAGCGGGATCCGGCTTCTTCCAGCACGGCCACACCTATATGGGCCACCCCACGGCCTGCGCCGCGGCGAACGCCGTGCTCGACCGCATGATCGGCGATGACTTGCTTTCAAATGTCCGCGCGCGCGGAGAGGAACTGCGCAACGCCCTGAAAGGCCGCTTCGGCAACCACCCGAACATCGGCGATATCCGCGGCCGTGGCCTGTTCTTGGGGATGGAAATCGTCGCCGACCGGGGCACGAAGGAACCCTTCGATCCGGCGCTCGGCATCAATAAGGCGATCAAGAAACGCGCGATGGACGAAGGACTGATGTGCTACCCCATGGGCGGCACGGTCGACGGCCAGCGCGGCGACCACATCCTGCTCGCCCCGCCCTTCATCCTGACTTCGGATCAGGTGGGCGAAATCACCGACAGGCTCGAACGGGCCATGGCGCCTGTGCTGGAGCAGGCACGGGCGGCTTAGCGTCTACTCCGCCGCTTCGGCCCGGCCGTTCTCCGTGGCGATCACCGCACCCGATTGGATGAGCGCCGCGATATCGGCCTCGGCGTAGCCCGCTTCCGAGAGCACCTCGCGGCTGTGCTGTCCGAGAAGCGGCGCGGGACGGCGCACGCCGCCGGGGGTTCCGGTGTATTTCACCGGATGGCCGATGGTCTTGACCGCGCCCGCCACGGGGTGCTCGGTCTCAACCACCATCTCACGGGCAAGCGTCTGCGGGTCGGCATGCATTTCGGTGACGGACATCACAGGCCCCGCCGGGAGTCCGGCACGCTCGAAATCGGCGAGCCATTCCCCGGTTGTGCGCGTGCGGAAATGCGGGGTCAGCACCTCGACAAGCGCATCGAGATTGGTCTGGCGGCCATGATTTGAGGAAAAGCGCGGATCGTCATTGAGTTCGGGATGGCCGAGCACGGAGAGCAGACGCTCCCAATTCTTCTGGTTGGCAGCCCCCACATTGACGTAGCCATCCGCCGTCTCGAAGGCCTGGTAAGGCGCGTTCAAGGGATGGGCCGAGCCCATGGGCCCCGGCGCGACGCCCGTCGCAAAGGCAATCGCCGACTGCCAATAGGTGTGGGTGATGCCCGCCTCGAACAGCGAGGTATCGACGCGCTGGCCCTCGCCCGTCTTCAGCTTGTGCGCATAGGCCCCGGCGACGCCCAGCGCGCCCAGAATGCCCGCCGTGATGTCGGAGACGGGCGCGCCCACCTTGACGGGCGGGCGGCCATGCCCCTCGCCCGTGATCGACATCAGACCGGACATGCCCTGCGCGATCAGATCGAAACCGCCCCGCTCGGCGTAAGGCCCGGTGCGTCCGAAGCCCGAAATCTCGCAATAAATCAGCCCCGGATTGACCGTCTTCAGCACGTCATAGGAAAGGCCTAGCTTTTCCATCGTGTCGCGCCGGTAATTCTCGATCACAGCATCGGCGTCCTTCAAAAGCGTCTTCAAAACGCCCCGCGCCGCCTCATCCTTCAGGTTAAGCGCAATGCCGCGCTTGTTGCGGTTCATCATCATGAAGGCCGCCGACTCCCCCTTGATATCAGGCGGCAGAAAGCGGCGCGTGTCATCGCCATTGGGCTTTTCGACCTTGATCACGTCCGCGCCCATATCGGCGAGCATCAGACCGCAAACGGGCCCCGCCATGATGTGCGCCAGTTCGACGACGCGCATGCCGTGCAGAGGACCGGAAACGGCTCCTGACTGGGTCATCTCATCGGCCCTTCCATTCAGGCGGTCGCTTGGCGAGGAAAGCCTCAAGCCCCTCGCGGAAGTCCTCGCTCGTGTAGCACATGACGACGAGATCATCGCCGTCGGCCGTC
>JAKSCL010000240.1 GCA_022360615.1 Hyphomicrobiales bacterium
CTGGCCGCTTGGAGATCGGGGGCCAACCGCAACGGGGCGCTGCGTTTGACCGCATTCCGGCCTCACCCTGAGGGCGGGCGTTAGCCGGGCGTCCCGGAGGGAGGCGTGATGCGCCCCGTTCCCTTTTGTCATCCCGGCGAAAGCCGGGATCCAGCAAACCGCAGACGGCCCGTTTGCCGGTGGATTCCGGCTTTCGCCGGAATGACGTTTCCCGGTTTTGTGCTTGGTGGAAAAGAAAAAAGCCCGGCAACGCCGAGCTTTAGACCGTTATCCAGCCTAGCCGCTTGGAGGCCGGGGGGCAGCCGCAACTGAAACGGGTTATCCGCAGCCTGCTCGCTTGTCCGCGTTGCATCACCGCTAACCCTATTCACATTCAGCTTTCATCAAAAACCGAGCGCCGTCCTCAAAAATCCATTCTTGCGAAACAGTCCACCCATTTTCGACTATTATTCGCCGAAAATCGCCTTGGCAGTAGATGTCATTCCATTGAGACTGTTTCCGGGCCTGCCACCCCGGCCGTAAATTTTTGGGACTGGTGAATAAGAACTTCTTGAATTGCAAAATTTTGACCCCGCACAGCACAATCACGCCATCCGTGCGGGTAATAACATCAACCATCTTTCCGCGATCCTTGTTCATCGTATCCGCCGCATCCTGCAACTTCTGGCAAAGTAGATCATCCTCGAAAGAAGATGCGGGAACTGACAAAATCAAGAACCACGCAACAACCATCAAGCCTAACAACTTTGGCATGCTTGCCTCCAAACCCTCTAATGAATTGAATATCGCATCTAAGACTAGCATATTCCCTACATGCACAAACCCCGCCTTCCACTTTGGCTTCGGATTTTCGGCTTTATCGCCCTTGGCACCCTTCTTTACACCATGTGGTTTGTGGCGGGTCCAGCGCAGAACCTGTGGCTTATCCTTCCCTAGTGATTATTTTCGCCCTTGGATTCGCCACTGACTGGTGCCTCACCCGCGACCGGATGCGGCTCCGCGAGGAAGGCTTGGACATCAGTTACGGCGAAAACGATCTGGAGATGGAACCACCATCCCGGCAGTGCGATAAGCAGCACCGGTAAGGACGAAAAACGAAACATCGTTCTGCGCCACCACCAAATTGAAAACTCCGTCACAAATCAGCATGTTGATTTCACGGTCGAATACGCCTTCGACAATGACGCCCCGCTCACAACCGAACAGAGTCTCGAGGAAATACGCGCCGCTGTAGAAGTTTGGCCGCTTCGAGAGCGAGGGCCAACCGCAACGTGGCCCTTGCGAGGCGCCGTGGACCCTCCGGTCAAGCCGGAGGGTGACAGGTGATAGGGATTTAACCGGCTGTAAACGTTGCGCTGGCGGAGGCTTGGGTTCCGGCAAGGGTCCGGCCCGGACGGCGATCCGGGGCCGGAATGACGTTTCCCGGATTGCCCGCCCGCTTCTCAGCACGAAGGTTTGAGTTCTCATGCGGGAGGGCGAGCCGTCAAAGAATTGGAGGCTTAAAACGCTTTCGGGAGACCGGCCTGTTTC
>JAKSCL010000104.1 GCA_022360615.1 Hyphomicrobiales bacterium
ACGAATATTGCGACAACGGTGATTGTCGGCAAAAATGCCGAAATCGACCATTTCCGGGTGCAGACCGAAGGCGGTGCAGCCATTCACCTTGCCAACCTCATCTGCGAGATCGGTGAAGAAGCCCGCTTCAACCTTCTCAATTATGTGCAAGGGGCTGCTCTTTCGCGTCTTGATCTCTCGCTCGCGTTCAAGGGCGAGAATGCAAACTGCAATATCAGAGGGGCAAACCTTCTGAGCGGCAAGCAGCATGGCGATATCACCATGTTCGTCGATCATGCCGTGCCGTATTGCGAAAGCTCGGAAATCTTCAAGACGGTGCTTGGAGGTACGGCGCGCGGCGTGTTCCAAGGCAAGATTCTTGTCCGTCCGCACGCGCAGAAGACCGATGGCCAGATGAGCGCCAACGCGATTATGCTGTCGGACGAAGCGGAAATGGACGTGAAGCCGGAACTGGAGATTTACGCCGACGATGTTGTCTGCGGGCATGGCGCCACATCCGGCCAGCTTGACGAGGACCTTCTCTTCTACCTGAAGGCCCGCGGCATTGGCGATCGCGAAGCGAAAGCCCTGATGATCGCGGCCTTTGTCGGCGAGGCGTTTGAAGATATCGGCCATGACGATTTGGCTGACGTTGTTCTCGCCATTGCCAATGAATGGATTTCGGAGGCGGAGATTTGACGCTCGCAGCGGAAAAGATCGACACCTATGACGTTGAGGCCTTGCGCAAGGATTTCCCGATCCTCATGCGTGAGGTCTATGGCAAGCCGCTTGTCTATCTGGACAACGCGGCGTCCGCGCAAAAACCGCGGGCCGTCATCGACACGATCCGCACGATGATGGAGACCGAATACGCGAATGTTCACCGCGGTCTCCATTATCTCTCGAACGCCGCGACGGAGCGGTTCGAGGTGGCGCGCGAGACGGTGCAGCGATTTCTCAACGCGCCGTCGCATGAAGAGATCATCTTCACCCGCAATGCGACGGAGGCCATCAACCTTGTTGCCCAATCCTTTGGCGGGATGCGGATCGGGGAGGGCGATGAGATCGTCCTCACCATCATGGAGCATCACTCCAACATCGTGCCCTGGCACTTTCACCGCGAACGGCGCGGCGCGGAGCTTGTCTGGGTGCCGGTTGAGGAGGATGGCGCGTTTTCGCTCGAAGCCTTCGTAAATACGCTCACCGAACGCACGAAGATGGTTGCGATTACGCATATGTCGAATGTGCTGGGCACCGTCGTTCCCATCAAAGAGGTCTGCCGCATCGCCCACGAGCGCGGCATTCCGGTGCTCGTCGATGGCAGTCAGGCGGCTGTGCACATGCCTGTCGACGTCCAGGATCTCGATTGTGATTTCTATGTCTGCACCGGCCACAAGCTCTACGGGCCGACCGGCATCGGCGTTCTCTACGGGAAGCGCGAGCATCTTGACGTGATGCCGCCGTTTAATGGCGGCGGCGAGATGATCAAGGACGTTTTTGAGGACACAATCACCTACAATGAGCCGCCGCACCGTTTCGAAGCCGGCACGCCGCCGATCATCGAGGCGATCGGCCTAGCAGCCGCCATTGATTACGTGGAGGCGATTGGCCGCGAGGCGATCGCGGCCCATGAGGCGCGCTTGCGGGATTACGCGCATCAGCGGCTGGGCGAGATCAATTCGCTTCGCGTTTTCGGCAATGCACCGGGCAAGGGCGCGATCCTCTCCTTTGAAATCGAAGGTGCGCATGCCCACGACGTTTCGACCATCATCGACCGCTCCGGTGTCGCAGTCCGGGCAGGCACGCACTGCGCGCAGCCTTTGTTGCAGCGCTACGGCGTGACGTCGACCTGCCGCGCTTCCTTCGCCCTCTACAACACCCGGGACGAGGTCGACAAACTGGTGGAGGCGCTGAAAAAAGCGCAATCCTTCTTCATGTGAGGGCCATATCGAATGGGAGTGCTTCATCACTTCTGATTTATTGCTATATTGAGGGAGATGACCGCATGGAATTTCGTGGCGACGAGGGTGGCATGGATACGGCCGAATTGAATAGCACCGGATCGAACCCGCAGGAACTGGCCGAGGCGGCAGCCGCGGCGGAGACCGAGTGCACCATACCCAAGGAAGAGCTTGATCGTCTCACGGACGATCTCGTCTCGGCGTTGAAGACCGTTTACGATCCGGAAATCCCGGTAGACATCTATGAGCTTGGTCTCATTTACCGTGTCGATATCGACAACGACCGCAATATCGAAGTGGACATGACCTTGACGGCGCCCGGATGCCCGGTGGCTGGCGAAATGCCAGGCTGGGTGGAAAATGCGATTTCGACCGTTAACGGCGTGAACAATGTTCTCGTCAATCTCGTTTTCGATCCGCCATGGGACCCAAGCCGCATGTCGGAAGAGGCCCAGGTGGCGTTGAACCTCTATTAATCAGCCGCGGCGTAGGAGGAGTGAAAAGACCGGGGCGGCGTGCTTGCATAGAACCGCCGATTACTTGTCCGGCGCTGTAAGCCGATATGCCAAGGAAAAGTCCAAGCGCTCATCGGACCGTTGCCATGTGCCAAACATGGCAGAATGAACAAGGAGTGTTGACATGGCAACTGCACGGCCAAAACCCAAAGTGATCAGCGTGACCGAGGCGGCTGCTGGCCGGGTGCGCGAAATCATGTCGTCCCGCGACGATGAAATCATCGGGCTTCGCATCGGTGTGAAGAACGGTGGTTGCGCCGGCATGTCCTACACCATGGACTATGCGACCGAGATCAATCCACTCGACGAAATCGTCGAGGATCAAGGCATCACGGTCCTGATTGACCCGAAGGCCGTTCTTTTCCTGCTCGGAACCCAGATGGACTATGAGGTATCCACACTGTCGTCGGGTTTCGTCTTCAACAATCCGAACCAGACCTCGGCCTGCGGGTGCGGCGAATCGGTGGCCATCACGCCGGCAAACCAAGAAGCTTTACAAGCCCTTTCGGCAAACTGAGTTTGATCTGCCCGTTGAAATGACAACTCAGATTCGCTGAGAAGTGTCAGGCGACCTCCGAAAGCGCTTCCGTTTGGTCGTCTGTCTCGGTCAAGACCCGGTCACGGCCAGCCCGTTTGGCGGCGTAAAGGCATTGATCGGCGCGGTGAATCAGGTCTTCGGATAGTTCTCCCGGACGGAAAAGGGCGGCGCCGAATGACATTGTGATGCGGCCGAGCGATTCCCCGGTCGACCGTTTAACGAGTTCCTTAGCCTTGATCGCTTTGCGGATGTTCTCAGCCAGTTGCACAGCCGCCTGCAGCGGCGTTTCGGGAAGGATGACGCCGAACTCCTCGCCACCGTAACGGGCGGGCAAATCGCGGCCTTTGACGTTATTCTTCAGCGTCTGTCCCACAAGCCGGAGCACCTGGTCACCGGTTTGGTGGCCATGGAGATCGTTGAAGCTCTTGAAATGATCGATATCGCCAAGCAGCAGCGACATCGGCCTGCCGCTCATTTCGGCTTCCTGGATCGCCCGTGTCAGCGACTGGTCGAAATGCTTCCGGTTTGAGATACCTGTGAGCTGATCGGTCAGCGATTCATAGCGGATCGCCTCAAGGCTGTCCTTTAGCTCCGAAATCTGCGCTTTCGAATCGAGAAGCCTTGCTTCCAGCTTCTGATTGTTTTCGTACATCTCCTTGGTTGCGAGTGCCAGCTCCCGGGCAATCGCCGCGATGGTCTGGCGGTCGCCAGCCGTGCCGAGGGCTTCGCGGGCGCCGTCAAGCGAGTTGCCGTAGGCGCCAGTCGTTTTGAGCGCGCCCGTTAGCATTTCGGTGATCTGGTCAATCTCGTTGGAGACCATGCCGCCGACCTCCTCAACCCGGTCGGTGAGGCGCGTCGGCGAGAGAAATTCGTCGTAGAGCTTGAGTGCTTCGGCCGGCGAGACGCGGCCATTGCGTTTTAAGAGACGGTTGATGGCCTCATTCAAGCTTTTGTTGAAACCCACGCAATACGTATACCAGAGCTCGTAGTTTCGTGGATAAGCGGGCGTATAATATGTCTTAAGATAATTGAGAGCCGACTCGCCATGGGCGATCGAACGGTCGAAATCGCCGGTGTCCATTAAAGAGAATCCCTTTTTTCAGGCGGGAATGCCACCTGCTACCTCAAATAAGACGGTAGGGGTATTCGCTTAATGCCCCGTAAACCGATAGGTGTGATCTAGACCATCCACCTCCAGCGGTTTAACGGCATCAGGTCTCTTCTTTGACCCGTGCGGGCCGGAGCAGAAAGGCGGGAACATAGTCGGTGTCCCGGAAGGCCACTTGTTTGGGCGGCGTTTTCCGGTCTCGCGGCGCCCGTTCTCCGGTTTCAGCACGGCGGTTGTCCCCAGGCTGACGGTCCTCGCGTGCCTCGCGGCTGTCATCCCGGCGCCCGCGCTTTGAACGCCGGTTCCGCGCGGGCGACTTTGCCGGAACCTCTTTTGTGTCGGCGGCGGCCCCGTCGCCGGTTTCCGCATCGCTCTCCAACGCGGTTTTATCGAAGGTTTGGCCCGTCAGCTTTTCAATCGCCGCGAGCCATTTGGCGTCGCTTGGCGTCACAAGCATAATGGTGTGGCCTGTACGTCCGGCCCGTCCGGTGCGTCCGATCCGGTGCACATAGTCCTCGGCATGCGAGGGCACGTCATAATTGAAGACGTGGCTGACCTCGGGAATGTCGAGCCCGCGCGCTGCGACGTCGCTCGCAACAAGCAGGGGGACATTGCCATCGCGAAAATCATCGAGCATCGCCATGCGCGCCCGTTGATCCATGTCGCCATGGAGCGCGCCAACCGAGTAGCCATGCCGTTTGAGCGAGCGGAAGACGATGTCCACATCGCGCTTGCGGTTACAGAACACGATGGCGTTTTTCAGATTCTCGGAGGCATCGATTTCGCGCCTCAGCGCGGCCCGCTTCGATTTCGGATCGCCCGCCCCCCCCGGCGCGATCCGTTGTTCGACGGTGGCTGCCGTGGTGCTTGGCGGAGACACTTCAACGCGTTCGGGGGCGTTCAAGAATTTGTGAACCAGCCGGTCGATTTCGGGCGGCATGGTCGCGGAGAAGAACAGCGTTTGGCGCCGCGGCGGTAAGAGGCCGCATATGCGCTCGATATCGGGAATGAAGCCCATATCGAGCATTCGGTCGGCCTCGTCGATAACAAAAACCTCGATCCCCGACAGGAGAACGCGGCCGCGTTCGAAATGATCGATGAGGCGTCCGGGGGTTGCGATCAAAACGTCGACGCCGCGCGTCAGGAGTTTGTCCTGTTCATCGAAGGAGACGCCGCCAATGAGGAGCGCCATGGATATCTTGTGGTTGACGCCATATTTGCGGATGCTGTCGGCGACCTGGGCGGCAAGTTCGCGCGTCGGTTCAAGGATCAGGGTACGCGGCATCCGGGCCCTGGCGCGGCCCGTTTCAAGCCGGCACAAAATGGGCATGGTGAACGCCGCCGTCTTGCCGGTGCCGGTCTGGGCGAGGCCCAGAACATCGCGCCCCGCGAGCACGGCAGGGATCGCGCCCGCCTGGATGGGCGTTGGCGCGTCATAACCTGCTTCCTTGACCGCAGATAAGACCTTCTCGGTGAGACCGAGGTCTTCAAATGTCATGCTTTTTTCGGTTTATCAGGGGTTGAGTAAGGCAGATAGCCTTTCACAGAGCCAAGCCCTGCGTTCTTACAATGGACAGTAGGTATGGCGACACTATTGTCAATGCTTGGTTCGCCGAAATATTAACACAGCGCCACAAACATGTTCGATTAATCAATATTAGCCTATTTCATAGCTCCAATTCATCGACGAAAGCCGCGCGCTCCTGGATGAACTGGAAGCGCTCCTCAGCTTTGTTCCCCATCAGCCGATTGACGACGCGCGAGAGGACCAACTGTTCATCCGCATCGATACGCACCTGAAGAAGGCTCCGTTTCTTCGGGTCCATGGTGGTTTCCTTCAACTGTGCCGGCATCATTTCGCCAAGGCCCTTGAAACGGCCGATATCGATCTTGCCACGTGAAGACTTGAGCTCTTCGAGGATCGTCTCCTTGTGCGCATCGTCACGGGCATAAACTGTCTTTCCACCCTGCGTGATCCTGTAAAGGGGCGGCACACCCAAATAAAGATGACCGTTCTCGATGAGCTGCGGCATTTCGCGGTAAAAGAAGGTGATAAGAAGCGAGGCGATATGCGCGCCGTCCACGTCGGCGTCCGTCATGATGATGACGCGTTCGTAGCGCA
>JAKSCL010000355.1 GCA_022360615.1 Hyphomicrobiales bacterium
AATAGACGGCATCCGAGACACCGCGCGCATCCTCAAAGACCCCGCCGTTTTGCATCGAAAACGACCAGTAGGAGAGCGGCGCGTTGAGGGATGACGCCGAGGCTTCCACCGGATCGCCTTCAAGGACATCGTCGCCTTCGGTCCCAGTGACCGTATCGTCGGCCGCATCGACAAGCGGACGCTCAAACGTTTCTTCGGCAAATGCCGGCCCCTCGTCTTCACCCGGATTCCGGGTGTTGACTTCGCTTAAGAACGTATTCTCCGAAACAAGCGGATCGGCTGTGGTATCCCGTTCCCCATTTGGCGCGACAGCCTCCGTGATCTGATCGATCGTGTCGACCACGCCGTAGGTTTCCATGCCCTTTATTTCGAGATCGTCTTCATCGACCCGGTCGCCATGGACGATCACCGTGCCAAGATAGTCGCCATTATGGGCGCCGCCGCCGGCGCCTTGGTTGGAGGTAATGGTTATGATCGACTCCTCGTCGCCATCGCCATCCACGTCCTGGTAAGTGATTTCCGGGTCCACGGTGTGGCCGTAGATGTAAATCCGATCGCCTTCGGCCTCGTCATAGTCGGCGATGATGTCGGTTCCAAAGCGATCGACCCAGTGATCGTGCGCATTGTCGTTTTCGCCCGCCACGTCGGCCCAGTCGATCCAGCCATCGGCATCGGTGTGCTTGGCGATAATGTCCGCTTTCGCGCTGATTTGCGGCTTGATAACAAAAGTATCGGCCCCTTCGCCGCCCACAGCGATGTCGTCGCCAACAATCGGCTGGTCCGGGAAAACCGTTCTGGTGTCCGGGTCGATCTCATTGTTCCGGCCCGCATTGGGGTCGTAGTCCTGGGCGATGATGGGTTCACTGCCATCGGAGTCCAGAATGATGGTATCGTCACCCTCACCGCCGATCAGAAGGTCGGAGCCACGGTCGCCGTCGAGAACGTCATTGCCCGCGCCGCCATCGATGCGGTCGTTGCCGTAGCCGCCATTGATCACATCGGCACCGTCGAGGCCGTCGATGGTGTTGTCGCCGTCATCGCCAAGAATCACATCATTGTCCGGCATGAGAATTCTCCCTCAAGTCTGATGTCAGTCTTGCTGTCCGAGGCGCGTGTTGCGTGCATCGCTCGGTCGCAAGACAGGGGATTCGCTGCAGTGCCAAGCACCGCCCGCTGGTAAAAAACCGTGTTGAAAGGAAAAGTGGAAATGCCGCTGACACTGGAGGTCAGCACTGCGCTGGCCGATGCGTTTATCCGCCGCGATCTATAATCACGGGATGGTAGTTCGCGCCCTGGGCATCAGGTTTGCGGTGCGTGTTTTCGCCTTGCAAGATCCGGAGTGCGGTCTCCATCCTGGATCCCCTTTTCTCCCCAGCGTCTCCCCCGAGATGCCCGCGAAATGGGCATTGCCACCAGGGCTCACTCATACGGAAAAGTTTGTGCTCAATGTGGCGTGTTCTGGGTTTCTCGGCGTCCCGACCACGACACGGGCGTGACAAGAGCCGTGAATAGCCGCGAAGCAGGCTCGCCCAAGCATTTTCACGCATTCACATTGATCGGCGTCAATTTTCGAGTTTCAATTTTGGGGAGAGCGCGGCCGGATCAAGCTTTAGGTCCAGGATGGCCGGCACGCCTGAAGCCCGCGCCTGTGCGAAGGCCTCCGGGAAGTCGGCATCGCACTCCACCGTCGCGCCGAAGCCGCCATAAGCCCGGGCAAGGGCCGCAAAATCCGGGTTGAGGATCGCGGTGCCGGAAGGACGGTGCGGATAATGGCGCTGCTGGTGCATCCGGATCGTGCCGTACATGGCGTTGTTCGAAATGAGGACGACGATGTTCGCACCGTATTGGCAGGCCGTGCCGAACTCCTGCGACACCATTTGAAAGCAGCCATCGCCAGCCAAACAGATCACGTCCCGGTCCGGTATCTGGAGTTTTGCGGAGATGGCCGCCGGAAGGCCGTAGCCCATGGACCCGCTTGTGGGTCCCAGTTGCGTTCGCCAAGAACGGTAGCGGTAGTAGCGGTGCAGCCAGGCCGAATAATTGCCCGCGCCGTTCGTGACGATCGCATCCTCGGGAAGAACCTCGTTCAAGTGCGCGACGACGTTCTCCATTTTGAGGGCGCCGGAGGTCTGCTGCGGTTCCTGCCAGCTTTCGTAATCCGTGCGAGCGGCCTTTACGAACGCGCTGCGGTTACGGGCAGGCGCGGTCTCCGCCTTCGCCAATTGCTGCACGACCGCGCCGGCGCGGGCGGCAATGGCCAGCGCGGGGCGGTAGACGCGTCCAAGCTCCGAAGGATCGGGGTGAACATGGATGAGGTGCTGCTGCGGCTCCGGCGGGGCAAGGAGTGTATAGCCGCTTGTGGTGATCTCGCCCAGCCGGGCGCCGAGAGCGAGGATGACATCGGCGTTTTTCACTCGCTCAGCGAGCGCAGGATTGATGCCGATCCCAACATCGCCCGCATAGGCCGGGTGGCGGTTGTCAAGGTAGTCCTGGCAGCGGAAGGACGCGCCCACCGGTACTTGCGCCTTTTCCGCGAACACGCCCAAGGCGGCGGCCGCGTCGGCTGACCAGCCCCCTCCTCCGACGATGACGAAGGGCCGCTCGGCTTCGGCCAACCGCGCGCAAAGCGCCGCGATATCGGCCTCGGGCGCAAGACCAGAAGGCAGCGTCGCAGGCTGAACCGGTGCGGCACAGTTGACCTGTGAGGACAGAACATCTTCGGGCAGGGCAAGCACGACCGGGCCCGGCCGGCCGGTTTGCGCGGTATGAAAGGCATGACTCACATATTCGGGCAGCCGGTCCACCCGATCGACCTCCGCCACCCATTTGGCGAGCGGACCGTACATCGCGCGATAATCGACCTCCTGGAAGGCTTCGCGATCACGTTGGTCGCTGGCAACCTGACCAACGAAAAGAATCATCGGCGTTGAATCCTGAAAGGCGATGTGGACGCCCGCCGATGCGTTCGTTGCCCCCGGCCCGCGGGTTACAAAGGCGATGCCCGGCTTACCCGTCAGCTTGCCATGGGCCTCCGCCATCATCGCTGCCCCGCCTTCCTGACGGGTTACAATCGTCTCGATCCCGGAATCGTAAAGGCCGTCGAGAGCTGCGAGATAGCTTTCTCCCGGGATGCAGAAAACACGCTCCACACCCTGGGATTCCAAGGCCTCGATCAAGAGGCGGCCGCCATGTTTCACATTCGTCCCGGACAAAACGGCATCCCTTTCCGCAATTCTCGCCAAGCATCCGATCTTATGGTTGTTGTTCCCGCGCTGTCGATGACAGAACGCATACTCCCCACCGCTAGCAGCCGATTCTGCAACCCAAGGAGATACCCTCGTGATCTACGATCACCGCACCTATACCTGCCGCCCAAACACACTTAAAAAGCAGATGAAACTCTATGAGGAGCACGGCTGGGACGCGCAGCGCCGGCATCTGGGTGATCCCGTTGTCTATGGCGCAGTCGAGACCGGGGATGTGAACTCCTACATCCACATCTGGGTTTACAAGGATGCCGCCGACCGGGCCGCACGGCGCAAAGCCATGAGCGAAGACCCGGAATGGATCGCCTATTTGCAAAAAAGCCTTGAGGCGGGCTATCTCGTCAGCCAAGTCAACACGATCCTCACGCCTGCCCCGTTCTTCGCACCGAAAGCCTCCGGCTGACGTGGCAGTACCCGGCTGTTGGAATAAGGGCCTATCGTGTGCGGACTGAAGCTGGCGGGCTTCGAACCGCGCCAAAACCCACGATCACCTAACCCGAAGCGATAACATCTTCTCCAAGCCATTCAACTCTCAGCCAACGGGGTGGACAAAGGAAACCTTAGCAGTATTACGCTAAGGTAGAGCTCGGTGTTCGCCTGTATCCTTTCGATTGCGGCAAAATGAGGTCATGGTCACTTATACCTATGACATGGCGTTGGTGCTGGCGGCTGTCCTGGTTTCCTTCATGGCGGCCTTCACCGGCCTAACGCTGACAAACGGCATTTCCAACCTGCCGGTCGGCACGCGTAAAACGCTGGTTGTCATGTCCGCTTTTGTGCTGGGCGGCGGCATCTGGTCGATGCATTTCGTGGCAATGCTCGCCATGGAATTTCCCGTTCCCATTTTTTACGATAGGCAGCTGACACTGGCGTCTGCATGGGTTGCTATTCTGCTGGCCGGGTTGGCCTTGCTTTTGATGCATTTCAGGCCCCGGACGCGGAGCAATATGATCGTTGCGGGCGTGGTGCTGGGCGCCGGTATTATCTCCATGCATTTTCTCGGCATGAACGGCATCAGGGGCTGCGTGCCGGTCTACGGGGCTTTCGGCGTTGCCGTTTCAGCGCTTGTGGCGGCCACCATGGGCGTCGCTGCGGTCTGGACCGCTTACGGGAAACGGACCAAACAGAATATTTTCTTCGGTGCGCTTGTGTTCGGCATGTCCGTGGTTGTCGTCC
>JAKSCL010000356.1 GCA_022360615.1 Hyphomicrobiales bacterium
GGATCAAAAAAATATCTTTAACTATGATGGAGATGATATTTCACCACCTCATTTTCTTTTAACATCAAGAGTACATCCAAATAGAAATATTGGCTTTCCATTAGACTCGATTTCAGTTGATATAAAAACAGGTGAATACTTTATAGAAATGAACTCAAATAGCTACTTCAATAAGGAATTAGCAAAAGGGTTTCAGGATTTTTTTTATAGAACTATTATCAAGTGAAAATTTTAAGATAAAAGTATCATGCCTATTGTGGTTATTCACAATTAATGGGTAAAATTGAAAATAATGATTAAAAAATTTGGACAAAAATAATGCAAAGTTAAGATAATCAGATAATAGTTACATTATGGAGGAATGGTTAAATGAAAAATTTAAAAATTAACGAAGAGCAATCAGTACGTAAAAAGCAAAGGAATAATATAAGAAAAAATATCATGCGGGCGTTTGTCATTTTGTTAAGTTTAGCTATTATATCTTTACTAGTAATCCCACACATTATTATGGATGATATTGTTAATCAGCATGTAGATTTTAAAGATATATATTCCGCTGCTGATTTCGGACTAACCTCAGACAAAATTGCTTTGCTAACAGAAGATGGTTTGAAGATTATTGCTCATGAAGTAAGTATAAATCAGCCAAAAGCGATGGTAATTTTTCTATCTGGGATACATAATCCGTCTGTAACAGCGTTTTTTGGTCATGCTAAGATGTTAAAAGAAAATGGATATGGTTCAATACTTCTTGAAATGAGAGCACATGGTGAAAGTGAAGGAGACTTGATATGTTTAGGTTATAAAGAATATCTTGACACCAAAGCAGTAGTAGATTATATAGGAGATAAGTATAAAAATACGCCAATAATAGTTTATGGTCTCTCCATGGGTGCAGCTACTGCGATTAATTCTATCGGTGAGATTGATGAGATAGATGGACTTATCAGTATGTCAGCATATTCAGCATGGGAAGATGCATTTTACGATAACATGATTTTTATGGGGGCACCAAAGATTTATGCCAGCATACAGAGACCCTTTGTGCAAATTTACCTAGCAGTAAGATATGGACTAAAGTCCTTCAATATCAAACCAAAAAATGAGATAAAGAAACTTGGAGATCGACCTGCACTGATTATTCATTCAAATCAAGATTCTCAAGTACCTTTTCAAAGTTTTGATAGAATTATGAAAAATGCACCTGACCATGTTGAAAGTTGGGCAAGAGAAGGAGATTTACACTTTATTGTGCAAGATGAGAATACTTTTTTTAACCCTACAAATGATAAAGAATACTCTGATCGGATTCTCGCATTTTTAAACAAAAATTTTAATAAATGA
>JAKSCL010000256.1 GCA_022360615.1 Hyphomicrobiales bacterium
ATACGCCCGCCTGCCCGCTTGTTGGCATGTTATGCGGATAAAAGCCCGCGCCGCGCCTTGCAGCATGCTCCTGCTGGCGTGCAAACTCCGCAAGGCGCAGTCTTTCTTGCAGTTCCCACGCGCTGGCCTCCCTCTCCCGCATGCGGTTCTGCATTTTAAGGACGCTCCCCAGGTAATCGGTGTCGCCACCGGTTTGAGCGTCCCCGAGCGCCGAGAGGATAAGCCCGCCCACTTCAAGCCATGGCGACGTGCGCGGCGGCGGCCCTCCCATGACCGCACCGAGCAGACCGCCCGGATGGCCGCCTCCGCTGGATCGTGGATGTATCATCTCTTCATCTCCTCAATTGCGTCTTGAAAACCGTGATGGTTTCATCCGTTACGCTGGTCCCGCTGCCGCCCGCCGAAGACGCGTGTGCTGAAGGAAATCTCAGCCTGCCGGGCCGCCAAATAAGCGGCCGAATGCTGCGCCGGCCAGGGTCGGCGCGGAAGCGCCGCCGGTGAGCGGAATCGAGGCAAGGCTCATGCCGAGTCGCCCGAGCGTGCCGAGCGCTGACTGCCTCGGCCGCGGCGTCGTCTGCGTCCCCATCTCCCGCACATCCCGTCCGATATGGGGAAGGAGCAGGCCTGCCATTTCGGTATAGGGGTTCCCGGCCGCTCGATAAGCGCCAAGCTGCCAGTTGGCCATGTCGCCAAGAATGCCTTGACCGTAGTTTGCAAGGAGTTGTTGCGCCGCTATCTGGTTTTGCCGTTCTTGAGAAAAATCGCCATAGCGGATGTTCGCAACCCGGTCGCCGACATCGCGATGGAACCTTGATTGCGCATCGCGCCATAAATCCGCATGCGCGCTTGAGCCGAACCGGCCAACCCCCGATGCTTGCGCATGAACGCCAGGGACCACATAGTCCCTAAAGCCTTCCCCCATGTTCCTGACCGTCTGGCCCACGACCGCATCAAGATACGGATTGGCGTTCAGGAAGTCGCCTTGCGCGGTCCGGTTCAAAAGCGCCAGATTGGCCGTGGGATCCGCCGCGCCGAAAAGCGCGCTGTACCGCTGATTGATTGCGCCGCCGCCGCGCGCCGCGTCGAACATGCCTTCCCGCGCACGGTTGAAGTCCGAATTGACCGCCGCCAGCGAACCGTAAAGCGCTTCGCTGATCCGGTCGAAGCCTGGACCCGGCCTGACCTGTTGCGTCGATTGCGTCCTGGTAACGTTCCTGCCGCCGCCCTTGCTCATAG
>JAKSCL010000151.1 GCA_022360615.1 Hyphomicrobiales bacterium
GGCACGCTCTACAACGTCTTTGACGATTTCTATGAACTCGTCATCCATTTGAATAGCCGCACGCTCGATGCCTTTTACGGCCATCTCTTGAGCGCCTCTGAAAAGGAGAGCGCGCAGCCGGAACTGGAACAGCTGATCGACGGCTATCTGAGCTTTGTCAAAGACCAGCACAATCTTTGGGACGTGCTGTTCGAATACCGCCTGCCGGACGGCCGGAAGCTGCCGGACTGGTATCTTGCTAAGATCGGCAGGATGCTCAGCCTTGTCGAAAAGGCGCTTGAGCCGTTTGCGCCCAAGGCAAACCCTGAGGAACTCGCAGAATATGCGCGGGTCTACTGGGCAAGCGTTCACGGCATCTGCTCGCTTTACGGTTCCGGTAAACTACAGGTCGTCTCCGGCCAAACCGTCCGTCACATGGTCATGGTTCTCACCGAACGGTTCGTGTCCGGTCTCAAGCGCTAACTCTCGAAACGAGTCTGCCCACGTCGGCGCTCGTCGATTGGCAACTCCAGATGAATGGGCTGATGAGCGCGCTGATCGCATTGCTGACGCGGACAAAGGCGGCAATTGATGCCGATTGGCGTGATCAGATCCGGATCGGCCAGCCGGAAATGCGATGCGTAGGCGATCTCCGAAGCGTGTTCGATACCGCAGCCGAGCGTGATCGCCAGCCGGTTGTCATGGGTATGGCGGCCCGCTGATGGACGGTCTACGGTGCGGCTGAAGGTGAAGTAGCGGCTGCCATCCGGCATTTCGACGAATTGCGGCAGGATGCGCCCCGGCGTGCGAAAACTCGTATGCACATCCCAGCGCGGGCATGCGCCGCCATGGTCGGCGAGGTGAAAGCCCGTCGCATTGAAGCGCTTCGTCACATTGCCGGCCTTGTCGATACGCAGAAAAAAGAAAGGTACGCCCCTGGCGCCTTCGCGCCCAAGCGTTGTCAGCCGGTGCCCGGCCTGTTCGAAAGAAACCCCGAAGCGCACCGCCAGATGATCGAGGTCGTAGCGGGATGCGACCGCCTCCTTGAAGAAAGCGTCATAGGGCATCAGCACGGCGGCCGCGAAATAGTTCGCCAGTTCTACGCGGCACCGCGATTGCTCGCGCGCCCCGGCGATGCCGGCGTCCTGGATGACGCCATCAATCACATGTCCATATTCGAGCAGTCCCGCCACATGGGTGAGCTGGAACACCTTGTTCTGGTAGTCGAGGCTTTCCGAAAGACGGATTTCACCGGTCTCCTCATTGTGCTCCGAAGCGCAAGCGGCATGTCAGAGGCTGGCAAAATGCAGACCTTGATACCCATTTCCTTGTCTAAACGGTGCTTGAGATAGGTGAAGGCCTCGCAGCCGCCGATGATCGTTCCACGCCGGAAATCGTCGGCCACCTGCTCGAGAACGGGGAAATGATTCTTGAAACGGCGGAACAGATCGTGGACCACGGTTTCCGGGTTGGCGGCGACAACGGGCCCTTTTCCATCCGCACCCTCATCGCTCAACGACAGGATGCGGTCGCTGAGCACTTCGAAGCTGTCATATAGCTTTAAGAGACTTGTGGCGAGCAATGGTGCATGAACGAGCGCGGCCCGCAACTCCTGCACATCCGGCTTCTCCGAACCGAATACGGGATCCTGAAACACCTTTCGCAGATCGGAAAGAGTGGTCGACGCTTCGTCATCGACCATGCCGCGCCAATCGACGCCGTAGACCTCAGAGAGCCGCAAAAGCACCTGGACAGAAAGGCTCCGCTGATTGTTCTCAAGCAGATTGACATAGGCGGGACTGACGCTGAGCGCCTGCGCCATCTGCGCCTGCGTTTCCTTCCGTTCCCGGCGCAATCGCCGCAACCGGGGGCCGACGAAGACCTTTTGCGATTTCAAGTGCAGCGCTCCTCCAGCGCATCAGCCTTCACGATGGAATTTACAATATTACAAAAAGAAAATTTGTAAATAACACACTTTTCACAACAACCCGTTTCGGCCTTCACAGACGCGGTGAGCCGGTATAGGCGAGGATTGACAGGTGCCGCCGAGGCCAATCAGCCACAGCACCCAAGAACAGCATAACGCCAAAGCCAAAGCTCTAGGGACGAAACCATGAAAACCGGTACGAACCATCTTTTTATTCCCGGCCCGACAAATATCCCTGAACGCGTTCGCCAGGCCATGAACGTTCCCATGCAGGATATGCGCGCGCCGGATTTCGGCGATCTCACCCTGCCGCTCTTCCGCGATTTAAAGCGTGTCTTCAAGACCCGCACGGGCACTGTCTTCATGTTCCCCGGTTCCGGAACCGGCGCTTGGGAAGCAGCGATCTCCAATACGCTCAATCCCGGCGACAAGGTGCTTATGTCCCGCTTCGGACAGTTTTCGATGCTCTGGGTCGACATGGCTCAGCGTCTTGGCCTTGACCCGATTGTGATCGATGTCGAATGGGGCGAAGGCGTTCCTCTGGACGATTACCGCCGTTTCCTTGCCGAGGACGTCAAAGGCGAGATAAAGGCCGTTTTCGCGACCCACAACGAAACGGCGACCGGTGTGACATCCGATATCGCGGGTGTGCGCGCGGTCATGGACGATTGCAGCCACGAAGCGCTTCTCTTCGTCGATGGCGTCTCGTCTATCGCCTCCATCGACTTCCGCATGGATGACTGGGGTGTCGACCTGTTGGTCACGGGTTCGCAAAAAGGTCTGATGCTTCCGGCTGGCCTCGGCATTCTCGGTGTGAGTGAAAAGGCGCTTGAGAAAGCCAAGTCGTCGACCATGGCACGCTGCTATTTCAGCTTTGAGGACATGCTGAAGATGAACCCGGGCGGCTAC